>VHDE01000136.1 GCA_016871515.1 Verrucomicrobiota bacterium
CGCAAGGCCCATCCCTCGCTTCGATAACTCCACAGCTGCCCAAAGGATTCCTTGAGCAAGTAGGCCACGTGGAGCCGACGATTGGCGGCCAGCAATTCCCTCGATTCCGGCCGTTTGGGTCCCAACCTCGCGTGCGAACACCTCCGCAAAGGCATCAATCAGGACTTTGCAGTCGCGATTCGACAGCACTTCGACGAGATAGGCCAGTTCGAAGAACTGGATGTCGCCTTTCTCGACGGCCAGCTGCTCCATGACTTCGCGCGGGATTTGTAGCAGGAGCAGTTTCACGCCCCGCTTCTTGGCTTCGCCAACCATCAAGTCGTAAAGGCCCATCTCCCATTCCCAGCCGACGATGTGGAGTTCGGGTTGTTTGAGCTGCGCGCATTCGGCAACAGCCGAATTGATTTCGTCAATCGTCACCGGCGCATCCACCGCGCCGATGTGAATCATCGCGCGGCCCTTGCGTCCGTGCAGATGCGCCAGACCCGCCACCGGCTGCGCGCCGTAGAGCTTGAGAATGAAGGCGAGGTATTCGTAAAGCGCCTGCTCGGTAATGGTCTTGCCTTTGCTGCCAAACGTCACGCCCTGCCAGTATTGGCGCTCGTATTTGCCGAGGTTTAGGACCTCGCAGGGCTGGCAGTTCGTGATGCCAAGTAACCTCTTTCGCGTCACGTGAATCGAAAAGCGCCCTAAATCCCCCCCAATCCATCGCCGCCCCAGCTTCTCAGCGACGGCGAGCGTTGTTCCAGAACCGCAGAAGAAATCGGCTACCAGACCGCCCTCATCCGACGAAGACTTGATGATTCGCTCCAGAAGTGTCACCCGGTTTCTGCGTGGCATAATCCAACCGCTCGGTGCTCTGCGCCGGAACGGGCAGGATGTCAGCCCACACGGATTGCAACGGAACGCCGGGCATTTCGTCGAGGTAAAGCTTCAAACGCGGCATCTGTCCGCGTTCATAGCAAATCGTTTCAGCCTTAACCAAGCGGTCCACGCCCTGCTGAACCGTTTCTCCTGCCTCCAACCCGATTGCCCAATGCCGTTCCCGCGGCAAGTGAATCGTTTCTCCCTTTATGATGATTGGTTTGCCGGAGTCCCCGCGACGGGTCCCCGCCGCAGTCAGGTCACGAAGCGCAAAACGCCGATTCGACCCATCTTCAACGTGCTTGTATGATTTCGCCAGATGGGATTCGTCGTAATGGTGTATTGGAGGTTCCAGATGAAGTCTTCAGATTTCGAGTAGAACAAAATCGTTTCGTGAATTCTTCCGTATTGATTGATACTGTCGAAGGCGTCCCCTTTAGCAGTCTGTCGCTTCCAAATTATCTCGTTCTGAAAATTCGCTGGACCGAAGACTTCGTCCATGACTGCCTTGACGTATGCTGCTACCTGCCAGCCGAGATGGACGTAAATGGAACCGTTTTCTGAGAGGAGGTCACGGAGTAAACGCAGCCGCTCTGTGAGCATAGTTAGGTAGGAATCCAAACCGCGCCCCCAAGTGTCTCGGTAAGCCTTTTCTTCCAAGACCGATTGTTCCTTTGTGACTTCAACGCCCTCGTCGCCAATTTGTGCGGTGAAGGAAAAATCGCTGCCCGTCGCAAACGGTGGGTCGATCTAGATGAGGTCTACTTTGCCGGCAAACTTTTCGAGGAGCGACCCCATGACGAGCAGGTTGTCGCCCCAGATGAGTTTGTTCTTCCAGCCCGACTCGAACGTGTCGCCTTCCTTCCCATGGTAGAACTCGAACAGCGACGGCGTCTCCGTCTTCGCCGCCTCGCGCGTAGCCCGGCTCTGGTTGATGGTCTCGATGACCTGAAACGGCAGGCTCACGCGGGGCACTTCCTTGCGCGTGCCGTCCTGGTTGTATTTCCCCGGCCACACCAGTTCCGTCGGCGTGATTTCAACTTTCGACATAGCTCAGCGTCAAGGTTTGGTCAGATGATACGTGCGCCGCGGGTCGCGTGGGCCGCTTCCGATATCGACGACCAGGCCCCGCCGGACCAGCCCGGCCAGGCGAGTGCGGGTGGCTCGCGCGCTGCGATGGATGGCGGTGGCAACTTGCTGTGTGGAAAGACCGTCCCTCGATTCCAAGGCGCGCAGAATGGCCTGGTCCACTGCGTCGGCTGGCGGCTGGGGTTGTCGCCGCTGCTTGAAAAGCGTGACGCGAAAATGCCAGCCCACCTCCTCGAACTGCGGTTCAATGAGGCCCGATGCGCGGCAGGCGGCGCTCATGCGCTGGATGCCGCTGCCCCATTGTTCGATCAAGCCCAGTTCGCGAAAGACCCGTCCGATGACCCGATTGCGCAGTTTGGAAATTCCCTGACGGATGTCCTCAATCGTAAGGCCAAAGGGGAGTAAGCCGGGATTTTCTATTTCCACACGGTCGTCGAAAATGGAGAGCCGAATGGGCGCGCCGCGCTGGGCGTAATCGGCATGCACGACGGCGTTGATCACCGCCCTGAGATAGTACGGGCGAGAGGGGCCGGGATGGATTTGCACGGCGACGACGTGCCTTCGGCGCCAGGGGAGAATCTCGATGTCGGGCAGGAGTTGAGGGCGGATGTGCTCGTTGATGAGATTGGCGAGGTGACGTTCCAGGGCCAATGGGTCGGCCACGCCGACGACACGCCGGGTTTGGTCTTCCACGCCGATCGCAGCGATACCGCCCGCCGTATTGGCAAAGGCCGCCACCGTGCGGAGGAACGGTTCCGCCGAAGCGAGTTCCCGCTTGAATTCGAGCGTTTTGCCTTCCGGGCGCTTCAGGCATTCGGCGAGGTTCATTGCTCGGAAGTTTACTCGGAAGCCAGCTCCCCGACAAGACTTCCGAGTCGGTCGGGCATGCTCCAGGGCGCCGATTGGTTCATAAAGGAGAGCCAACACTCCCTCCGCCGCGCAATACGAGCGCATGTCACACTCTTTGCAGATGGCCTTTTCCGGCAGGGCCGCGATGCGGAAGTCATGCGCCTTGATTTTGCCGGCGACGGCGTCGAACTCTCTGACGGCTTCGTCCACGAGCGATGGGTTGTATGGGAATTGCATGAGCGCATCGGTCTTCTTCTCCTCGGCAGTCCAATACAGCAGGAGGCGTTCGGGGCGTTTGCCGTAGCGCTTTTCGAGGATGTGCGCGTAAGTGCAAAGTTGGCGTTCGCAGGTTTGCAGGAGCTTCGGAGAGTTGGTGGGCCTAGGCGAGGTTTTGAAGTCGAGCAACTCCAACTTGCCGTCACCGCCCATGAGCAAGTCCACTTTGCCCGTGAGGATGTAATCCTGTTTCTCCACGGATACGTCCACTTCGGTTTCGAGGACACGCTGCATCTCGGCCTGATTCTGGCGGAAATAGTTCATCACCTGGCTGAACGCGGATTCGTGCGCAGCCGGGCCAATGGGGCGGACGTCGGCGAGCGTCAGGAAGTTGAACGTCCGGTCGAACAACGCGCGGACGCGCGGCTCGTCGAGTTCAGCCAGTTTGCCGTCGAGTACGAGGCGGTGGATTTCCTCAATGGTTTGATGGACGAGCAAACCGAAGAAGATGACCGCTGAACGCGAGGGCGTGAAGTCGTATTCACGGAAGAACTGGTATTGGCGTGGACAGGTTTCGTAGAGCTTCAGGTCGCCGGTGAACCTGAACGAACGTTTGAGCGGGATGCGGTCTTTGAGGTTAGCGGACACTCACAAGATTCGATGGAAGCACAACGGCCTTAGGCACAGTTTCATTTCCTACCGGACGGCGCAGATTCAGAACGTTAACCAGGTCGCGCTAGAATGCGGCAACAGTCCAGCAACCATCTTCCGGCACTACCGAGAACTCGTCCGACCGCCGGACGCTGAGAAGTGGTTTTCGATCCTGCCGACGGAAGGCGCGAACATCCTTCCTTTACCCGCAGCAATTCCGGCCTAAGTTGTCACCAATTTGTCACCAAAATTCGGGAAGTTTTTGTAACTCGTTGGGCTATAAAGAATGAACTGGTGGGCGATGAGGGATTTGAACCCCCGACCTACTGCGTGTAAAGCAGACGCGCTAACCGCTGCGCCAATCGCCCAATCGTTTAGGTAGAACACCTTACGTATAACACCCTAGCTCGCGATTCACATTTTGATACTGGTTTCTGATACCCCTCGCGACAATATGAGCAAACGTGAGGAAACACCAGATAAGACCTGGCAGAAAACGTCTTTTGCGAACTTGGTTCGATACATTCCATCGGGGACATACTTTGCACGCGTTCCTGTTCGCGGCAAGTTGATTCGCAAGAGCCTCAAAACCGACAAGATCAGCGTTGCTCAACTGCGCATGACAGACGTTAGACTGGGAAACTCAAATTTGGCTATGTCTACAAATCTATCCGGCAAAACGTTCGTCAAGCTAGTATTTGCACGTTTGGCAGACGCTCAGGAGAATCAAATAACCATCGTGCCAAGTTAGGAAGCGTTCACTCGCAAGGAACTCACCGGGCGTATCCTTTTGGCCTGACTGGCCTGACGCGCCAGCCAAGTTTTCCTTTGTCTTTACTCAAGGCGCTGATACGGTCCAGGAGTTCAATGCATTCCCGAACGTCTATGAAAACCTTCCTCCTCCGGCCAACAACCCTGAACAGCTCGATGCAAAGCAGATTTTCCCGCGCCTTCACCCTCATCGAATTGCTCGTTGTTATCGCCATTATTGCCATTCTGGCGGGGATGCTCTTACCAGCGTTGAGCCGCGCCAAGGCTCAGGCGAAAGCCACGCTCTGCTTGAACAGCGTCCGCCAGATGTCGCTGGCGACGCGATTTTACGCTGATGATTTCAAGGACCACGTTCCTCCTGTGACCGCTGAAGTCGGCACTTATTGGTTTCATCAAATCGCGCCGTACCTGGGAGATCAAGCGTACAAGAACAAACCCGCTGAAAACGTAAACGGCGTCATGAGAATCATGTTTTGCCCAGCCACCAAACGGCCGAAGGCCAAACCATCCGTGGGCGAAGTTTGGTGGGGCACATCGACCAAGACCTGGCGTGTGCTGGAAGGCGAAGGAAGTTACGGAATGAATCTCTGGCTGGATAACCTCGGCGTGTACGTCGCCGATTTTCCACGCGAAAAATATTACTCCCAATTCTCCACCGCTTCCGCGGATGTTCCTGTTTATGGCGATTCAGTCTGGGTTGGCTCGTGGCCTGAAAGCAAGGATCGCGCGCCGGTCGACTTGAAGGGAGGAGGCTACGGCGGCGGCAGTTTTCCTCACGCGCGCGGACAATTCATGGGACGCTTCGCCATTGACCGGCACCGCGGCGGCATCAATGTCGGGTTTGTGGATGGCCACGCGGCAAAGGTCAAAGCGAAAGACTTGTGGACGTTAAATTGGCACAAGGACTTTGAACCGAACCTTGCCGTTAAATTGCCCTAATAAAGCAAACCCGTTGAGCGGCTCACTTCGAGTTGACCGCGTGCTGCGCGCGGAGACGTAAGGCTGTTCTTTGGGTTTCTTACCCGGCAAACCATTCTCTTCTGACGATCATCGCCGGTCAGTCGCCTTTGCGGTTGGTCCACATGCCGAGCGTGGATTTTTTGACGAACTCGGCATGGCCGTCGCAAAAGGAAGTGTTGAAGCCATTGTTGTGGCGCTTGGCGATGTGGCCTTGATGCGCGTTCTTTTTGTCCGCTGCGCTGTTGCCGAGGAACGCCGAACCAAATCCGGCGTTGTACCAAGCGTCAACTTGTTCGAGGCGCCAGATTTCGAAGACGTTGGTGCTCCCGTCACCTATCGCGATAGTGCCTGTGGTGTCCTGAACGTCGCTCAGCCGCCGGCTCGGATTGTCCCAGTTGTTAATGAAAGGGCCATGGGCGCCTACCCAATCCTTCTTTCCGCTCTCAGGGTAAGCTCCGCCTTGAGCATTGCAGATATAATCTTTGATTAGTGGTTTCGGAGTTCCTGCGGGCCTGCGGTCGGTCCATGTGGCGTGCGGCAACGCGCTGGGGCAGCTATAGACCGGTTCGCTGTTGATATAGGGCCGACAAAGGTCCTGCCACCAGTAAAGATCTCGCTGGCCCGGCCAGGTGTAAGCGTAGCCGTAAGGCAAGAATTCGTTGTGATCGTGGGTGTACATCATCGTCGCGAGTCCGATTTGCCTCATGTTTGAAAGACAAGCTACTTGCTTGCCCTTCGCTTTGGCTCGCGCCAGCGCAGGCAAGAGCATTCCAGCTAAAATCGCAATGATCGCAATTACGACCAGCAGTTCGATCAAAGTAAAGCCGTCCAGAAATCGGCGCTGGAGATTTGCCCGGCGCAGTTGGGAGTCTGGCTGAGAAGCATTCATGAGTCGAACGGTTTGCCGAACAGGTTTCTGCGTCAACAAAAAACTCGACTCTTTTCGAGAATCGAGAATCGAGAATCGGTGACAACGTTTTTCTTCGCGCCTAGGCGCCGACTTCACGCTTGATGGCATCGCAGATAAGCTTGCTCCAGTTTTCCAACACTGCGGCATCGCGGCCTTCCATCAACAGCCGCGCTTTCGGTTCCGTGCCTGAATAGCGGAGCAGAACTCGACCACCATCGGCCTTGAGCACTTGTTCGGCTTGACCCACTAATTGCATGACGCCATCGAGTTCTTCCAAAGGTTTCTTCTCGCGGACGCGCACGTTGGTCAGGATCTGCGGGAAACGTGCCCAACAACGAGTCAATTTGGAAAGCGGTTCCTTCATGCTGTTCATGATTTGGAGGATCTGCAGCGCCGCAACCAAGCCATCGCCCGTCGTGCTATGGTCCCCGAAAATCAAGTGCCCGCTCTGTTCCCCGCCGAAATTGAATCCGCCCCGCAACATTTCATCGATGACATTCTTGTCTCCCACATCCGTTCGCACGACATGACCTCCGGCTGCGTTGATGGCAACATCGAGTCCCGCATTGCTCATGACGGTGCTGACGAGAGTCTTTTGCTTTAGCAAGCCGTGCTCCAGCATGAACAACCCTGCGACTGCCATGATGTCGTCACCGTCGATCAGCGCGCCGGTTTCGTCGCAAAGGATCACGCGATCCGCATCGCCATCGTGAGCGATACCGAGATCGGCGCGATATTCGTACACTTTGTGGCACATTTGCTGGGGATGCATCGAACCGCATTCCTTGTTGATGTTCATGCCGTCGGGATGGTTCCCATAGACGATGATCTCAGCCCCTAGTTCGCGCAGAACGCAGGGCGTCGATTTATAGGCTGCCCCGTGAGCGCAATCGACAACAATCCGCATCCCTTCCAGCGTTAAACCTTTTGGAAAAGATGCCTTCGCGAACTCGATGTACCGTCCCAAAGCGTCATCGATGCGGACGGCTTTGCCGATTTCGTCAGCCGTCGGCCGAATATTTTCGATGGCTCCGCTAAACACCAATTGTTCGATCTGATCTTCAATGACATCATCCAGTTTGTAACCGTCCGGACGAAAGAATTTAATCCCGTTATCGTCGTAAGGATTATGGGACGCGGTGATCACGATGCCGGCATCGGCCCGCAAACTCCTGGTCACATAAGCCACGCCCGGCGTTGGGAGCGGCCCGATAAACAAGACGTCGACCCCCATGGCAAGAATCCCCGACGAAAGCGCGTTTTCGAGCATATAACCCGAAAGCCGAGTGTCCTTTCCGATGACGATTTTGTGTTTGCCGCGAACCCTTGCGGATCCTTGGAGGTTCTTGAAGACATGCGCGGCGGCACGGCCGAGTTTCAGGGCCGTTTCCGCGGTTACAGGTTCAATGTTAGCGGTTCCCCGCACACCGTCGGTTCCGAAGATTTTTTTTGCTGAACTCATGCCGGTCTATTCCTGGCGTTATTTAGGCTGGAGAATTCTCTCGACCGTGACAGTCGAAGGTTCGACTTTGACCTCATTGATCTGCACACGGTATGACGTATGAATAAATATTGGCCGATTCTCCCTTTCCTGCGCATCGACAAGATTGACAAACACCCTTATATCATTGCTCGTTACTTTATTCAAGTTGGCCCCGGAGCGGAAGCTGATCTCCACTTTTGCCGGCATGATCTTATAGATTGCGTCATCGTCGGGCGCCTTGAGGACGAGAACCGGCTGGTGGAACGAGGTGATGCCTCCAAAATTGCTCAGCGGCTGGTCGGTAGGCCGGACCCCCTTCCAAATGGCGAACTGAATGACAAACCAGACAACTATCGCGAGCGTCAACGCGATCAGCTTCCATTTGAAATTATTCAGAATGAAAGTGCGCAACGACATATCAAGTTTTATTAGGTTGCGCCTTCGTCACGGGAGGCACTGGGTTCACGCGGTTGACGGTCCACGAACGAACTCGGCTAACCAAGCTGCGAGATCGAGTTTCTCTGACAAATACCGAAGTGAGAAAGGCGCGAAGCTCCTCGACCGTCACGCCGCGCACCAAGTGCCCTTTGTACGCATACGAAATGGCGCCGGATTCCTCTGAGACGACCACGATGACCGCGTCGGTTTCTTCGCTCAAACCAATCGCGGCCCGGTGCCGCGTGCCCAGCGAGGGGTTGAGGTCTTGTCGGCGGGTCAAAGGAAAAATGCAGGCGGCAAAAGCAATACGATCTCCTTTAATGATCACGCCACCGTCATGAATGGCGTTGTTCGGGAAGAAAATGGTTTCCAACATTTCCGGCGTCGCTTCGCAGTTTACCGGAAGGCCAGACTCGACCACTTCTTGAAGCTGGATCGACTGCTCTATTGCAATGAGCGCTCCGATTCTAACGTCGGAGAGACGTTCGGCGGTTTGGACGATAACTTCGATGTTTTCGCGCTGTTCGCGGGCCGTGTTAAACAGGGGCAAATTACCCAGTTCAGCGAGCATCCGCCGAAGTTCGGGTTGAAAGATGACCAATACTGCAACGGCCGAGAAAGCAAAGAACGTTCGCAATAGGAAGCTCAAGACTTGAAGTTCGAGAAGGGTGGTCAGCAGCGTGATGGCTAGCATGAGCCCAAAACCAATCACGACAGGCCAGCTCCGCGTCCCACGCATGAAGATAAACGCGTAATAGAATCCCACGGTCAAAATAGTGATCTCGACCATGAAACGCCAAACTGTCTGTAAGCTCCACTCCATTAGACCAGATTGTTTCGATTTTTCAGAATTGTCTCCATCATCCGAACTGCTTGCCGAGTTTCACCGACGTCATGCGTCCGAATGATCCGCACACCCGCTTCAACTGCCCAACAGGCACAGGCCAGGCCCGCCGGCAAACGAGCTCCGGGTTCAGCCCCAAACAACGAGCCGATAAACGACTTTCGCGAGACCCCGAGAAGCAGCGGCCGGTGAAATTTGGCAAACACGTTCAACGACCCAAGCAACTGGAGATTATGTTCCAACTTTTTTCCAAAGCCAATCCCAACGTCCAAAATAATCTGTTCCGGTTCAATTCCCAGACCGGTGAGCCGAGCCAGGCGGGTTTCGAAAAACGAACTGATCTCCTGCACCACATTGTCATAAACCGGATTCTTTTGCATGGTTTGTGGGCTGCCCTGCATGTGCATCACAACGTAACCCGCCCGTTCCTTCGCCACGAGCTCCCACATCTCGGGATCGGTCCGATTAGCGGCCACGTCATTTACCAGGCTTGCGCCCGCCGCCAGCGCGGCCCTCGCCACGCCGGGCTTTTGCGTGTCAATCGAAATGGGCACACTCAAACGGCCCGACAACCCTTCCAGAACCGGCAAGACGCGCCGCAATTCTTCCGTTTCACTGACAATCGGCGCATTGGGGCGGCTCGATTCACCACCGACATCAATAATCTCAGCGCCTTCTTCAGCCAGCATCAAAGCCCGATGAATCGCGGCCTCAGCTTCCAGGAATTGACCGCCATCCGAAAAAGAATCAGGAGTGACATTGACGATTCCCATGATCAGCGCCGGCCGCGGAAATACGAACTCGAACTGGCGGGCGCGGAGGACCATCGTCACGGTAGGTGGCTATTGCGATTGCTGGATCAGGCGTTGCGCCCCCTTCACCAAATGCTCCGCAATTGCGGCCACGATCTCATCCGGCGCCCCGATCGCACGGTTTGCAGATTGCGTTAACATGTGGCACTGGTCGTTCACGTAATCAATCAGGACAAATCGTCCATCCTCGGTTTGGGCAATTTCACTCGAGAAGAAATTCATTCTGGTCAAAGCCGCCAATCGGCAGATCGTTTCCCGCAGCGACTGCAACGAATGTTCCTCGATTTCGGCAGGCGTCATCGCGCGATAGCGGTCGTTGTAACAATTCCACCAGCAACACCAGACCGTTCCAAAGACATGGAAGATGCGAAAATATGCGGGCTCCAACCCGATTACTCGTGGCACGATCCGACGTTGCAACAGGTAATGCGAATCTGGCCATTCAGCGATCGAGCGAGCCAAGTCACTGGGGCCCGTCGCATCCAAAATCACGCCGCGCTTGCCATAACCCAAACCAGGCTTGATCACGAAAGGAACGCCAATATTGGCCATGTTCGATTCCGTCAGTGTGAACTCCGCCAGTTCCGCGCGCTTAACGATGAGCGTTGCCGGAAGATCAAATCCCGCTGCCTGCAGCCTCGGATGCAACGCCGCCTTATTGAATGCGGCGAGAGCAACATCGGGCGGATCGATCACCTGGGTTTTCGTCTCGAACGCGAGCTTAACCAACTTATGGTAGATGTCATCTGGCTGATGGTGCTCGCTGTGCATGTTCAGAAGAAGTCGCGCCCAAACCTTGCGCTGGCGAAACTTCTCGTAAAAAGCTTCCACCCATTCAGGCTCGACAAGGAAAAAGTTGAGCCCCCGCTCGGCACAATGCTGTTGGATGCGGTGAATAAAAAAGTCATCCGCATCCAACTTGTGTGTCATGATTAAATCGTACGTCCGCATCAGGTTAGCGAGTATTCGGCGGACGCAGGGTGACTGTCAATCTTGAGAATAGCAACTGGCCTCCATCGTGGTAATTGTGATGGCTTGGGACCGTGGTATTCGGCGGGATGCGCACTATCAGCATCCTTCCCAATAACTTCTAAGCAGCCTGTTCTATTTCAATGAGTTGGTATCCGAGCTTTTTGGCTTCACGCGTCAAGTAACCAAGCCGGTGAGCTTCGGCCTGAGCGAGGTACTTGTCCATGTCCAA
>VHDE01000137.1 GCA_016871515.1 Verrucomicrobiota bacterium
ACGAGCCAATCGCTCCGGTCCCCCTCCCGACGCCCGCTTCTGCCACCGCACCGCTAGCCTTTCCCCCGCCGGTCCAGAGTTAAACCGCCGTGGATACGCGTTCGACATGCTTACGCGTGCATTTGGGGCCACATCGGCCACTTGACACCAGCTGCTGTCGCAGAACGCAACAATCGCGTCCTGGTCCGGTTCGAATTGTTCCAAGAGATGGATCAACTTTCGGATTGTCATAGGCAGTGGATTTGGTTCGATTTCGTCCGAGCTGACAAACCGGAACGGCCAAGAAATCGTCTTCTGCGGTTCCTTCCGACGCTCTTGAACACAACGATGGGTAGTGTGGAATTCTTTTTAAAGAGTCCGCTGACGCTAATCTTTGGCGCTTTTGTCCTTTGGATGTTAATCGACGCAATTCGCCGCGAAGAATGGCTTTGGGTCCTCTTTATCATTCTTTTTCCGGTGCTTAATGCCGTCCTGTATTTCTTCCTTGTCTATCGCAGTGCCTCAGCTTTGGCAACGCGCGGCTTCGAGTTGCCGGGCGCTCATGACCGGCGTCGGATTAAAGAATTGCAGAGCCAGATTCATCACCTCGACAAGGCGCATCACCATTCGCAACTGGGCGACATTTATTTTCAACAAGGCAGACTCGAGAAAGCGCGCGAGTGTTATCAAAAGGCGCTGGAGCGGGACGCGGACGATATCGACACGCGCGGGCACATGGGCCAGTGCCTGCTGCGAATGAACAAGCCGAACGAAGCGAGGGAATGGCTGGAAAAAGTCTGCACGGAAAATCCCAAACACGATTACGGTTACTCGTTGCTGGCGTTGGCGGAAACCTACATGGCGTTGGGCGACCGCGAGACTGCAATCAAGACGCTGCAACGGGTCTTGCAGGACCATTCCTACGCGCGAGCTCGAGTGCAGTTGGCCGGCTTGCACCTCGAGGCCAATCAACCTGAGTTGGCTCGAACTGAGCTGAACGAGGTTCTTGCCGACGATGGTGGTGCGCCCGAATTTCAGCGGAAGCGGGACCGGGTTTGGGTCAAGCGCGCGAAACAATTGTTGCCCAGGAATAGTCGGGGTTCCTCTTAAAAGAGTTTCGTGGGCAACCCTGATAGGCAATCCGAGTGATATGGTTATTTTCTTACCTAGGCGTAGTTAATGCGTCCCGTTCAATAAAGACTGGCTCCCGAGTAGGGAGCCTTTTTTAGGGGGTTGAATCAGGATTACCCTTATAGACCAGATACCAACTCGGAGTAAGCTAACACACTGGTTCATACCTAAGTACGGTAACTCTTGGGAAAAGAGTTACACCTGGATGAATGCGGTTCTTGTGAAAACAGGAGCCGCTTTTTTGCTTTAGATGCAATAACCGCGCCCTGAGCTGTTATCAGGAAACTCCTGATTGAAGACATGGGCAAATGAAACTAGCATATTGTCGATGCCGAAAGCCTAACCTCCTTGACTCTCCAGCATCGGCCTGGCAGGGGGAAATCCGCCAGGGGGCGAAGCCCTCTTTCATCCACGATCGAGGGCTTTTTATTGCGTAGCGCCGACAGTTCCTATCCGCTCGATCAGGATGGCGGTTTTCAAGGCGCTTCGAACCGCCGAAGCGAAACCTCCGTTTACTTCGAATCCTCTCTTAGTGGACAACAGCAGCTCGATTTTTCCCGAGTCAACTTCCTGTTGACCTTGTCCTTTTTCTGCCCACAATGCGTCGCAAGATTTTCCGCGATCAAACGAACCGAGCTGAATGAATTCGTTCTCCAAAAATATTCTTTACGACGGCCAAACCGAATCGCGACCCAAGCCGCTTCAACTTTGCGCGGGTAACATCACGATGGTTTTCGAGCCGGACACGGTTTTCTTGCGGCACTTGCGCTTGGGTGATCATGAAATCGTGCGAGCAATTTACGGCGCCGTTCGCGATCATAACTGGCGAACGATCAATCCGAAGCTTTCGAATCTTAAATGGGATTCCAATACAAGTTCCTTCGAAATGACCTTCGATGCCGAATGCAAAGAGGACGACATCGATTTCTTTTGGAAGGGCCGCATCCGCGGTGACGCGAAAGGAAAAGTCATTTTTGACTTCGATGGTGAGGCGCGATCGGCCTTCTTGCGCAACCGAATTGGGGTTTGCGTGCTCCATCCGATTGTTGAATGCGCCGGCAAGCCCTGCACCATTGAACGCGTCGATGGGACGACGGAGCAGGGCGCGTTTCCGCGTTACATCTCGCCGCATCAACCGTTCAAGCAAATCCGAGCCATCAGCTACGAAGTTGCTCCAGGTGCTCGTGCCGAAGTGCGGTTCGAAGGTGAGACGTTCGAGATGGAGGACCAGCGAAACTGGACGGACGCGTCGTTCAAAACCTATAGCACACCTCTTGAATTGCCGATGCCCGTCCGCGTTGAGAAAGGCACGCGTATCCAGCAATCAGTGACTGTCTCGCTCGTCGGCGAACAGCGCAAGGTCTTGGCTGTTGTCCAAGGCCGACCCCCGCAGTTGTCGATCTCGACCACGCCGGTTTTGCCGAAACAGCAAATCGGGTTGAAAGTGGCCACTCACGGCCAACCTTTGTCCGCACGAGAAATCGAACTCCTCAAGCGTCTGCGTCTGTCACATCTGCGGTTGGATTTGAAGTTGTCGGGCGGGCGTTACGCTGAGGCACTGCGGCGAGCTGCACAGGAAGCTGCGCAGTTGGGGGCCAATTTGCACCTAGCCCTGTTGCTCAGCGATAACGCGACCGCAGAGTTGGATGGGCTGGCACGCGAGCTGAAAATGGTCAGTGTGAATGTGCCATTGATCATGGTCTTCCACGTGAATGAAATTGTCACAAACGAGAAGTGGGTTCATCTAGCGCGGGAACGGCTCGCCGCTCTGAACAGGAATCTTCTCATCGCCTCCGGCACGGCCGAGAATTTCGTCGAAGTCAATCGCAGCCGGCCGTCATCCGATTCCACAGCTCTGCCATGTTATTCCATCAATCCGCAGATTCACGCGTTCGACAACACATCGATGATCGAGAATCTCGGAGGGCAGCTCGGAACAGTGGAGACCACGCAACAGTTCTGTAATCAAAGCATCGTCATCTCCCCGATAACATTGAGGCCGCAATCTGATTTCACGCTCGAACCCGGAGCGGCGTCGTTGCCGTTTTCAGTGGATGCGCGACAGATGTCGCTTTTCGGCGCAGGTTGGACCTTGGGCAGCATCTCGCGGCTTTCGACCGCAACCCATATTCATAGCCTCACTTATTTCGAAACCACCGGATGGCTTGGCGTCATGGAAACCGAGAAGGGCTCGCCGTTGCCTGACAAGTTTCCATCCCGGCCGGGAATGGTCTTCCCTGTTTGCCACTTGCTGGCTGACCTCGCAGATTTTGGCAAGGTCTGTCCAACGCATTCCAGCCATCCATTGCAAGTCGAAGGTCTGACGCTTCTGGATCAACAGAATCGGCGGCGCGTTCTGGTGGCCAATTTGTTGGGGAGGCCTCAAGAAGTAAAAATCAAAACCGGGACTTGCCGCGCGCGCATCCGGTATCTCGATGAAACCAACGCCGAGCAAGCGATGATGGCACCCGAAGCATTTCGTTCTCGGCTCGGGGAGCAAGTGGAAGCCAGATCGGGAAAAGTGGAGCTCAACCTGCGGCCGTTTGCACTGGCGTGCGTCGACATTGAATAAATAGTATGCAGTGCGTAGCAGGGGGCTTTCCTAGACTCTTAACCGAGCGAACGCAACTTCATAAACTTAACGGAGCGCGGACAGCCTTGTCCGCGTGTTTCGAGCAAACAGCCAGGGACACGCGGACAAGGCTGTCCGCGCTCCGTTCCCGAATGGAAAGAGGCGCATTCATTGATTACGCCTGAAACACGAGCACGCGACTTTCCAGCCTTGGCAGAGATGATCTATCTCAACACGGCTGCAGAAAGCATTCCGCCGTTGTGCGTGGGCGATGCCTTGCAAGCGTACTGGTGGGATAAGCTTCAGGGAATGAAGGGCCGCGATGCCCACTACGCACGATTCCACGAGTGCCGCGAAGCAGCCGCACGGTTGCTTCAGCTTAGCGCGGCGGAAGTTTCCTTCTGCTCATGCAGCGCCGAAGCCTACAACTTGCTGGCGACGGCGCTGAAGCTTGAGTCTCAGGATCAAATTGTCATCAGCAATTTGGATTTTCCGTCGGGCACGACGCCGTGGCTTGCACCGCGAACAACATCTTCGGTGCGTCTTTGGAAAGCCCGAGATGGCCAGTTAGCGATTGAAGACCTAATTCCGCTCCTGAACGAGCGGACCCGTTTGGCGCAAGTCTCCTTGGTGAGCTTTTACAATGGGCATCGACTCGATTGGCAGCCATTTGTTGAAGCGGTACGGACGCATGCACCGCGCGCGATCATTACTGTCGATGTGACGCAAGCTTTCGGCCGAGTTGTCCTCGATTGCGCAGAGGCGGACTGTCTTATTTCCAGCACTCACAAATGGATTCTGGGGATTCACGGCGGCTGCGTCGTGGCAATTCCGCAGCGGCGATCTTCGGAGCTAACGACGCAGGCGGGCGGCTGGTTTCACTTGTTGAACGCATTCGAATCCGACCGCTTTGAGCGCGCGATCTCGAAAGCCGGCGCCGCAAGTTTTTCCGTTGGCATGCCGAACTTCGCCGCGATCTACGCATTGAATGCTGCGTTGTGTTACATCGCGTCTATCGGGACCGACAAAATTGCTGCTTATGCCGACCCTTTGGTGGCAATGCTTTATGGAGGTTTGATTGAACTCGGACTGACGCCGATGTCGCCTTGGCGGCGTGACAACGCTTCGGGGATTGTCTCGTTTCAGCACGCCAAGAGCGATGCGATCCACGCGGCTTTGGAGCGGGAAAGAATAAATGTCATGCACCACGCCGGGCGCCTGCGGGTGTCGGTGCATGGCTACAACACGAGGCCGGAGATCGAGATGTTCCTCAAAACGCTCGGTAAGATTCTCCTGGCGGTTTGAACTTTCGAGAAGAGTTCTCCGCAACAGATTGTCGGGCGTTGCGCGTGCGTGAATCCGGTAGGACAGGGCGTCCCGCCTGTCTGGCTGTTGTGCATGCGGGTGCTGGACAGGCGGGACGACTATCATACGGATGTACCGCAGCTTTACGGAATCGATACGGCTCGATAAAAGCGATGGCTGACTCCGACGGGACTTGCTACCGACACAATCTCTTCACTCTTTACCAATACCAGTGTCTGCAACTCTTGCCATGGCTGAGAGCCCGTTAAGTTGTCGATATATTCGATCCGATACTTCAACCCGGGACTCCCGCTGATTTTGAGCCCGCGGCTCAAATCAAAACTCAGCTTTGGGGCCAAGGGCGGGCTTGAGTCCTCAGGATCTTTTCCAGGCGTCCGAAAATCGAGGCAGACACCCTCCAAGGTGCTGCGCACGTAGAGTCGGCCGTCGCTAAATGCCGGAACATTCCAGCACTTGCCTTGGAGCGCGCGGTATCTGGCTAACTCGGTGTAGGCTTCGGGCTTTGCCTCGATGAGCACGATTTCGCCGGTCTCACTCAGGGCAAGGATTTTCCCATCCACAGCCAGCACATTTCCATAACCAAAGCCCTCGATCGACCATTTCTCAGTTCCAGTGGCGAGTTCGAGGCACTTCAACTGAACAAAGGTTTGGCCGTACATGCCATAGAGATGGCCATTGACGTGGACGGGCGTCGCCCAATGGTTCATGAGTTGGTTAGGTTTCTCCCAGAGCGCCGTCGCTGTGAAAGCGCGGCCTGCATCTGCCATATCGATCTTCAGGCGCAAAGCACCGGCAAAGGGACCGTAAGTTCGCGAACAATAAACGGTCTCGCCAACCACGACTGGCGATGCGGCGATCGAGATGTTGTTGCACCTGATAGGGTAACGCCAAAGCACAGCGCCGGTCTTGGGTTCAACAGATACTAAGCCGGACTGCGCGAAGAATATTACCTGCCGCACCCCGCCAATTGTTGCGGCGACCGGCGAGGCTTGGGTCATCCAGTCATTTTGACTTTGCCAGGCGAGATTGCCATCGTGTTTACGAAACCCCATGAGAGTGCCGTGTGGAGAGTTCCCATTGACAATGACTACGTCACCTTCGATGACAGGCGACGCGGCATTCTGCCACGCAATCACTGTGCTGTTGTAGAGTTCAGGGAGGTACCGCTTCCAAATAATTTGGCCAGTCCCGCTGTCCATACAGACCAAATGAAGATAAGAACTGAAGATGTAAACGCGGTCTCCATCCACGCACGGTGTCGAGCGCGGACCATCGTCATTGCCGACGCCGCCGTTGGGATAAAAGGCTGCGCCCAACGGCGGAGAGGCCCACAGCTCCCGGCCTGTTTCGGCATCGAGCGCGAGGCAGAATTCATGCTCGACTCCGTCAGGGGCCACGCGGCGCGCTTGCGTCAAAACCTTGCCGCCGCTGATGGTCAACGAGCTGAGGGCCGGGTCGAGCGGAACTTTCCAGACTTGCCGCGGTTGTGTCGTTGCCCAATCAACGCGAATCTTCTCGGTCGAGATGCCGTCATGATGAGCGCCCCGATAGTACGGCCAGGAATCTGCGAAGACGATGCCGCTATTCCAAATGAACACGAGAACCAGACTCAGAAGAATACAAATATGCAGCCGGATCGAATAGTGTTTCAATCGAGTTCTCACTGTCCAGCAGCATATCGTCGTGATGATTGTCGTCAATGAGGGCGCTCAGCGCTCAGTTCGAGTGCTGCTCTCTGGTTGGATAACGGAACAAAGGAAGTCTGCACTGATTTTCAATTTGACAATAAGTGACTCTGTAGAAGCTTACCGTAGCTGAGAGCGTTGCTCGACATGCGATTCGAATGTAGATGGACAAGCAATCTCCGCCAGCGGCTTTGGCGATGCTTGTGGCTTCTTGCCGCCCTGGTCGAGATCAACCCGCAGAGCCTTAAATATCCAACCTGTCTGGCTTCCCCTTGTGGACTCATTGCGTGGTGGCCCGGGGACGAGCACGCGCGGGATCTTTTCGGAAGTAATCACGGAACTCTGTTGGACGGGACGAATTATGTCTCGGGCAAGGTTGGCCATGCCGTCTCTTTCGACGGCATCGATGACGGCCTCGAAATTCCCAATGCCAATCGCGTGTTTGATCTGGTAGCCGCGTGGACGGTTGAGGCTTGGGTGATGCCGCTGACGGATGGATTTGATTACAGAAATGGGCCGATTGTTTGGAAGGTTGCTCGCAACGGTCTCAATGAGGATACGTTCTTCCTGGCTTGGCATGGTGAAAATATGTTTGCGACTGGTTTGGAACGGGCCTTCGATGGCGCGGATCTTCTGATTGCCTCCCGGCGCCATGAAACCAACCAGTTCTACCATGTCGCGGGTTCCTACGACGGGAACGAGCTCCGCATTTATGTCAACGGCGTGTTGGAGAACAGTGAGATTATCGGGCCCACTCGCGCTTACACCGGCCCGGCGCCTTTGCGCATCGGCAATAATTTGAATTCCAATCACGGTTTCGCCGGAGTTTTTCAAGGCGTCATTGACGAAGTGGCAATTTACAATCGGGCCCTGGCCGTCGGCGAGGTCGCGTTGCTCTACGATGCCGGAAAAAAGGGTAAGTGCAAAACTGGATTTCCACCCAATGTCAGCCTGAGATCTCCGATCCACGGCGCCACTTTCGCGGCGCCAGCAACTATTACGCTGGATGCCGAGGCATGCTCGTCGCGTGGCGCTATTGCGCGCGTTGAGTTTTACCAGGGCTCGGTTCTGCTTGGACAACTGGCGAGCCTTCCCTACGCATTGCTTTGGACGAATGCACCAGTGGGCGAGCACACAATAACGGCCAGAGCAATCGATCAGGGCGGAGCGATTGGAATTTCTTCTCCGGTCAGTATTACGGTTGCCGGCCCCGAACCCCTGCCAACCCTTACCATCGCTGACGCAAGTGTCGTCGAAGGGAATAGTGCGAACACGAATGTCCTTGTAAACGTCCGTTTGTCGAAGCCGGTGCGCCAGACCGTAGCCGTCGGCTATTCGAGTTCGAACGGAACGGCCACAGCGGGGAGCGACTACTCAGCCCTCGCCGGAATGCTCTTCTTTCCGCCCGGTGAAACGAACCAAACGATCGATGCGCTTGTGCTTGGCGACAGGGAGGTTGAACCAGATGAGACGTTTGCGATCCATTTGAACAACGCGACGAACGCGGTCATAGCCCGCAGGCAGGCGGAGGTGACGATCGTCAACGACGACGCTATTAACCGTCCTCCGAACGTAGAATTGATTACACCGTTGAATCGATCTGTCTTTCCAACGGGAGCTGATATCAATCTTCTCGCCACGGCCACGGATGCGGACGGCTCCGTCGAACGAGTCGAGTTTTACGCGGGATCGCGTTGGCTTGGCCGCGCTTTGTCGCGGCCGTACAGCCTAACGTGGAGCAATGTTAATGTTGGCGATTACGTCTTCGCGGCGGTCGCAACGGACAATCTTGGTCTGACAAATCGTTCGGAGATCGTCCAAGTTGCGGTGAGCGATTTCACAGCAGAGGTTGCCATCGTCGAGGCGACACGCGATCCGGAAACGGTCCGTTTGCAGGAATACCTGTTCGAGATGGGGCTGAGTTCGCGCGTGTTTGATAACGCCGCTACGCCTTACGAAACCTTGCGGCGGTTCAAGCTGGTTATTTGGAACGATGCGGGTTCTACGAACTTGAGCGGCTTCGGAGTCGATACGTTTCATCAGCTTCTTACGAATGGAATCCCGTTGTATTTCATCGGCGAAGATCTTGCGTCGTCGGCAAGTCAGCTCAACGAACCGCAACGCTCGCGCTGGATCAATCTGACCAGTCTGAACCCTGCCAATCGCAAAGGCGGAAGCGGCCGCGTTGTTGTGAGCGAAGCTTTGCAAACAAATCCGATCCTGGCTGGCCGTTTTGGGTTGGTTGAGGATTTCGATTATACCAACCGGCTTGATCTCTCGAGTGTCGCCGCTGCTGAGGCCCAAGTGTTCGGCCAATCTGATGGTGCTGATATACTGATCGGCTATCCGCGATTGGATGAGCCGGATTTCGGTGTTGTTCGGACATTCACGCAGAACTGTCGAGTGACCGGCGATTCCGGATCATCTATTTCCGCGCGAAAGGCCCTCTTTCAAAACGTCGTCTGCTGGCTGATGCGATGTCCGAGTTGCCATGCGATTGACCTTTCATTGGAGGGCGCGGTCAGCTCAGATGCGTCGGCGACTGTTGGAAAGCCCGTGACATTTTCGGTGCTATTGAGGCATTCGGGAGAATGCGAAGCCACTGGCGTGGTTGTGACCAATTGGCTGCCGTCAAACGTCCGTTTCGTGAGCGCTGAATCGGCGCGCGGCACGTGGTCGCACGAAGGCAACGTGGTCGTTTTCACGCTGGGCCATCTGGCCAACGGCTCTGAAACGTTGATAAATATCGTTGCACAACCGACGGCTGCTGGTCCGGCTACGAACGTCGTTCAAGTGCGTGTGAACGGCCCGGAAGTGACTCTCGAGAACAATCTATTGAAGCTTGTTTCAGTGATCGAACGGGCGTTCGCGCCGATTCTCGCCCTTGTTCCTCTGCCAGGTGGCGGTTATGAATTGGCGCTGACAGGAAGCGCCGGGCAACGTTACGCTGTCGAGTCCTCGACGTCGTTGGAGCAGTGGACGGCCTTAACGAACGTTGTGGCTGTTGGCGAGACCGTTCGGTTCGTTGATTCGTCCGTACCGCCACTCGATGTGAAACAGCGCTTTTACCGGGCGCGCCTATTGGCCCCGTGACTAGCGTTAGCAAGCGCGACTTCGGCGCCGGCGGCACGGCTTGGCAATCTGACGATGAGAATCTGCGCCGTTCATTCTGGATATGGCAAGTGGCAGGGCGAGCATTCACTACTGCCGCGAGGTTGCCGAGTCTCAGACGAGAGAAGGAAAAGCATGGGGAAAACGCCACTAGTCTCGGTTCCGAGGTTCACGCCCCTCTGTCTAACGAAAAGCAACCGCGCCGCTAAGAACTCAGTTACTTGTCCACAACCTCGAATTATTGTTATCGTTCCACCCGAAATGAAAACCGACGTTGAACTGATAATCCTGCCGTATGGCGAGGAGACGAAATCGACGCTGGTTGACATCCTCATTCGGGAATTCAAGGACACGAAATGGAATCTGTTCATCGCTGCCGTCGCCTTCGCCCGCACCTCCGGAAACATCCCGGAATTGTTGGATGCACTTTACGAGTTTGCCGAGCGCGGAGGTTCTGTCGAGATGACGTTTGGCGCAAACACTTTTGCTGAAGGCGACGGTTCGGACTACGAAGCAATCGAAACGTTGCTGAAAGAGCTCAGCGGCTATCCGAACGTGAGGCTTTACCTCTATAACGAGCAAGAGCGTCCACCGTATCGCACGTTTCATCCAAAGGTGTATTTGTTCGCTAACGCGAACTATGAGGCGCTCCCCATTTGTAGGACCCCAAATGGCGGTTTCTTAACTATAAACTTCGAGAAAGAGAAAGACGCGCGGTTGCCCGTTTGATCTCTCTGCTTCCCGTTTTCTTGGTCATCGCTCATATACCGCCGCAGGCGGCTGATTTTCAAGCGCCGAATGCCAGCGCTCGTGATTGTAATACCAAAAATAATTCCCCAGCCCGCCACGCAATTCTTGGAGCACGCGATGTTCATAGAGAAAAACGTGCTCCCATTTGACCGTGCGCCAGAGCCGCTCGATGAAGATATTGTCGAAGGCCCGCCCGCGTCCATCCAGGCTCACGCGGATGCCGCGGCCTTCCAAAACGCGCAGCCATTCCGCGCTCTCCGGGACAGGCTCGTAATAAAGTCCAGAGCGATGCAGCCCCCAAAGGCCGCACTGCTGGCGAATGGAAAAATGCGGATGCACTTCATGACGCGCGGCGATTTGGTTGATTGTTTCCTGGGCCTTGATCGCCTCCAAGGCCACCTTGGCCTTAAACTCGCCCGTGTATTTTCGACGTGTCCGTTTGCTTCGTTTTGTCGCGTTCATTTCCAGT
>VHDE01000138.1 GCA_016871515.1 Verrucomicrobiota bacterium
GTTGCTCTCTCTTTCCAAAATGGAATTAGACGCAGACCAACGAACCGACACGAACAACCCGAGCACCCTCGAGAAAACAGAAGCTTAAATTCTGCGTCGAGTGGTCTGAAGATCGGGGTCCACCGCTGGCGGACAGCTTGTGAGATTTTCCGGCAAGACGTTGCAGCTGGCGCGCGCGAGCTAAAAGCTGCACGACCTGAATCAAGACATGCCCATGCAAATCGATTACAGATTAACGCCGCAAAAACTGCTGCGAAAAATTGCGCGTGTATTCGAATTGTCCGCCGCGAAAATCCTAAGCATCGAAAAAAAGTGGAACCCTGCTCAAGGCACGCCGGTCTTTACGGTCAAGGGGAAATACACGTCGCGTGGGTGGACGGAGTGGACGCAAGGCTTTCAATTCGGTTCTGCTCTCCTGCAATTTGACGCGACGGGCGATTCCGAATTTCTCGACATTGGCCGCGCCAAAACCGTGGAGCTGATGGCAACACATGTGTCGCATGTCGGCGTCCACGATCATGGGTTCAACAACATTTCGACCTATGGCAATTTGCTTCGCCTTATGCGCGAAGGAAAGATTCCGCAAAACGATCGCGAGCAGGAATTCTATGAACTGGCGTTGAAAGTTTCGGGCGCAGTTCAGGCCGCGCGATGGACTCGTATCTCTGATGGCCAAGGCTTCATTTACTCATTCAACGGTCCGCATTCGCTCTTCATCGACACGATGCGATCACTGCGGTCATTGGCCATCGGGCATTCGTTGGGACACGTGCTTATGGGAGAACGTGACCAGAGAATCTCGTTGTTGCAGCGTCTGATTCAGCACGCCACCGCGACTGCCCGCTATGCCATTTACTATGGCAAAGGGCGCGATGCGTATGATGTCCGTGGCCGCACGGCGCACGAGAGCATTTTTAATCTAAATGACGGCCACTATCGTTGTCCCAACTCGCAGCAAGGTTACTCGCCCTTTACGACCTGGACGCGCGGCCTCGCCTGGGCCATTCTCGGCTTCGCCGAAGAATTGGAGTATCTGGCCACTCTCGGCGAAACCGATCTCGCCGGCAGCGTCCCGTCCGCGAGCCTTTCGCGCGACGCCCGCGCTGTGAAAACCATGTTTCTCGACGCGGCTCAAGCGACGTCGGACTTTTATCTCGAGAACTGCAGCGCGGACGGAATCCCCATGTGGGATACTGGCGCGCCCAATCTGCACCGCCTCGGAGATTATCTCAGCAAACCCGCCGACCCGTTCAACACTTGCGAACCGGTGGATAGTTCCGCCGCCGCTATCGCAGCACAGGGTCTCATTCGGCTTGGCAACTATTTAGCCGCGCGCCAGGAGAATGGGAGCGGAACGCTTTATCGCCAGGCTGGTCTGACGGTGGCCAACACACTTTTCCAGGAGCCTTATCTTTCCACCGGCTCGAAACATCAAGGGCTGCTGCTTCACTCGGTCTATCATCGGCCCAATGGCTGGGATTACATTGCTCCGGGGCAAAAGGCGCCCAACGGCGAAAGCTCAATGTGGGGTGATTATCATCTTCGCGAGCTGGCACTTTTCCTCCTTCGCGAGGCGAAGGCCGAAAAGTGTTTAAGCTTCTTTGGCTCTGTTTTACCGTTGGTCAAAAGCTGATGTATGCCTGAGTCCTTCAAGCTGACACGTCTTCCGACGCTCAAAACTGTGGCTGACTTCCGCAGACATGTCGCCGCACTTGGATTGAATCTGCCGTGTGAGGACCGCATCGCTCTCGGTTTGGAGTCGCCGCTGGCTCAGCAGGTCACTGCCACAATCATCAATGGCAAACGCATCGGCAATCGTTATGCGATTCAACCCATGGAAGGCTGGGATGGCACAACGACAGGCGGTGTCACCGATGAAATGCGCCGGCGCTGGCAGCGTTTCGGCGAGAGCGGCGCCAAATTGATCTATGGCTGCGAAGCAATGGCGGTGCGTCCGGACGGCCGCGCCAATCCAAATCAGCTCATCATCAACGAAGAGAACAAGGCGGGTCTAGCCGAACTGCGCGAGATTCTCGTGCAGGCGCACAAGCAACGCTTCGGCAAGGACGGCGATCTGGTCATTGGATTTCAATTGACTCATTCGGGCCGCTTTTGCAAAACGACCGACAAGAAACGGATGGAACCTCGTGTTGCTTACCGCCATCCTATTTTGGATCGCAAGTTCAATGTCACAAGCGATACACAGGTCTTTACCGATAGCGAGATCGAGCAACTGATCCAAAAGTACATCGAGGCCGCCAGGATTGCTTGGGACGTTGGCGCCGATTTCGTGGATATCAAACATTGTCACGGCTACCTATTGCACGAGTTCTTGAGCGCATTCACGCGCGCCGGCAAATATGGCGGCTCATTCGAAAACCGCACGCGTACCCTTCGCGAAATTATCGATGGCATTCGCGCGACCGGAAACAAGATCGAGTTGGGCGTGCGGCTAAGCGCATTTGATTTCGTCCCATTCAAACCGGACCCCGCGTTGTCACAACCTGGCAAATTGGGCCCGGGCATTCCGGAAGACTATTCGCATTGTCTCCCGTATCGCTATGCCTTTGGAGTAAACCAAGATCATCCAGTGGATTACGACCTCACCGAGACGTTTCAATTCGTCCAGCTTTGCGCCCGGCTCGGCGTCAAGATTGTGAACCTCAGCGCCGGCTCCCCTTATTACAATCCGCACATTCAACGGCCCGCAGCTTACCCGCCATCGGACGGCTATCAACCCGCGCACGATCCATTGATCGATGTTGCGCGCCAGATTCAAGTGGTGCGCCAAATCAAAGCGCAAGCGCCGAAAGAAATGGTGCTCGTTGGGACCGCCTACAGTTACTTGCAAGAATATCTCCCGCACGTCGCGCAGTACACGGTTCGTCAGGGCTGGACCGACATCATTGGCTTGGGCCGCATGGTGCTCGCTTACCCTGGACTTTTGGCCGACGCTGTAGAACGTGGCGCCATAAATAACAAAATCATCTGTCGCACTTTCAGCGATTGCACGACCGGCCCTCGCAATGGCTTGATCAGCGGCTGTTATCCCCTCGACAAATACTACTCCAGCAAACCCGAGTTTCAGCAGCTTAAAGAAATTAAGAAAGCATTCGGAACTTAGCTGGAAGTGCTCCCGATGCGCATTTCCGTGAACAGCTCGCAGCACAGGCGTCTCGCCTGTCCAGCATCTGCGTACACCAAAAGCAAGACAGGCGGGACGCCTGTCCTACGACGCAGCCTTTGTCTCAGCCAATGCAAGCATTCGCGCGAATTGCTCTTCGTTCATTCCGGAAACCGACAACCGCGATTGACGGACGAGCGGAAGGTTCTTGAGGACAGAATCCGCCTTTATCGTTCCTAGACTGACCGGTTTCTGGAGCGCTTTGACAGCGGTCAAATCGACTGCTGACCAGTCGACGTCGGTGGCCGTTGGATCCGGATACGATTCCCGTTCCACTCGCGCCAAGCCAACGACCTGCTTTTCGTCACCGCTATGATAGAAGCAGACCCAATCCCCTTTCTTCATGGCTCGAAGATTGTTGCGCGCCTGGAAATTCCGGACACCCGTCCACGCGGTTTTGCCTTCCTTGACAAAAGTTGCCCACGAATACGCTTCGGGCTCTTGTTTCACGAGCCAGTAATTCTTTGCCATGGCGAGTTAGTAAAGGGAACGGCGCACGCGGGCAACAGGAATTTGGAATCACGGGCCGTTCGTCGAGCCAGCCGCTATCTGTGTTGTCTGTCCATTTGGTTCGCATCTTGTGCTTAGAGAGATTTGAGGTGTTCGATCACGTCGGCCTTTTCCGCGTCTGTAAGCGAGAGGCGTCATCCTATCAGCGAAAGACAATCTCTTTGTTAAAAGCGTCAATCATAGTTTGGCATACCTAAGTATGTTTTGGTCACAAAACATTGTATTGACTACCTAAATCGTTGGAGTAGGGTTGCAGCCCATGAATGCACCGCTTAATCCTCTTCTCTGCTCGTCCGCCCCATTTCCCAGCTTCACAAGCTTTGCGAAGCGTTGCGTGCGGTTAGGCATTGGGTTCCTGGCTTTATGGACGATGCAAAGTTCTTAGGCCACGCCACAGTACGCGCGCGGCACTGGCTTAAGTTGTGTCGAATGTCATATCGTGCCTCCCAAATTGAACGCGCGAGGCGAGGCATTTCTGGCGCAAGGCTACCGATTGAGTCAGAACGAAAAGCGTTTGGTCAGCAGAATCTGTGGGAGCATTCTGGTTCGGGTAATTTGCCAAGGTTATGATAGAGGGCCATTTCCATGGCTTTGTAAGTTCGGAAGCCATACGAGCGTCTGGTCACCACTCGAATTTTGTTGTTCAGGCCCTCGACCGCCCCGGACGAGACCTCGCCTTTGGCCCGAAACCAATTCATCAATAACTCCTCATGCGCGCGCAGCATGCGTGCCACCTTCTTCATCGGCTCCATCCGGCTGCGCAACGCTCGCTCCGTCCACACCGACAGAAACGCACTCCAGTCACAACCCACAGCGGGCCGTGGCAGGCCGTCTCGTCGTTCACGTTTCACGTTCACGCTTTCGTTTGACGGGCGGGCGGGCGGTTGCTACATAACTCGCCGCTATGCCGCTGACAAATTATCTCCTTGTCCAGCATTTGCGCACACCAAGACTGGATGAGACAGGCAAGACGCGCTGTCCTACCAGGTTCATGGACGCAATATGCGAAACTGTGCTTCGGAGAAATCTTTCCTCATTCACCGGGTCTTTCGCGCGGGAATGAAAAAGGAACCACAAGCAAAGTACCGCCGCATCCTGATTAAGTTGAGCGGCGAAGCTCTCGGCGGCGAGGCGGGCGTCGGCATTTGTCCGGAGGCGATTCACGACATGGCCCGGCAAATCCAGCAGGTGCGCAAGATGGGCGTCGAAGTGGTGATTGTGGTGGGAGGCGGCAATATTTTTCGAGGTTTGCAAGGAAGCGAACGTGGCATCGACCGCGCGACGGGCGATTATATGGGGATGCTTGCGACGGTGATCAACGCGCTCGCTTTGCAGGATGCTCTGGAAAAGTTGGGCGTCGCGACCCGAGTGCAGAGCGCGATCATCATGTCGCAAGTCGCGGAACCGTTTATCCGGCGGCGGGCCATGCGGCATCTTGAAAAGGGGCGCGTCGTGATTTTTGGCGGCGGCACCGGCAATCCCTATTTTTCCACGGACACAACCGCCGCATTGCGCGCGAACGAAATCGGCGCTGACATCATTCTAAAGGCCACCAAGGTGGATGGCATCTATAACAGCGACCCAAAGAAGAATCCAAAGGCCAAACGCTATCGGCAAATCAGCTACCTCGAAGCGCTCCAGAAGCAATTGAAGGTAATGGATTCGACGGCGTTTTCGCTCTGTATGGACAATAAAATGCCCATCGTCGTATTCGATCTTTTCACGCCACAGAATCTAGTCCGGGTGGTCCGCGGCGAAGCGGTCGGCACGATTGTCACGGGCTAGCCTTCTTCGTGAACCTGTGTCGTAGGACAGGCGTCTCGCCGGTCCAGCATCTGCATACACCAAAGCAGGACAGGCGGGACGCACTGTCCTACTGAATCATGAGCGCAACGCTTTCGTTTCGAACAAAGAGCCGGTTTGAGCCGTCTCTTGTGGGAAGTTGTTAATCTGCGTTACCGCGCCGCAACAGTATATCCCGGCCAGAAATCGGCAACCATTTGACGCAACACGGTGTCAACATATCAACATATTAGCGTTTATTGACGAATCGAACGAAATGAAGCACTCTCCGCCTCCAATGCAACTCACGCGAATCCTTTGCACGACGCTTTGTCTCTGCGCATTTTCAGCCTCAGCGCAGAACGTCTCCACCAATTCGAAGCCGATCACCTTGGAAGAAGCCATCCAGATGGCGCTGCAGCACAATTACGATATCAAAATCCAGCGGATCAATCCACAGATCGCCCTTTATAACTTAAGAGGCGCTTACTCAGCTTATGAGCCCCAGTTAAATCTAAGCGCCGTCCATATTTTTCGTTCACAGCCCGGCGGTGTCGATGAGTTCGGACGCGACCTCGGCACGCGCGAGTTCGAAAGCGATTCGTTTTCCGGAGGCATCGTGCCGGGTGTGTCCGGACTGTTCCCTTCCGGCCTGCAATATCAGCTCAACACTGTCGTGAACCATAATTCGGTCAGCGCCTTCGGACGCCAAGACGAGACCTACACCGGTGATTGGACGTTGCGCTTGCGACAGCCCTTGCTCCAGGATTTTTGGATCGATGCCGGCCGACTTCAAATCCAGCTGAATCGGAGGATCTTGAAAATCACTGAGGAGGGCCTTTTGCTCCAGCTCATGTTGACGATCAGCAACGTCGAGCAGGCTTATTACAATCTGATCTTCGCCGGAGAAAGTGTGAAAGTTCAGGAGAAAGCTCGAGAACTGGCGGAGCGATTGTTGATGGAAACGCGGAAGAAAGTCGAGGTTGGAACGCTGGCCGAACTCGACGAGAAACAGGCGGAATCTCAGGTCGCCACCAGCAAGGCGGACCTGCTCGCCACGCAACGCACACTGGCCGTGCAGGAGAATATTCTGAAGAACTTGATCACGGCAGAATATGCGGGTTGGCAAGGGGTGACCCTTCTGCCAGCGGAAAAGCTCGTGGCGGTTCCGGTGCCCCTCAATCTTCAGGAAAGTTGGCGCAAAGGCCTGACGCAGCGCCCGGATTTTCGGCAAAGCAAATTGGATGTCGAGCGCCGCAACATTACGCTGAAGTATCAGAAAAATCAGCTTTTCCCCGCGCTCGATCTCGTGGGCAGCTATGGCCACAGCGGACTGGATGTTTCGTACGGCGGCGTTTTGCGGGATTTTACGAGAGATGATAATCCAAGTTATTCTTATGGCGCGATCATGACGATTCCTTTGGGCAACCTGAGCGCGCGCAACCGCTACAAGGCCTCGAAAGCGGAAAAAGAACAAGCCCTCTTGCAGTTGAAGAAACTGGAGCAGGACATCCTGGTTCAGATCGATGACGCGGTGAAGTTGGTTCAAACCAGCCTCGAACGAGTCGAAGCAACGCGCCAAGCCCAAGCTTTTGCCGAAGCCGCCCTCGATGCCGAGGAAAAGAAATTGACCAATGGAAAAAGCACGCCCTATCAGGTCCTCCAATTTCAACGAGACCTGACAGCCGCTCGCTTCGAAGCCATTCGCGCGCTTGCTGAATACAATAATTCCCTTTCACAGCTTTCCTTCCGCGAGGGAGCTACGCTCGAAAGGCACCGGCTGAATGTGACGATTAAATGAGGGTTGCATGGTTACATGGGTTACATCGTTAAATAGCGTCTCGCAGACGCCAGTCACCATTGAACGATGCAACCTTGTAACCATGCAACCATGTTAACGTGTCTTAACCATTTAACTTTTTAACCACTTCCGCCGGATCTCCTTCGAGATCGCTCATCAACAGTTTGGCTTCCTCATCTTTCAGCGCGAGGTGCTTTCCCGTCGCTGTCGCCAAAGCAGTGCCGGCCTCATCTCTGATTTCACCTCGCACCTCGAACAACTTGTCGCGCCGATTCGAGATCAGTTCTGCCGTCGCGATGACTTCTTGTCCGAGGCTGAGCGGACGCACGAAGCGGACATTTAATTCAGCGCAATAGCCGAAACCGACCCGCGCCAACGCAACAAGCCCAAGCCATAACTTCGTCGAGCACCGTCGAAACAATTCCGCCGTGCACCACGCCTTGAAATCCGACATGCGCGGGCTGGGCGATAAATCGGGTCCTGACTACTGTGCCGTCTGTTTCGAACGCAAGCTTGAGTCCAACGGGATTGGATGTTCCGCAGACAAAACATGACTTGGTCGATGAAAGTTTTTGCATGGCCTGGTGATGGACTAACTTTAGACTGAGAGGTGCAACCATCTGGTGATTTGTAATAACGTAGAGAACGCCAGAGAACGCCTTGCGCAGCCTTTGCCTTCTTGCTTATCACCCATGACTTTGTTACCCATGCGCTCTATATTACTCGTGGATGATAAATGCGCGACGTTTGATTTATAATTCTAGCAGCCTCGTTTCCGTTATTACACTGATTAAATCCAGCCTTTGCGCCGTCTAAGTCGTGATGTCTGCTTCGGCCACAGCTCATCTGCGCGTGCGAGTCGATGGAAAATTCTTTCGGCTCGGCGAGCGGAAATTTTACCTGAAGGGCGTGACGTACGGTCCGTTCCGTCCCAATGCCCGCGGGGAGCCGTTTGCTGAACCGGACCAGACGGCACGGGATTTTGTCCAGAGCCGCGAGTTGGGCGCGAACGTTATGCGCGTTTATTTCGTCCCTCCGAAATGGTTTTTGGATTTGGCGACCGAGCATGGGCTCAAGGTGCTCGTCGATATTCCCTGGAACAAACATGTTTGTTTCCTTGATTCCGAAGCGACTCGCGAAGAAGCCCGCCATGCGGTTCGCCAAGCGGCGCTGTCATGCGCTTCGCATCGGGCCGTGTTCGCGCTCAGCTTGGTGAACGAAATCCCGCCCGATATCGTGCGCTGGAGCGAATCGGCAAAGATCGCTGAATTCATTGACGAACTGGTCGGAGAGGTAAAAGCAATCGATCCCGCGTGTCTCTGTACATTTGGGAATTATCCGCCGACCGAGTTTTTGCGGCCCAAGGAAATTGATTTTCATTGTTTCAATGTCTACATTCACAACCCCAAGCCGTTCGAAAATTATCTGGCGCGTTTGCAGATGATCGCCGATTCGAAGCCGTTGATTCTCGGCGAATTTGGCATCGACTCGTTGCGTGAAGGTGAGGAGCGCAAGTGCCAAATCCTGGCTTGGAAAACTGAGTCGGCATTTCGGGCCGGGCTCGCGGGCGCTTTGGTTTTTAGTTTTACAGATGATTGGTTCAAGGATGGCGAACAGATTGAAGATTGGGCCTTTGGTTTAACGACGCGCGACCGTCGTCCTAAGTCCTCCTTCCGTGTTGTTCAGGAGATGTTCAGTGTGGCTCCGTATTTTTCGTTGCCTCAATATCCCTTGGTCTCGGTGATCGTGGCGACGTACAACGGGGCGCCGACTCTGCAGGCTTGTCTGGATTCCCTCCAAAAGCTGAATTACCCAGCGTACGAAGTCATTTTGGTCGATGATGGTTCGATGGATAGCACCGCGGAAATCGCTTCGTGTTACCCAACGGTGAAATATGTCCGGCATCCGATCAATCAGGGATTATCCGTGGCTCGCAACACGGGCATAGAACTCGCGCGCGGCGAAATTGTGGCCTTCACGGACTCGGACTGCCGGGCTGATGATGATTGGCTCTACTATTTGGTCGGCGATTTGTTAAACAGCAAGTTTGCCGGAATCGGCGGGCATAATCTCCTGCCGCCGGAAGATTCGTGGGTCGCCGCCGCGGTCATGGTTTCACCGGGCGGTCCCACTCATGTGATGCTGACGGACCGGCTGGCCGAGCACATTCCCGGTTGCAACATGGCGTTCTACAAATGGGCGCTTCTTGAAGTTGGCGCTTTCGATCCGCTCTTCCGTCGAGCCGGCGATGATGTGGATGTCTGCTGGCGTTTGCAGCAGCGCGGATACAAGCTCGGCTTCAGCCCGGCGGGCTTTGTCTGGCATTACCGTCGTTCCACGGCGATAGATTATCTTAAGCAGCAAGGTGGTTACGGTGAATCCGAAGCCTTGCTGGTTCATCGGCATCCGGAATACTTCAATTGGTTTGGCGGCAGCCAATGGCAAGGGCGCATCTATTCGCCCGCGCGCTTCGGAGTTGTGACCCAGTCTCCGATCATCTACCACGGAACATTTGGCAGCGGATTCTTTCAGACCCTTTACACCGCTCAGCCAACCTTGGCGCTGATGCTAGTCACGAGCTTGGAGTATCACGTTTTGCTTACGCTTCCGTTGTTTGTCCTGAGCGTGGTCTTTCCGATCCTCGTGCCGCTCGCCATCACAAGTTTGCTGATTTCGCTGGCAGTTTGTGCGGTGGCCGCGCTGCAAGCCGATTTACCCGCTGCCAAACGGCGCTTCTGGTCCCGGCCGCTGGTCGCACTTCTGTTTTTCTTGCAACCGATCGTGCGCGGCTGGGCGCGGTACCGTGGACGTCTGAGCGCACGCCGCACGCCCTTGGCAGAATATGAGACACTCGATTCGCTCAGCGTTCGTGGCGCAGCTCAGGAATTCGAGGAAGTCGCCTACTGGAACGAACGAGACCTCGGCCGCGCGCAATTCCTGAAAGGCGTTATCGATCGCCTCGACAGGAAAGGCTGGCCCAACAAAGCTGACACGGGTTGGAATTCTTTCGATATTGAAATCTACGGAAGCCGCTGGTGCCAGTTGCAACTCATCACCGCCGCTGAGATTTTGGGGAATGGCCGGCAACTGATCCGTTGCCGGTTGCGGACGGCATGGACACTTGCGGCGAAAATGGCGTTTTGGTTGCTCGCCGGAATCGAGCTGCTCCTCCTGGGCTTTTTCGGGTCGATGTTTCCGTGGCTTTGGGTTGTGTTGTTGACCTTGCCGATTCTTGCCGGCTGGCTCGCCAGGGAACAGCGCAACATGCGGCGCGTCTTTGCGGTCTTTCTGGATGAAATTGCCAAGGAGATGGATTTGATTCGAGTAGGCCCGCAAGAAAACAGCTCGTCCCGAAAAGCTCTCGAGCAGGCGCCGCTGCAACCGTGCATAGCCGTTAAGAACTCGGACGGCGTTTCCGGGTAGTTGCAGTCTAATCGAGCGGAACACGAGACGCCGCTACGTCCGCGTTCGGTAGCGGCGGGCATCCTGCCTGCCGTAGAGCCGAGGCATCCTGCCCGGCGATCACGCGTGCGCACTAGTATAACGTTTCATTAACCACTCGACAGATAATGCGGGCTTTAGAAGATCGAATCTTTTCCAGCGGTGAACCACCGGTGCAGCGTTGATCTCGGCTATGCCTTGCAGGATTCGTTGGCGAAGCTCATCCCAAGATTGGACTCGAA
>VHDE01000139.1 GCA_016871515.1 Verrucomicrobiota bacterium
AACCGTCGAGCATGTGCACGATGAAGTGAAGAATGGATTGGCCGGAGGCCATGTGCCCAGTCAGTTAATGGGGGCCAACGCCGCTTGGTTCAAGTTAAACCTCATCACTTACAATCTGCTCAGCGCTGAGATATGACCGAAAGTTGTGGATGGCTGGGGCGGCGAAATGTGCATCCTGCGAGCCAAGTTTATTTAAGCAGCTTTGGTTTTGTCTGTCACCGGTTCGCCGTCTGCAAATTTCACTCCGGCGATCACCTGCGCCAGTAACGCGGATCCGTTTAAGCGGCGCCAGTGTTTTTGAGCCACTCGCGCCAGTTGAAATACCATCGCCAGCGTCGCGGCCACCGAGCCGCATCCTTTGGTCTGCCGCGTGCGATGGCGCACGCCGGCAAAGGTGCTCTCGATTGGATTGGTCGTGCGCAAATGTGCCCAGTGCTCGGCAGGAAAATCATAAAAGGTGAACAACACGTCTTTGTCCTTCTTGAGACATTCACAGGCTTTGGGGATACTTGACCGAGTAATCCTTCAGAAATTGATCGTAAGCCCAAAGCGCCTTGGCTCGCGTCGGTGACAAATATATTTCATGGAGCTGATTCTTAGCTGCTGGTTGCACGCTCTTGGGCAGCTTGTCCAGCACGTTGGCCGTTTTATGGACCCAGCAACGTTGTGCGAGTGTTTTGGGAAATTCCTGTTCTTTGGCCGCCCAGAATCCCAGGCTGCCATCGCCCACCGCCAGTTCCGGCTTCTGTAAGACCGCGCGCTTTCAAGTTCCTCATCACTTCGATCCACGAGAGTTTGCTTTCGCGCTGACCTTGCGCGACTGCGACCAGCTCTTTGGCCCCGGCTGGCAAAGCTCCCGTGATCACCAGCACACACGGACGATCGTCGCTCAAACGCACGTTAAAATAGATCCCATCGGCCCACCAATACACATAGCGTTTGCCGCTTAAATCTCTTTTTTGCCATTGCTCGTAATCATCCTGCCAGCCTTCCTTTAGTCGCAAAATGTTGGTGGCAGACAAGCCCGCCGCGTTGGGGCCAAGAATGGCGCTCAAGGCCTCGGTAAAATCGCCGCTGGAAATACCGCGCAAATACAAGGCCGGAACCAGCGCGTCCAGACTGGCGGTGCGTCGCAGATAGGGCGGTAACAATTGGCTGACAAACTTCTGACCGGGCCGTTGATCGTCAACACGCCCTTGGTGAATCTCAACCGGTCCAGCAGCCGTCCTGATCTGTCGTTGTGGCAGCCGTCCATTGCGCACCACCAGGCGATGACCCTTTTCGTCTCCCTGATCGGCATAACGTTCCAGATACGCAGCGACTTCGTTTTCAATCGCCCGTTGGAGCATTTGCTGCGCTCCTTGCCGGACGAGTTCATCCAGTGCGTTTTGACACGTCGCCGGAGTCGCCGGAGCTTGCTTCGGTAGGTCAATGATGATGTTCTCTTTCATGTGCATCCTGTCTTTGTGGACCAACCTGATGTTCAGGTCGGCCGGGTTTTTGTTTTTGCTCACCCGCAGGATGCACATTTCGCCACCCCAGCCGTCCACAACTTTCGGTCATATCTCTAATCCTCGCCATCAAATGTCGCTGTGGTCGGATGTGGATTTAGGGCATCGGATCGAATGGGGGCTTGGCTTTCGGTATGTCGATCATTTGCCGGCGCAGAAAGTATCGTCCTATACAGAACTCGATACGCGTTTAGCCTGGAAACCGACCGCCCAGTGCGAAGTCTCCGTTATCGGGCGCAACCTGCTCAACTCTCATCATTAGGAATTCTCACCGCTTCTCTTCTGGCCGCGCGATGTCCAGGTCGATCGCGCAGTCTACGCGAAAGTCACCTTCCGCTTTTAACGAAAAGGTGGTTGCACTGAGTGAGGCGGCGTTGCAAATTCACCGGACGTTAGACCGAGAATCGCATGAGAGCCATTATCATCGGAGCGGGGCGCGGACGGCGCCTGATGCCGACGACTGCGGATACGCCGAAGTGTTTTGCCGAAGTTTGTGCGCGGCGCCTTCTCGATTGGGGACTGGAAGCGCTGGCCGCGAATGGCATCCAGGACATCTGCTTCATCGGTGGCTACCAGATTGACAAGGTGCGGACCGCGTATCCTCACTTCGCGTTTCGGCATAACCAAACGTGGGAAACCAATAATATTTTGGTCTCGCTGCTGCACGCCGAGGACTTGATGGATGAACCCTTTATCTGCGCCTATTCCGACATTCTGTTTACAGCGGGGGTAATCAAACGACTCCAAACCTCCGCAGCGGATATTTCGCTGTCTGTAGATACAAACTGGTTGGAGCGCTATCAGCATCGCACGCAACATCCGCCGGACGATGCCGAGAAAGTGACAGTGCAGAATGGTTGCGTGACGCGAATACATCGCGCGATCGAGCCAAGAGAGGCGTACGGAGAGTACACAGGCATCGCGAAATTTTCGGTGGTCGGCGGCAATTTGCTGAAGGAGCATTATCATCGCGCGCGCAAGCTTTATGCGGGACGGCCCTTTCGCGAAGCGGCGGTTTTTGAGAAAGCCTACCTGATTCATTTGTTCCAGGACATGATCGAAGCAGGAGTGCGTATGGGCCACGCCGACACGCCGGGAGAGTATATGGAAGTGGATACTCAGCAAGATTTCGAATTGGCTCAACAATTCTGGCGGAGCGCATAAGTCTGGAGCATGCAGCCAAATCGCCCCCTCTCCCTAACCCTCTCCCCATCCGATGGGGAGAGGGAATTGAATATTGCTGTGCGCTCGCTTTCGCTAGAAGGCGAACCGAGCACAGTTCGCCAAAGGAAATTCCCTCGCCCCATCGGATGGGGAGAGGGTTAGGGAGAGGGGGCGATTTTCCGCGCTATGTTTTCCCAGATTCATTCGGTTCATTTTGTGGGTATTGGCGGCACCGCCATGGCTTCGGTGGCAGCCGCGATGCAGGACAAAGGATTTCGCGTCACCGGATCGGACCAAGGCGTTTATCCGCCGATGTCCACGTTCCTGGCGGAGCGCAAGATCGAGGTCATGTCCGCCTATGGGGAGATCAATCTGGCGCACAAGCCGGACCTAGTCGTGATTGGCAATGCGCTCTCGCGCGGTAATGCGGAAGTGGAAGCGGTCCTCGATCACAAACTTCGATACTGTTCGTTGCCGGAATTGCTCAAAGAATTCTTCATTCGGGGCAAGCGTTCGTTAGTCGTCACCGGCACGCATGGCAAGACAACCACCTCCGCCCTGCTGGCGTGGGTCTTCGAACACAATGGGCTCAATCCGAGTTTTCTCATTGGCGGCATTCCGAACAACCTGGGGCAAGGCGCACGGTTCACGGACAGCGAATGGATTATTATCGAGGGCGACGAATATGACACCGCGTTTTTCGACAAGCGCAGCAAGTTCGTTCATTACCTGCCGGAGGTCGTCATCATTAATAACATTGAATTCGATCATGCTGACATCTTCGAGAACGTTGCCGCCATCCAAACCTCGTTCAAGCGGCTCATCAATCTCGTGCCCCGTAACGGGCAATTATTTGCGAATGGTGACGATCCCAACATCGCTCCGCTGCTCAACATCACGCATTGTCCGCTCAAGCGCTTTGGATTCGGCGAGGCGAACAGTGTGCAGGCGTTCAATATCAGACTTGGGCCGACTGCTTCAGAGTTTGAGATTCCCAGCGCGAAGTTCCATACCGACCTCGTAGGCGAATTTAACGTGCGCAATGCGCTGGCCGTGGTGGCCTGCGCGAAACATTGCGGATTGAAGAATTCGCAGATTCAATCTGCATTCAGCACGTTCAAAGGCGTCAGACGCCGCATGGAAGTCCGTGGCATTAGCGGAGGCGTGATGGTGATTGATGATTTCGGGCATCATCCCACAGCAATTCGCGAAACGTTGCGGGCCTTGCGCATGAAATTCCCGACTCAGAAAATTTGGGCGATCTTCGAACCGCGGTCCAATACGACCCGGCGCAATGTGTTCCAAACCGAATTGGCGGAAGCGTTCGTTGATGCAGATTCGGTAGTCGTGTCTGAAGTGGCCCGACTCGAACTGTTGGCGCCGAACGAGCGGCTCGACCCGAAGCGTTTGATGGAGGATTTGCAGATTCTGGGGAAGACAGCTGCCTACCTCCCGGATGCCGACGCGATCGTCAAGCATGTTGGAAATGAGGCGCGCGGTGGAGACGTCGTCTGCGTGTTCAGCAACGGCGGGTTTGGCGATATTCACGCGAAGTTGCTGCAGCGACTGCAGCGCAAGTGAAGGTTTCTCGAAAATAGATTTCCGGAAAGGCAGGGAAACGTTGCCGCGTTTCCCGCAAACCCACGCGTTTGCTCCACCTTAAGAAACAATCTATGCGCGGCAGCTTGAATGGCTTTGCTGACGCGGGATCGTAATCTCCTGTATCGAATACCATTGGCATTCGAGTGAGTCCGGCGTTTTGCCCACTTCGATCTTTGCAAGGTCTTCACCGACTTCTTGCACGAAACCTTCGAGGACGATCTTGTCGGTCTTACGCTGGAAACGGCACTAGTCTCCTTTTCGCAGTGACATCTTGCGAATGTTTGGACCGGCCTCTTATCGGTCGCTTTTGACGGCTGGGGCCGGCACGTGGCCTTTGGCCTTGTTTTCTTTTTCGGAGAGGTTGCGGACAAGGCGAGTTTTGAGAGCGGCGTACATTTGGTTTGTCACACTATCCAGATGCTTCCGCGCCTCATCAAAGAGTCCCGAGTTGAGCTCGACGCGAGCCATGTGCAGATAGACGCCTTCTCTTTCGATATTATCATTGGCAATCTTCAGCGCAGCATTCCAGGCCGCCAAAGCTTCTTCGGTTCGGAGCGGCTTGATGCCGTAATAGCTTTGAGCGAGATCGGTCGCCAAAGGAAAGTTGTTCTGATCTAGTTTCAAGGCCTTGCGATAAAGTTCGAGCGCTCGGTCGAAGACCTGTTGCTCGTTAATCTTGTAAAACTCCATCGCGTCCTTCCGAAACAAATAGGTAGTCGTAGCCAGATTCTGCAAGTAGACCGGTTCGTCAGGACTTAATTCGATCGCTTTCCCGTAGTATTCAAACGCCTTCTTGATTGGACCACGATGGCCGTAGTGATTCGCCAGGTTATTCAATGCGGCGGGATTCTTCGGATCTAAATCGCGCGCTTTTTCCCATTGAACTACCGCTTCCTCCTCTTCGCGAATATCGTTCAGGAAACTCCCGTAGGCGAGACGTGCTCGAGCATGGCGCGGGTGGCGTTGCAGAAAATCCTTATACGCTTTACGAACCGGTTCGAGACGTTGCTCGATCTTCGGCGTCAGTGTTGCCCGCGGCAGACCTGCGCCCTGTGCCGCAAAAGCCTCCGCATCGCGAATCCATTTATCGACCTCTTTCTGTGCGGCATCATCCTCAGCAAGCAGTTTCAAATATTCCCGTTCCACTGGATCATTGGCATCAGGTATGGCAACGGAAACTCCCGTTGCTTTGGTGACCAGGTTGCTAACGGCCGCTGGCTGGTTCGTCGCCATCAGCGCACTGACCAGGCCGATTAAGAGGTTGCTCACAGCCAAATTGTAGCAGACAGATCGATGGACAACAACTTGCATGTTAACGCGTGCCCGAGCGTGTTCCTCATTGTTGGGTGCGATCAAGACTGTTGGTCAGAGGACCGCAGCGTTCACGCCGCGGAACGCGAAACTGCTGCACGGCTCGAAACTTTTCGGAACGCTTCGATTCTGCGGACGTTTCTGCAACGCAAACGCTGCGCTCCTGACCGACAGTTATGATCGCATCACCTATTGTTGTCTAACTTGCTCGGAACGTCGCAATGCGTTAGAAAGCATCTCTTCTGAGCACCAATGAACTCAACACTGCTGTTTCTGATGAGCGCCCTGATCAGTACTTCGGTTAGCGGACGAGTTGTTTTCGAAGGCCCTGTCGTTTCGCAGCTCCTCGGAACCAACCGGTTTGTCCGAATCTATTTGCCGCCCTCGTATGACCGCGAGCCGTCGCGACGGTATCCGGTCCTTTACCTGCACGATGGCCAAAACGTTTTCACAACCGTCGGCCCGCACGTGGCCTTCGGTTGGGGAAACTGGGAGTTGGACAAAACGGCCGATGAACTCAGCGCTTCCAGAAAGATGCGCGAAATCATCATGATCGGCATTGATTGCTCGGCCGAACGTTATCTCGATTATCGCGGCCCGGCCTACCCGATGTTTGACCCGGGGGCTTCGAGCCGTCGCATTCCAGCACCCGGGGATAACAGCCGCTTTGAGAAGTATGCGCGTTTCTTGATCGAAGAACTCAAGCCAAAGATCGATCGCGAGTATCGGACGCTGCCCGATCCGGGTAACACAGGTATTATGGGTTCATCGATGGGCGGCATTTGCAGCCTTGTTTTGGCGTGGCAACATCCGGATGTGTTCGGACGCGCCGCAAGTCTTTCAGGCGCCTTTCAGGTCGAACGACAATATTTCCTGACCAACGTCCTGCGACAACATCGCGGCAAACCGAAGCCCCTCAAGATTTATCTCGATTGCGGTGTTACTGATTTCACGGGAGGGGATGACGGGCGGAAAGACACGGAAGCGGTTGTTGCGGAACTGCGGCGGATTGGCTGGCACGATCGAAAGGATATGATGTTTTTCCTCGATGACACGCCGCTTAAGGAACCGGACCTGGAGAAGATTGGCTTGCGACGCGACAAATGGAAGGAAGCCCAAACCAGCCAACACAATGAATTTTACTGGCGGCTTCGCGCCTGGCGGCCATTGACATTCCTGTTCCCGCAAAAATCGTAGCCGCGCCTGTGAAAGCGTTGAGTGACTGCGGCCCGTTGGATCATTTCAGGCGAAGCTACGGGCGAACGATTAAAACAGGCGTTGAGTTTCTGCGTCGGGACTTTCATTATTCGTGGCATGCGAATCCGTAGGCCCGATTTCTTTTTGGCGCGCTTTGGCGGCGTTGGCTTTTGCAGCCTCGTGAGCCGCACGATAATCTTGCTAGCCGCTGTTTGTTTTCCTTGCTGCTTGAACGCTGCATCCGGGAATATCCACAAGGTTCTTCAGCATTATCTGGATCAGGAAGGGCGCCAATCGCTGTCGCCAAGTTTGTATGAACGTGATGCTTACCAGGATTTGCTTGGAAAGAACCCGCGGCAACGTTCGACTCTTCGCTTCGATGTGCATTGGAAGGCCAAATCTGTGGATGCTTCAAAACTGAAGTTGCGTCTCGAACTGCGCATGAGCAAAGGCGCGTCGGCCCAGCCTTACATTCTGGAACAGGCAGTGCGGCGTTCGCGATGGTTCAGCCAATGGTCAGCCTTGAAATTGCCGGAAACCGATTATCACAGATTGGGTGAAGTTATGGCCTGGCGCGCGACGCTTTGGGAAGGCGATCAACTATTGGCAGAGCAGAAATCGTTTCTTTGGTAATCGAACCTGGCCCGCAGGATACCATTCTTCGGAATGAATCTGAAGGCAGGGCGGCGTTGCCGCGCCGCCTGCATCAAGATCACCCGTTTAACAAAGCGGCGCAGCAACGCCGCCCTACCTTTAGGTTCATGGGGAGGCGGACATCAGGGTTCGTCGGAGCCTCACCCTCCCAAAATGAGGTGCTGAGCCGGCGGACCCGCAAAGCCGTTAATCGCGCCGCCATGATTCTGGGCCTGGCAGCGGTGGCGGTGGGGCGCACCGACACTTGGCTCGGTCTGTTCTACCGACGCATCAAAGCCCGCAAAGGCGGACCAAAGGCGGTGACGGCCACCGCTCGAAAACTGGGCTGCAGCATCTATCACATGCTCAAATACCAGGTCGAGTTCGTCGCGTTGGACATGGACAAGTACGTCGCTCAGGCCGAAGCTCACCGGCTTGGTTACTTGACGCGTGAAGCCAAAAAACTCGGATACCAACTCATTGAAATAGAACAGGCTGCTTAGAAGTTATTTGGAAGGATTACTGTTGGGCGGTTGCATTGGCTGACCGAATCTGGTTCAATCGAGGGAAGCGTTCGAACCCGTGTTCGTTGGCGTCCATCAGCCGTTTCAATTGCCGTTCAACATCGTGCCTGAGAACCAAGAATCGACCGTCGGTGAGGCCAACCGGCAGGTTTGCCCTGCCCGCCGTCGGTTGACAGAAAGCCGGTGTTTGGTGATGCCTTGGCCGCTGGCCTTGGCGTGTCTTCTGGCGGGTTGGCCGATCACGGCACAAGCGGCGGACGCCTCCGCGCCGGTGCATCACGTGGATGGCTCGTTCGTCCGCGAATGGCTTGTGCTGGGGCCGTTTCCGTCCCGAGATATGGACGTGGATCTGCTGGCGGACGTGGGTGGAGAAGCGAACATCCGTCCCAAGGAAGGCGACACAGTGATCCGAAGCGATGGGACACGGCTAATTTGGACCCGTCTGCGCTCGGAGTTCGATCTGGTGAACCTTGAAAAAGTGTTCGGCATACAATTGTGGTCGGTGGCTTATGCCTACCGCGAGCTGAGCTCCGACCGGCCTATGGAAACAGATCTTCGGCCCCTCACCAGTCCATCCATCCTTTGGCTCAATGGCAGCAAGGTCGAATCAACTCTGGTGCCGTCGGGTAGTTCCAGCGATCTTTCCCGCGCTCTGCCAATCCAAATCAAGGCGGGACGAAATCCTTGTCTCCTTAAGCTCCGAGTTGAAGGAGGAGATTGGGTCTTCAGTATGCAATGCAACCGCTGCCGTCGGAGAGAGCGTCCGTCGAACTTCTGGTCACCGATGCGGAAGGGCGTCCTGCTTCCGGCGCTGTCATTCAGTTGTATGATCAAGGCGAGCCTATATGGAGTTTGCGAACAGGCGCCAATGGCTTGGCCGAGGCCTGCCTTTATCCGCTGGCCAAAGCGTATGATGTGCGCGCCACCTCGGGCGAAACGGGAGCCTGGCTTTACGACGTCGCCCTACGGCCTGGCGAACGACAGCGATTAACCTTGGGTCTGGCTCAGGCGGCATCGATCTCCGGCCGTGTCCTGGCGATGGATCACTCGCCGCAGAATGCAATCGTCGTGCAGGCGATCCGCGATTTGGATTCTTCCAATCTCGGTAGGGCGGACCTGCCGGTCCGCCGCGAACGATTGATTGAGAACAATACGAACACAGCGGCCACTCCTGCTCTTTCGGCTGAGCGGCAGCTCAGCCCTACCGTAAACGAACCCACTCCTCCGGTTAGAGACGCCTTGCGTAGTCCCATGCAAGCGGAGGACTCCTCGTCCCAGCAACGGCTTAAAGTCGGTGACAATCTAACGATTCGTTCCCTTCTTCCCCTGCCGCCGTTTTCTGAGACGGTCCTCTCGGACACGAACGGGAACTTCCGCTTTGTGAACCTCCGGCCGGGCACTTACCGGTTACGCTGTCACGGACTCGATGGTTTTATCTATCCTGTCGGCCATCAAGGAACGAACTCCTCGCTGCCCATCACGGTCGAGCCGGGGCGGACGAATGAAGCGATCCAATTCGTTTTTGCCAATCCCAAGAAAGGCACCTGGCGAACTCTCCATTTCACCAAAGGGCTGAGAGGTCTCGACTTGATGAGCGTTCATCGAACTCCGGATGGAATGCTCTGGAGCGGATCGACCATTGCGACGGTTCATTCTTATGACGGCGTGGAGTTCAAAATGTTTCAGGCTCCCCAGATTCCGGGCGGATTCGTGAACTGCATCAGCCACGATTCCGAGGGCGCGGTGTGGGTTGGATCGGGGAATGGCGTGAGCCGGCGCGTCCATGACACCTTTCAATCGCTGCCAGCTGCCGACGGCCTTCCGCGCAAGACCATCTACGATATTTTGGCGGACCCGGACGGCAATGTCTGGTTGGGAACCGCGTCCGGACTTTGCAAGTACGGAGGCGGAAACTTTTCCAAGTGGACCGTCGCGGAGGGTCTTCCCATTAACAGCGTACGTTCGTTGGCGCGCTCGCGCGACGGTGTGTTGTGGATAGGATCCGAGTTGGGTTTGGTGAAATTCGATGATGGGAAGTTCACGGTTCCTTGGGCTGTCCGTGGATTCAACGTCATGGAATCCGGGTGCCTCCACGAGGCCAGGAATGGCGCCCTTTGGTTCCGCTCATCGCATTCACTCGAAATCATGGTCTGCCGGATGAAAACGTCTGGTGGCTGGAGCGAACCCCGGGACACGGCGTCTGGATTGGCACGGGCGCCGGGTTGGTGCGCGCCGATGGCGACAAGATCGAGGACGAAGGCAAGCGGCTTGGGATTCCGGCAACATCCATCCATCATCTCCGGCGGGATGCGAGCGGCACGCTTTGGATCTCCACTGCCCGCGGGCTTTATTATTGGGACGGCACCAACACGATTTCGATCACCGCCACCAACGGGCTGCCAGATGAGCGGGTTTGGTGCAGCGCGAAAACTCCGGACGGCGTCATCTGGATGGGAAGCGACAGCGACGGCCTGATCGGCTGCGACGGAAAGGCCATGACGGCCCTCGACAAACGAGATGGGCTTCCAGGCAACAGTGTCCTCGCTTTGGCCGCTGATGGGGATGATTCGTTATGGGTGGGCTTTCTCGATGGCGGGCTGACCCGTTACCGCAGGAGTAAATCGCGTCCTTCGGTTCGGTTGCTCGAAGTGAGCCTGGGCGATCGGACTCTAACCAATGCCGCCAATCTAGCCCTAAAACAAGCGTACCGCGTTTCGGGTTGAGCGGCTGGTGGAAGAATTTTGAAAATTGCGGCGCGAATTCTCGCGCTCCGAAGTCCCGTGCCCTCTCATTGGCGCCAGTTTGCCCCCTCCGCGGCGATTTGCGGCGACAACGTTCATTTTTGATCCGTTTTTCACTCTTGCCAGCGACACT
>VHDE01000140.1 GCA_016871515.1 Verrucomicrobiota bacterium
CTCCATTGCGGATGTTCCTCAATCCAGCCCACCAGCCGCGCCATCTCCGTTGCCGAAATCCGGCGCCCTTGCAACTCGATTTCCGTGTCCACCGCACTACTCTGACACCCTCAGAACACGGTAGTCCTGCAAAATTACCAACAACTTTGAGATGCACCGCCGCGATCACCGCGATCACAGGCACAACCGTTTAGTTTAGCAGAAGGGATCGGGCGGAAGCACTGAAGGTGAGAAAGACTGACCAAAGTTGAAAAGCGGCTCGAAGAGAGAACTTGAGCCGCCAAGCCCGGCGAACGCTAACTCTCAATCACATTGATTTCGACCGGCTCGACGCTGACACCGATGCGCTCCAGCCATTTGATGGCATCCTTGATCACCGATCTCTGGCCTTCCATTTCCAAACAAACAATTCCAATTTCATCCGTCACGCTGGCTTGGCGGACGTTGGTTACGATTTTGAACTTGTGGCCTAACTGCCAAATGACCGGCGTCGTGATGAGTTTCGGCGGGTACATCAACCAGAGACGCGTGGTCTGAACTTGCGTGGGGGTTGTCCCGGCTGTTGTCTTGGTTTTTTTTGATGGTTGCGGCATTCTGGTCCTTATCCCCCTGCAATCGCTGGAATGATGCTGATCTCGTCTCCACTCTTGATCGGCGTTTGCTGGTTTTGCAAGAAACGGATGTCTTCCTCATTGACATAAACGTTCACAAATCGCCGCACGGTTCCATTCTCATCAAGCAAACGTTCTTTGATTCCTGGAAACCGCGTTTGCAATTCAGCGATAGCCCCGCCAACTGTGTCGGCAGTAACTTCAACGATTTCCTCGTTGTTAGTCAGTTTGCGGAGAGGTGTAGGGATTCTGATTTTGGCAGACATATATGGTTAACAGATGATTTTGCTTTCGACTTCTAAGAGCGCTTCAAACTCGCGCAAGCTGGGTCTAATCTCGCGGGTTCGCCCAGCACCGGTGGCCACGGCATCGAGCGTCTTCAATCCATTTCCAGTAATGCACAGGACGGCGGAATCATTGGCGGGAATCTTACCCGTAGCAATGAGTTTTTTGGCCACGCCTACCGTGACGCCTCCGGCGGTCTCCGCAAAAATGCCTTCGCACTCGGCCAATAATTTGATCCCTTCCCGAATCTCGTCATCAGAGACATCTTCACCAGTGCCATTCGTCTCCTTCATCACTCTGAGCGCATAAAAGCCGTCTGCGGGAGTTCCGATCGCGAGCGACTTGGCAATTGTGTTTGGCTTGACCGGCTTGAAGAAATCGAGGCCCGCCTTTTGGGCGGTCGAAATCGGAGAACAACCGGTCGCTTGCGCGCCATGGACCCTGTATTTCGTCTCCGTGACCAATCCGAGTTTGATGAATTCCTGATAACTCTTGTGAATTTTGGTGAGCAATGAACCTGAAGCCATACAGACCACAGTATGCTCAGGAATCCGCCAGCCTAATTGTTCGATAATCTCGAACCCCATGCTCTTCGATCCTTCAGCGTAGTAAGGCCGCATATTTACGTTCACGAAAGCCCAGCCGAATTTCCCGGCGATCTCCGCACACAGCCGGTTCACTTCATCATAATGCCCTTTGATGCCAATGACGTTTGCGCCATAGACAAGCGAGTTAATGATTTTCCCTGCTTCCAAATCGGCCGGGATGAATACGTAAGCCTTTAGTCCAACCGCAGCCGCATTCGCCGCAACGGAATTGGCCAAATTGCCGGTCGATGCGCAAGCCACAGTGGTGAAACCGAGTTCCCGCGCGCGACTCAAGGCAACGCTTACGACGCGGTCTTTGAACGAAAGCGTCGGATAATTGACCGTGTCATTCTTGATCCAGAGTTCGCGAATACCAAGTTGCCGCGCCAATCGATCTGCTTTAACTAAGGGCGTGTATCCCACTTGAAATCCCACCGTCGGCTCGCGCGCGATCGGCAGCAATTCACGATAGCGCCACATCGTTTGCGGCCTCGAAGCAATCGCCGCCCTGGTTAACGTTTGCCTGGCTCGGTCATAGTCATAAACCACTTCAAGCGGACCGAAGTCAAACTCGCAGACGTGGGTCGCCGCCAGTGGGTACTCTCGGCCGCACTCGCGGCACTTGAGCGCCTTCATGAAGCCATCATTCTTGTCCATAACAGTCCATTTCATTTTCAGCGGGCAAAAAAATTGCCCCTTCCCATCGAGTGAGAAGAGGCTGAAAATTCTGCGGACTCTTCTCATCTTTCCCAAGCATCCATCGCTTGGGCTGGAATTGGCACCTGGTCACTGAAGATCGCGCTTCAGCCGGTTGCCGTGGTTTCGACGGGCCAGTCCCTTCACCACTCTGAATGAGACCGTTTCATCAACGGATGCGGATAGAATGATTTAAGGCCTTGGACGTGTCAAATGATTTTCTCCCTGACAGATTTTCCCGTTATTTTCCCGGGCGCATCTGATCTGATCACAAACCCGCGTGACGGGCGCAAATCTCGCAGCACAAAGAAAGTTTCTCTCTGCTCTATCGCGCTGATCACAGACTTGCAGTCCGTAGCGATTGGGCAACACCTGAGGCTCTGGAAAATGCGAACAAGCTGCCGACTGCAAATCGGCGATACAGCAGAGTGAAACTCTGCGCTACGGCGAACGCCGCGCCGCGCCGGGCGTATTTTGGGGGCCATCGAAGTGTGCCCGTCGTCGTGTCGCAGATAGTGATTCGACATAGCCCACACGCACGTTGATAAAGTTTGGGTCGAGCCGCTGAAGTGGTGCGGCCCTGATTCGAAACGGAAAGACTGATAGCAATAGCTGTCAGTCTTTTTTGTTTTCTCAGAAGCCGCGCAACCAGCCTTCAAAGGCAGTTTCCCAACTATTCGCGCAAACGAATTGGGCGGTCGTTGCGCTTTGGGTGCAGCTTGTTTGCCGCCTCCACATTCAAGGTGCCATCCGCCTGCAAGAGGATTCGACTGGCGGCTGTGGCTTCGGGTTTCTGCGAACGCTTGTTCCACGCCTCTAATGCACGTGTGCCCGCTGCTTTTCGGTCTTCCGGGCTGGCAATGAAATCATACTCAAAACCCTCAAAGCCCGGCAGCGTACGCAGAGAACGCTGCGCAATATAGCGCACTGCCGAGTAAGGATCGTCGAGGAGTCGAGCCAAGTGCGGCGCTTGCCAATCTTGCCCCGAGGCGGCCTTCGCGGGCGCCCAACCCATGCTCCAGGCCGCGAGGGCGCGCTGCCCGGCATCACCTGTAAAAAGCCACCACAACGAAGCAGCCACCGTTTGTTGTTCTTCACTCAGCTCGACCTTTGGTTGACCGTACCATTCGGTAAGTTGCCGAGCAGTCCATTCCAGCGTCTGATCGAGATGACACTGGTTGCATGCGTTAGGGCGTCCCGTTTCGAGTGTCGTGCGAACGTTCGGACTGTCGATCTGATGACTGCGGATAGCCTTGAGCAACGCGTACGACGTGTGCGGCATGTGGCAATTATAACAGAGGCTGCCCGATGACTCCGCCCGGTGATGCGTATGCGCCGTCAGATCATCTTGCATCTTCGTATGACATTGGAGACATGCTTGATTGCTATCCATGCCGCGCTTGAGTTGGTCGTTCGGATCGCTCTGATGCATCGAATGGCAGGAGAGGCACGACAACTTGCCGCGCTGATGACAGGCCGATTCGAGCAAGCCATTAAACTCGCGGCCCGCCACTCGAATCATTCCATCGGACCAAAAGAATTCGTCAAAAAGATTTGGATTTTTCGACAGAACGTTTTTCAGCCAGGGTTGTGACTCCACCTGTTTGGGCCGAACGATCGGCGTCGTCTTTTCCAGATCGTCACCGGGACGGAAGCGAAAGCCATGCTCGCGCCAGCCTTCCGTCTGGTCGAACCATTTGATGCTATGACAGAAACCGCACACCTGCGAACTGCGCACGTGATCGAGGTCCTTCGGTTGAATAATCGTCCTGTCCGGAGCATTGGACGTATTAGCTGAAGCCAGCTCCGCGAGACTGCGCTGATGCTTTACATGCTGTTCGGCAGGTCCATGACAAGCTTCGCAGGAAATCCCCAACTCGACCGCTCGCGTGTCGAAGATCTCCTTTTCGCGATCGGGTCGTGGCTGCCCTCCAGTCGCATGGCATCGGATGCAGGTGACATTCCAAACCTCTTTCGGTGGAGGAACGTTCGGATCACGAATGAAAGCATCGTTGCGCGGCACCCACCGCCGATCCTCGATCAGCCACGTAAATGGGAAACCAAATTGCATATTGCCAGCGCCTCCGGGCAACCAGAAGACCTGCATGTGATGTGAACCCGTCACCAATCCCATGCGCATGTGCAATGAGTCTGGCGGAGGCAGATTCGCTGCCCGCGCCGCCTCGATTTCATCCAAATCGTCGATTTGGACCCAAAACTCATTGCCTTCGCGAGTCATCGTGAAGCGCTCGCCCATATATTCCATGCCGACATTATTGAAATCGGCCAAAACTGAATTGGTGGTCATGACTTGCGTCATCGTCCGATGATAAGAGCGATGCCAGCTTTCGTGTTGTTTTGGATGACACTCTCGGCACGACGCCGAACTGACGTAACCGGTTGGCCCTCCCGAGCGCGGCAAGGTTGACGGAAAGTCGAGTTGAATCGGGGGCGGCGCCGGGGCGTTCGCCAGTGGGTTGATGTCTGGCGACTGCGAACGAAAGAGCGCAATTAAGCCGACCACTGCGGCTAGGAGCGCAACTCCAACTCCGAGCATCCGCCGGGCCTGTGGTGTAAGGCTCAACTTCATTGCCAAAAAAGTTATTCCAGTGAAGTCAACGAAACGAGCGAATATTTTTGCAATGGACGGCACCGAATGCTTGGCCTATTAAGCGAGCGAAGCATAGGATTCGTCGCTGACAAGTTCAGAATTGGTCTCGATCATGCAGTTAACGCCGCTTTTGTCTCTGTGCCCGGACGCGCCGCTAGTAGGACAGGCGTCTCGCCTGTCTGAAATGTCCCGGTGCATTGGGAGAAACGAGACACTCTGTTATACCTGTCTGGTGCAGAATGGCCGCGGTCGTGGCCTTCGATCCCTCCTCCGGCTCATATCATTCTGCGCGACCCTTGCGGCTTTGCTGGGTTGCAAGCCCGAAGCATCCAAACCATCAACGCCGAACAAGCCTGAACTGATCACCTTCACTGGTCACATCGCCCCGATTCTTTTCCAGCATTGTGCTTCCTGTCATCGCCCCGACCAATCCGCGCCCTTCAGTTTGTTGAGTTACGACGATGCTCGCAAACACGCTCAGGAAATCGTTGAGGTGACAACGAAGCGTTACATGACACCATGGCCGCCTGAGCCGGGATTTGGCGAATTCCTCGGCAAGCGCGGCTTGAGTGCGGAACAGATTGAGACGATCGAATGAGAGTTTTGTGAACACAATCACGATCTGCGACTTGGCGGCACTGTTTCATGTCGGCGTTCCCGACGACGAGCGAGCTCGACCTCAGCGATTACTTCTAACAGTGGAAATGGAACTCGATTTCTCTGCAGCAGCGGCGAACGACGACCTTGCGCATACGGTCGATTACTATGCTGTTTCTCGCCGGTTGATTGGCTTTGGGCAGGGTCGCAGCTGGAAGTTGATTGAAACGCTAGCTTCGGAGATTGCGGCGGCTGTCCTGGATGAATACCCGGTTCGGACTGTTGCCGTAGAAGTGAAGAAGTTTATCGTACCTGAGGCACGCTACGTCTCAGTGAAGGCAACGCGCTCGGCCTAACCGCCAAGCCCTCGCGGATGGCATTTTCGACTTGTTGAGGAGATCTTCCTGCGGCCCGGTAGGCGGCAGCTGTTCCACTCACGTACGCGGTGGAGGTGGATGTGCCGCTGACCAAGTACGATTGGCCATTAAATTGCACGACGCTTACGCCCGGAGCAATGACATCGACGAAGCTTCCGCGGTTGGCATAAGGGGCAATATTTCCTTTTTTGTCTCCAGCAGTCACCGCAACCACATCCTGATAGGCGGCTGGAAAAGTGGGATTCGTCGATGGTTGATTGCCCGCGGCGCCGAAGAAAATGACGCCCTCGGCGTGCGCCTGCTGAATTAGATCCGATAGCAATTCGTTCGCGCCTTCACCACCCATGCTCATGTTGATGATGGTTGCGCCGGCATTGATCGCACTATAAATGCCCCGGATAACATCGAACGTGGTCGTTTCAGGATTGCTTCCGTACACGTCCACCGGCAAAACACGCACCGACGAACCACCCGCTTCCTCAGAGGAAAACGACAGGGCTTGCAGGATGGTTTCCGCCATCGACGTACCATGACTCAGTTCGCTCGCGGAAGTCGCGGGAGGACCGGCGACGTGAATCGAAGGAAGAAGGAACTCGTTCATTCCAGGCGTTAACGATTGAACGGGCGTGTCGATCAATCCAACGATGACCTTGCTGCCATCCGTGCTCACCTTTGGTTTCAAACTGAAAGGCGGCGGTGAACTGAGTTGAAGGCGCTCTGTCCGGGTTGGTGATTCGATCAAGAAATTGGAATCGACCTCAACTCCCTGATTTTCTCTGGCCAACAAATCACGGGCGGCTTCGGCGGCCGTTTCATCGGTGAATTGAAGCCGATAGCTGCGCAACCCCTCCGCGCTTCCAATCACCTTGGCGCCCAGCCGACGGGCCAAAGCTTCGATCCCTTCCTTAGCCCCCGGCTTCAACGTGACAATGAGCTCGTTGGGAATCAGCGCAGATTTTGGTTTCGGTGGAGGAGCGGCGGTGATGAGCTGCGTAGCTTCCTGCAACGAGGTGCGATAGATGAACAGCTTGGACGGAGCGTTGGTCTGGGGCAAGAGCGCGAAATTCAGATCTCCCAGTAAATTACGCAGCGCTTCCCCGTGCGTCGCATTCTTGAACTTGACCGAAACGATCCGTTCAGTATCCGGTTCGAGATAGATTTGCCAGCCGGTGGCCGCCGCGACTTTCCCCAGAACGGTCCGCAGAGGCGCTCCATCAACTTGGGCATCGACTTTTTTAGCCTTCCAGACCACCAAATCCGCCGCCGCCAAACCGATTATCAAGACGCCGAGCCATGCCGTTACTAACGTGAGGCGCAAGACTCGTAAGCGATTGGGCGATTGTTCCTTCATTGTTCGTTGCATCCTAAAGTGGAACGTTCAACAGGTCAAAACGTTGCGCGGAACTTGACAAAATCCTTAGCAATCGGGGCTTGGAACGTGCTTGGAACGGATCTGGGCCGACTTTCAGCTTGCGGTGCGCGAAGTCGATTTGCTACAAGAGTCAGCAATCAATTATCTATGGCAGCAATCGGCCGATTTCAGAAGGGCGACGAGATTTTTCACGCTAAAGTTGTCGATGGCAAACTTTTTCGTTTGCAGGGAGACGTCTTCGGATCTCCGTCATACGAGAAGAAACCCATTCCGCTCAAAGGGGTTAAGACGCTGACGCCTGTTGCGCCCTCGAAGGTGATTGCCGTCGGCCTTAATTATGCCGACCACGCTCGAGAGTCGGGCAAGCCGATCCCCAAAGAGCCCCTTTTCTGGCTCAAAGCGCCCACCTCTTTGATACCGGACGGCGGCAAGATTGAGATCCCTTTCGCTTCACACCGCACGGATTATGAAGCGGAGTTGGCGATCGTGATTGGCCGTCGGATGCGAAATGTTACCCCCGCTGCGGCCGCTCGTTATATTTTTGGTTATACCGCCGCTGAGGATATCAGTGATCGCACCATCCAGAACGCCGAGAGCCAGTGGGCGCGTTGCAAGTCCTTTGACACCTTCACGCCGCTGGGACCGTACGTAGAAACGAAAATCGATCCGCACGATCTGACGATACAACTTTTTCAAAACGGGCAGCTGCGCCAGAATTCCAACACGAGCCAGCTCATCTTTAATTGCTTCCAACTTGTCAGCTTCATCTCGGTCAACATGACGCTCTTGCCGGGCGATATTATCTTAACCGGGACACCGAGCGGGGTTGGCCCTATCGAATCCGGCGATCGGCTGGAAGTGCGGATTCAAGGGTTGGCGCCGTTGGTGAACACGGTGAAGTAGGTTAAACTTGCAGGGCTGTAGTTATCACTGTTCCGCCGTCGTGCAATGAAGAGAAAGCCTAATAGATCGAAATCAAAAAGCAGCGTTGACTGGGTTGAAGCAGCTCGACGGGTCCGTGCCAAGTGCAACAGATTAAGTGATGAAGAGCGAGAAAAACTGTTAGAGGATGGCCTGCAAATGATCTACGGCGCGCATGCAAAAACCAACGCTGGTGGCCGTTGACACGAAGGTCGTGTTACTGTTGGCAGCCGACGACGAACATACAGCGGATGCGTGGGAAACAATAAGGAGAAAGGTAAGCCTTGTTCAGTTTTTGGTTCCGCCAACTGTGATTCAAGAGCTAACCTTTAAGGCGCACTTCGACAATGATATCGAGGAACGGGAGGTAGCGGCAAAGGCCTTAGTCGGCTTGCGCTCCCGGTGGCGTTTCCAGCCGGCCGTCTTGAACGATGTGCAAGGACAAATCGCCCGGCATGCTGATGAACTCATTCGGGAGCGCGGGCTTCTCCCTTTTGACGAGCGCAACGACGCTCTCATTCATTCTGGCCGAAACGGCCTTCCTCAACTGTGCCTTGTTGGTCACGCACGATGCTCATCTTCATGGAATCGACTTTCCTCGTACCACTTTTCTCTTCCGTTCCCTAGACCTGACTCTGCCTGTAATCGCGGCTCCTTTGGATCTGATCAGGAAGTTTTACTCTTAACCATATGCTTTGGACCCACACATTCATTCCCACACTCAAAGAAACGCCCGCTGATGCCGAGATCATCTCCCACCAACTGTTGTTGCGGGCCGGCTTGATCCGCAAGCTGACGGGAGGTCTTTATACCTTTCTTCCCCTCGGCCTTCGAGTTCTGCGCAAGATCGAAACGATCGTTCGCGAAGAGATGAATCGCGCGGGAGCGCTCGAGGTTCTTATGCCAGCGCTCCAACCGCCGGAGATTTGGCAAAAGAGCGGACGTTACGAGAGTGCGCGCGATGTCTTTTTCAAAGCTCGCGACCGCGCGAAGAAAGAATGGATTCTTGGTCCCACCCATGAAGAGGTCATCACCACGCTCGTGGCCAACGAAATCAGTTCCTACCGCCAGCTCCCTCGGAATTTTTACCAGATTCAAACCAAGTTCCGGGACGAAATCCGCCCTCGCTTTGGTCTGATGCGCGCGAAGGAATTCATCATGAAGGACGCCTACAGCTTCGATGCGTCGGATGAAGCGGCTCAAGCGAGCTATCAAAAGATGTATGACGCTTATGTTCGCATCTTCCAGCGTTGCGGTCTCAAAGCAATGCCGGTCGAAGCCGATACCGGCGTCATGGGCGGCAAATTTTCCCACGAATTCATGGTTCCGGCCGAAACTGGCGAAAGCGAAGTGGCCTACTGCGAAACCGGCGACTACGCCGCCAACGTCGAAAAAGCAATCAGCCGGCTGCCCTCTGCAGAACCCCCGGCTGCCGAACAGAACTCACGCATCACGCAACACGCATCACTCCCGGAAAAATTCGCCACGCCAGGCGTACTAACCATCGACGCGCTCACCAAGGCCCCTTACAACGTCCCCGCCGAACAACAAATCAAAACCTTGGTTTATCTCGTCGAAAGCAAGATCGTTCTCATTCTCATGCGCGGGGATCATCAATTGAACGAAGCGAAATTGACCGGCACTCTTGGGACCGGCAATTTTCGCGCCGCGACAGAGGAGGAGATATTCTCGGCGCTCGGCGCTCATCCCGGAAGCCTCGGGGCTGTGAGTGTGACGAAGTTTCGGGTGTATGCCGATGAGATGTTGCGCGGTGGACGCGGCATGACCACGGGCGCAAACGAAGATGGATTTCACCTGCGAAACGTTTCGGTGGAGCGCGATATCTCGGTGGCAAAATGGGCGGAGCTGCGATTGGTGACGGCGGGTGAACCCTGCCCTGCTTGCGGGCAACCCTTAAAGATCCGCCGCGCCATCGAGGTTGGCCATGTCTTTAAGCTCGGCGCCAAATATAGCGAAGCACTCGAAGCGCTCTTTCTTGACGAAGCCGGGAAACAACAGCCTGCCATCATGGGTTGTTATGGCATCGGCGTCACGCGCACCATGCAAGCCGTGATCGAACAATGCCAGGACAAGGACGGCATCATTTGGCCGATTTCGGTCGCGCCATTTACCGTATGCATCACTCCGCTGAACATTAACCCTGGGAACCCATTGATATTGTTGGCGGAAAAGCTTTATCAAGAATTACTGAGTCGCGGTGTTGATGTAATTCTGGATAACCGCGACGAGCGGCCCGGCGTGAAATTTAAAGACTCCGAACTGATCGGTTTTCCGATTAGAGTTGGCATCGGCGAAAAATCGCTGGCTCGCGGCGAAGTCGAAATCAAGCGGCGCGGAGGCGTGCTGATTCCCATCAAAGCCGAAGAGGCCGTGGGGAAAGTCTTGGAATTGCTGAAGCAATAGCCGTCTCCGCGGGAGACGTCTTGTCTCCAAAACGAAATCTCCATCAATCGCCGGAGCGCGGGCAGCCTTGTGCATTTCTATCAGTTTGCTCGAACCGTGCGGACAAGGCTGTCCGCGCTCCGTGCGATTCATGGGGGAGTGTGCCTCGAAACGCACATCACTCTAATCCTAGGGCGCGGCTTTTCTCCGCAATAGCGGATTGCCGATACGAAGGTTAGCATTTTGTTCGGAACATTCCGTTTTCAGTTCTTTACGCTTGCGGCATGAGTAAACCCAAATGCCGCGACATTTCTGCTGAAGC
>VHDE01000141.1 GCA_016871515.1 Verrucomicrobiota bacterium
AACACGATGCTGCTTTATCTCTCGAGCATGTTGACCGGAAGCCATGATGCGACGCAGTTGCCCGCTGTGCTGCTGGGCGGTGCGGGCGGCCAGATCAAAGGCGGCCGCGTGTTGGATTACAAAGACAAATCCAATCGTCAGATGTGCCGGCTTTATCTCTCGATGATGAACAAGATGAATGTTCGTCTCGAGAAGTTCGGGGACGCGACGGAGCCGCTGGCGGAGATTTGAGGGCTGGTGCTCCATCGAAGCTAAATAAACTACCGCTTCTTATGAAACCAAAACATCAGGCATTTCTCCGGAAGATCGTTCGTTCATCGATCGCTTTCACGCTGATCGAACTGCTGGTCGTCATCGCGATCATTGCCATTCTTGCGTCGATGCTCTTGCCAACGCTGGCCGCGGCCAAGGAAAAGGCCAAGCGCGGCAATTGCGTCAGTAACCTTCGGCAGATGGGCTTGGCCACGCATTTGTACGGACTCGATTTCGAGGACAAAGTCTTTCACGGGATTCGCGACGCCAAAGATTCCTACACGCTGAGCATCGAGACATTTATGTATCGGTTCATCAGCAATCAATTTGGCGACAAAGTATTTGATTGCCCGAATCTTTATCCCGTGCGTTATCCAGGAGTGACCGACAAACCGGACATTCGCTACCAGACGGGTATCGGTTATTACATCGGCTACAATTATCACGGCGGAAAACAGATGCCGCCAAACTCCGGATGGATCTCCCCCAAAAGGCTCACGGATGATCCCACGTTGGTTCTGTTCTCCGATCAAAACGTTTGGAATGCCGATTGGGTCACGGTCCCGCACGGTCCGCGTGGGCAAGTTCGCAAAGGCGTCTACAAAGGCACCGGGATCACACCGTCCGGAGGAAAGAATCCGAAGCAAATGGGCGCTGCCGGAGGCAATGTGGCGACGCTCGACGGGGCGGTGAATTGGCGCAACACCAGCCAATGGAAAACCAATTACCTCGTCTATTCCGGCGGGGGACACTGGGCCTTTTGGTGAGATTAATACTCTAAAGTGTCTAAAGTGGACCCAGCATGAGACCAATTCACCTTCGCTTGATTCTTCGTTGCGTGACCGTCTGCATTGCCGTGTTCGTTAACTTGCTTCATGCGGCCCAACTCATCGATGACCGCGCGATCACCATTCAATCCGCGCGCGACATTCCGCAAAAGCGCGCCGCGTTGATCCAATACCTGTGGGGTGGTGAAGGCTTTCCCGATCGTCGCTTGCCCAGCTACGTTGCGACGAATGTTACAAGTCCGGTCCAGCATCTGACTCATCTTGCGCGCGTGGACGAGATCCGCATTGACATGGCGCTGAGTCTGCAAGGTCTCGCGTATCATTTCCTCGCCGAGCAGCCGAATCGTGAATTGGTTGTGGTCCATCACGGCCACGCTTGCACGCTCGACGATGATCCGTCGCCGGCGGAGGTTGGCTATGGGTTGCAACGGACTATTCAGGCGTTGCTGCGCGAAGGATACGGCGTGCTCGGTGTTTTCATGCCTCGCATGCGGCCGGGAGATTGTGTGGGCGGTCATGACGCGATGTTCGACATGCCGACGACGGGCAGTCCGATCAAATACTTTCTTGAACCGACCGCAGTCAGCCTAAATTACCTTAAGACGCGAAGCCAAGCCGGGTGTTTTCCGAAGTATCGGGCGTTTCATATGGCCGGCCTTTCCGGTGGCGGATGGACGACGACCGTTTACGCGGCCATCGATCCGGCGATTCGCTGCAGCTTTCCAGTGGCGGGAACGATTCCTCTTTACTTGCGTTCGGGCGGTTCCGTGGGCGACCGCGAGCAATTCGAACCGACCTTCTATCGCCTTGCGAGTTATCCTGACCTTTACATTCTCGGCGCGCACGGACGCGGGCGCAAACAAGTGCAAATCCTCGTGCGCCGTGATGATTGCTGCTTCGGGCAGGCGCAACACGACGCGCAGGCGACAGGAATGCCGTATGCCGACGCGATGCGTGATTATGAACGGCGCGTCCGCGCAGCGGTGGAACGAGTTGGCCGCGGGTCCTTTCGTCTCGAGATCGATGAGGTCGCACCGGCGCACATGATCTCGCATCATGTGATTCAGCGCGTGCTCTTGCAGGAGCTGCGCAGCGCACGCTAAATCAAAATACGAAATACGCGATATTGGCCGCGGTGCGTTGGGAAACAAACACGCTTCGATCGGCAGCTCGTGATTCCTTTCCCAGTTCAAAAGCGTGTCACCGTCTGAATGATTTCGTTCACACGATGATCGTAGGTATGTTTCTTCAACACTTCGGCGCGTCCCGCAGCGACGATTTCCTCCCGTTGTTCATTGTTTGGCCAGCCAATAGCGAATGCGTTCCAGAACGTTATTGTCGTTATATAAAGCGAGATGCTGGCCATCCGTGAACAACTCTTCCAGGCCCGATTCACGAGGCAGCCGGTTGGTGAGCAAAAAGCTGCCTGTAGCCATCGCCTCGAACACCCTCATGTTCAAGTCATCCGCGAGGGATTTGTTAAAAACGACTTTGGAACGGCTATAGATCAGCGACATCTCGTGGAGAATCTTGGAATCGACATGCAAGTCCACCCCCTTGTCCAGAAGACATTTTAACAATCCAACGCGTTCTGTATGCAGCGATGAGGTGCTACCGACGAAGCTGACTGGATAAACCTTTTCAGCGGGCATCTTGCAATGCACTTGCGGATCGCAAGCGGGAGGCGACCAGAATACTGTCCGACACCCCGCTTGGCGGAAAAGCTCCAGGTGATTTTTGGTAAACGTCAGAAAGACCACATCAAACTCGCGGGCGTACGAAAGCCAAACGTTCGGATCCTGCCGCAAATGCAAATGGGTATCGCCGAAGATGGCGACGCTGGGGCAATCGAGTGCGTCGAAATAGATTGGAAGGTTCCAATCGTGCTGGTCAATCCAAATGAAGAGATCAGGTTTGAAATGAGCTGGAAGCTGCGCTCGGAACTCCCGCAAATCCACCATGCCCTGCGGCGTCACTATGTCGCAGGGAACGGCGAGCCTAGACTAAATTGCGCTGCCTGCCTGCTAACCTTAGCTGGCTAGCGCCTGTCATGATTCATGACGCACGCGTGTTCTGAGCCGTAGCGATGCCCAAGATAAGATACGGCCGGGGCTCGTCTTATTTTACGGACTTCGGGTTTTCATTCGCCAGCCTGGTCCACGCACCACGCGACCGGGCTTTGCTCCTGTATGTTCACCGTTGCGCAAAACTTGGGCGCCATTCACGAAGACATGGACGACGCCGGTGGAGTACTGATGCGGTTTGTCAAAGGTGGCGTGGTCTTGGATTTTGGCGGGATCAAAGACCACTACATCAGCGAAGTAACCCTGCTTCAAAAGTCCGCGGCGATCCAGCTTGAGGCTTTCGGCGGGAAAACCCGTGAGCCGGCGAATGGCTTCCTCCAAGGGAATAACTTTCTCGTCACGCACATATTTTCCCAAGAGCCTGGCGAAGTTGCCATAGGCGCGCGGATGCGGATTCGTCTTGAGAAACACGCCTTCCGGCGCCATCGATGCGGCATCCGAATCAAAACTGACCCAAGGCAAGGTCAGTTGTTTGCGAACATTTTCCTCGGACATCAGGAAATAAACGGTTCCGACGCGGCTGCCATCCTCGATGACCAAATCCATTGCAGTCTCTTCAGGGGACTTGCTTCGCATGGCCGCGACTTCGGCAAGTGTCTTGCCGGTCAGCGGCTTTAGTTTTTGGCTTTTGAATCCGACCAGAATGACTTTGTCAGCGGATCCGGCGGCCAGATACAAGTTTTCCCACGCATCGGCAGGAGTGGACATCTCCTTTCTGACCCGTTCGCGAATGGCCGGGTCTTTGAGTCGGCCGGCCCAAGCTTTATAGCCGCCTTCCTGAACCCAGGGCGGCATCGCGGCATCAAGACCGGTCGCGCCCGCGGTGTAAGTGTACATGTCAGCAGTGATCTTCAACCCGGCAGATCGAGCCGCTTCAATCTTTTGAATTGCAGCGTCGAGTTTTCCCCAATTCGACGCTCCCGCCGCTTTGAGATGATAAATCTCGGCAGGACAACCGGCCTCTCGCGCTATCGTGATCAGTTCATCGATCGCTTCGAGGAATCGATTGCCTTCGCTGCGCAAATGCGAAATGTAGATGCCACCGTGCTCCGCCGCGACTTTTGCGAGAGCAATTAGTTCGTCAGTCTTCGCATAAAACGCGGGTGCGTAAATCAAGGATGATCCGACGCCAAGAGCGCCTTCCTGCATCGCACGCCGAACCAGCGCGCACATTCGTTCGAGCTCCTGAGGTGTGGGCGGGCGGTCCTCGTGCCCGATTTCGTGAATGCGGACCGTTGTCGCGCCAACAAAGGAGGCGACATTGGGTGAAACGCCGCGTTTCGTCAGATGTTCGAGGTACCCGTTGAGCGACGTCCAAGAGACTGGATATTTCACGTCGGCTTGGGCAGCAATCATGTCGCGTTTCATTCGCGCGTTCAACGGCCCCATCGATTCGCCTTCGCCAAAGATTTCCAAGGTTACACCTTGACGAATGTCGCTTTGAGATCGGCCGTCATGAATCAACGATTCGGTCGCCCAACTGAGCATGTTGATGAAGCCGGGCGCAACCGCGAGACCAGAGGCATCGATCTCAATCCGTCCGCGTGCGTCCGCGAGTTTTCCAATGGCCGTGATGGTGTCGCCCTTTATACCGATGTCGCCGGCGAATGGTGGCCTGCCTCCTCCGTCATAAATCGACCCATTGCGAATTAGGACGTCAAAATTCTCTGCGGCCAAAGCTGCGGAGGGAAGCATCATGGAAATGACGAGAAGGAACCAGTTGGGCGATCGCATCATGAGGACAGACGTTAACGGCTTCGTCGTTGCGTGGGGAGGGTAAAGTGCAAGTGCCTCCTTGAGAATAGGGCGCGTCTTTTCTGGCTGTAGCGGCGTCTCGTAAGAGCGCCGCTAACGTTCACGGGAAGAATGCGGCGCGCGCACTTATCAATTGAATGCGCTCTTGAATTATTCCTGGGAGGGCAAAACTCCGACCGCTTGTCCGCCTCTCTGGATGAAGCGGAAATCGAGCGAACCATGATCGAGAATCGCTCTAATTACATGTAGAACCGCTCATTGATGTCGCGGCGACTATGGATTCTTCAACCTCAAACACGACTAACGTATTGCTTGTTCAGCTCCGCAATCGAGGCGCATCCGGCCAAAGCAAGCGTCAAGTCGAAATCGGCGACGACGTTGCGGATTGCTTCTGACACTCCCACTTCACCAGCCACAGCCAGGCCGTAAGCGTACGGCCGACCGAGCAAAACGCATTTGGCGCCCAAGGCCAAAGCTTTGAAGACGTCGGACCCTCGGCGAATTCCGCTGTCAAAGAGAACGTGAATGCGCTGCCCAACCGCTTTCGCAATTCCAGGCAACGCCGCGAGCGACGGCGTGACGCCGTGCAGTTGGCGGCCGCCGTGATTCGAGACGACGACACCCTCAGCGCCATGATCCACCGCCTTTCGCGCGTCGTCCGGGTGCAAGATTCCTTTGAGCAAGATTGGCAGACGCGTTTGCTGCCTCAGCCATTTCAAGTCGGCCCAAGAGAACGTTGGGTTTCGGAACGCGTTGCCCCAATGCGTCACGGCCTCCGGCAAATTATCTTCGGGCTTCGATCTCAGGCCGCGTCGAAAGACAGGGTCGCTAAAATAATTGGCCAATCCGTGTCCGGCGAAGAAGGGGTAGTACGTATTTTGCAAATCTGTCTCGCGCCATCCCAAAAACTTGGTGTCCACCGTAACAACGACCGCGCGGTAGCCGGAACGCTCGGCTCGTTGCAGGAAACTCGCGGTCAAATCACGATCGCTTGGCCAATACAATTGGAACCAACGCGGCGTGTCTTGCAGCGCTTCGGCGACGGCTTCCATCGTCTTTGAGGAGAGTGTCGAGAGCATCATTGGGATGCCCGCGCCCCGCGCTGCCCTTGCCACAGCCACTTCCCCATCCGGATGAATAGTTCCCAGCACGCCGCCGATGGGTGCGAGCATGATGGGCGCGGAAAAACGTTGTCCGAAAAATTGCACGCTGAGGTCGCGCTTGGAAACGTCTTTTAAAAAGCGAGGCAGGATTTGCCAGCGTTCGAAAGCGGTTACGTTGGCTCTGCTGGATGCCCCATTGCCGGCCGAGCCTTGGATATAACCGAAGACCTCCGGTTTGATGGCTTCCTGTGCTTTGCGCTCCAAATCCTCGAAGGCGATTGGAACCGCGGGCTTGGCGCCAGTGAGGCCGCCACGATAGATTTCCATTTGACGCGCAGGTCCCGGATCACTGGCAGTTGCAACAGAATCGGGCGATCTGCTGGCGCGCACACTTCGGCCGCCGACTTCAGCAGCATCGGCGACTTTTGCGAGGGACGCAGCCAGAATTCCCGCGGCAGCCTGCAATACGCTGCGACGACTCAGGCCAACGCTCGATTCCGTCATTACTTCGCTCGAACGCGTTCTCACCGTCCGGTCTCTTGAACATTCTCCAGACAAGGCCTCGTTGCGAGCTTCGCCGGAGAGGTTCTGTCCCTTGAGAGGAGATGTTTGAGGTTCGGCTTTCATTTTGGGAGGTGCGGTTCCGGCTGAAACTAGTGGCAAAACTCCATCGCGACAACGCTAATCCTCACCACGCCACATCGAGCAGTGCATCCCGAAGTTGTCGGTAGCGGCGGCATTGCCGTTGGCGACAATCCCGTTGGGGTCGTGCAAGCGAAACGTCCAAACTCGAGAGCAGGTTTGGCAGCCTGCGCTACGGAGGTTGTCAGTTTTCGAACAGGCGCTGAAGCAAATCGCGCGCGACGGGCCGCTCGGGTCGGACCTCGATCACCCGTTCCAAAAGACGCCGAGCAGCTTCGGGATTTGCTTTCGCTTGCTGGCTGGCCAGCGTCAAACAATGAGCGTAGCCCGTCGAAAAGTAGGGGCTTAAGCGAGCGCTTTCAACATAGGAATCAATGGCTTCGGACAAGCGGCCCTGATTTTCCAGACGGAGTCCTTCCAGGTACATGTCACGGGCCGCAATAAACTCTTTGAGATCGTTGATGAGCTTGCCGGCCTTGGCGCCATCGTCTCTCGAAATGAGATCTTCCGGATTTGCGGCTCGAAGCCTCAGCAGAGTAAAGAGTCTGTCGTAAGGAGTCTCATGGCGCCGGTAACTAAATTGCGGAGCGCCGAAGGCAACTACCGGACGATCGTCTCTGTTTAACGGAGCATTCGCCGAAAAATTACGGAGCGCGTCCGGGCCAGCCACGTAACAACCGAATAGTTGAATTTCATCGGCCAAGGCCAAGCGCCGCAGCTCGGTTGCAAGTTGTTCGCTGTCGCGCAATCGCTTTCCCAGCCACTCGGCGGGATACTGCGACGGCTTCGAACTCGCGATCAAACCAAGAACCGGCGTATCGATGTTGAATCGGAGCAGAAATGCGCGTGTGTGGGGGAACACTTCGAGAACCGTTCGCGTGATAACGCGCAACATAGACTCGTCCAGCTGATAAAGCGGCAGCCATTGACAGAACAGTCCCTGAGGCGACAACCGCCGGCGGATCGCTTGGAAGTGCTCGGCCGTATAAAGCGCGCCCGCGCCGTCGCGAGCCGGATGAAAGAGATCCGCGACGATCACGTCATATTGGGTCTCGGAGACGCGGACAAACCGGCGCGCGTCGGCCACATGCAAACTTAAGCCCGAGCGAAGGTCGTTGTGCGGTCGAAAGTGGTGGTACACTTCCAGGATTTCGGGGACCAATTCTACACCGTGGCCATCTAGGTTCGGATGCGGATTCGCGCCAGCGAACGATATTCCGGTGCCGAGACCCAGAAAGAGTGCTCGTCGCGGCGCAGGGTGTAACAATAACGGAATATGTGCGTGCCGCCGCGCGGCATTCGCAGCGCCAGTGCCTCCCATTGTGAAACGATTGTTGACGAGCAGACTCCGATTGCCGTCGAAATGTTTAACGACCGCGACCGAGCTCATGACGCCTTCGCGGTATTCGAGCAGTTCACCTCGGGGCGGCGTTTTAACAAATTGAAGGCGGGAGGGCGTGGCCAAAGCCAATAACGTCAGTCCAAACCAAGCAGCGCATCCCATCACCGAGAACTGCGGCAGCAAGGCCAGATATCCGAGAGATACGATGACCAGCGTCCATTTCGCGCCGATCGCCGGAAACAACAACACGCCAAAAACCGCCGGCGCCAGCGCGCTCCCGAGGGTATTGAATCCGAGAGCGCGACCGATGCCTCCAATTCTGCTCCCGCTCGCTTGCACTAACTGACTGAACGCTGCGCCCATGAAAAGGGCTGGCAGCCCAAACACCGCCGCTGCGACCGCCAATTCAGCGGCCAGCACCGCGGAAACGCCGTCCCCAAGAAGCGAACGAGCTTTCTCATAAAGGAATTCGGCTCGCGACAACATGAACATGCCTCCCAAGCAACTCGCTGACATCCCGATCAAGACTCCGCGCAGTGTCACGTTCCAAGGGAAGCGGAAACGTTCTCCAAATCGTTGATAAAGGGCCGCGCCGATTGCAGTTCCAAGAAGGAAAATTGATAAGACAGCGGCAAATGTGTAAATCGTGTTCTCGAGCACTTCTGCCAGTGCGCGCAGTCCAACAACTTCATAGCCGATGCCCAACAAACCGGTCGCAAACACCATGAGTTCCAAACGCCATTGGCTCATCTCCGTGGTTGCCGCGCTTAGGGTGTGGGAACTGTCGTTTGCCGCGCGGCGTTCCATCGCCAAGGCCGCGACACCACACGCCATATTCAACAGCGCAAAAATGCCGAGTGACGCTCGAAAGCCTAGCGTGGGAATACAAAGGAAAACCGAGAGCAACGTCCCCGCGACAGCGCCGAACGTGTTCATCGCGTATAACCCACCGACGCAACGTCCCGCGCGCGACAGGGATGAAACAAATCGCTCCATCGCCGGAAAGGTGGCGCCCATCGCGGTTGTGCCGGGAAGCAGAACGAGGAAAGGCACTCCAAAGGCTATCGTCCAATGACGAAGATTAGTTGCTTCGAGGCCAATCAGGCGCAAAGCCAAATCATTTCCCCAGGGAATCAAAAAAATAGAGAGCAATCCCCAAGCGCCGATAAACAGTTCCAGGCCTCCATACCATTTTCCGGGACAACGGCTGCGGCTTAATCGGTTGGCCAGGGTCCAAGCCCCCAGGGATAAACCACTGAAGAAGGCGGCCACGGTGGCTAGGATTCCCGGCAATTCATGGCCGAGCCCAAGGGCAAACATCCGCGACCAAGCTAAATGGTAGCCAAGCCCGCAAATGCCAGAGCAAAAAAAGATCGCGTAAAGTCCGATCTCTCGATAACGGGCGCGGCTCATTCACTATGGGAGCGCGGACCGCCGAGTCCGCGTGTTTTGCGTTTGGTCACTTGGATTTTGCGTCGAGTATGGCCATAATCTAAATCAATGCAATTTATCCGAGACATTCACGCGGCAAAACGGGTGGCGAAACGTCCGGTCATCTCGTTCGAATTCTTCCCTCCGAAAACTGAGGAAGGAGACCGAGCTCTGTTGGAAAAGACAATTCCAGCGCTAATGCGGCTCAAGCCGGATTACTGTTCGGTAACTTACGGCGCAGGCGGCAGCACGCGCGATAAGACCCTGATGATTGTGGATCGCATCCAACGCGAACACGGCCTGACGGGGATGGCGCACCTGACCTGTGTGCAAGCGACTCGAGAACAACTTGGCGAGGTGCTTGTTCGGGCCAAGGCGATGGGAATCAAAAATATACTCGCCTTGCGGGGCGACCCGCCGGGCGGAACGGGCGAGTTTCAGAAGACAGAAGGTGGCTTTGAGTTCTGTTATGAATTGGTGCGGTTCATTCGCGAGACCGGCGGTTTTTCAATCGGCACGGCGGGATTTCCAGAAGGGCATATCGCCTGCAAAGAGGGCAAGTATGTCGATTGGGAACGGCTGAAGGCTAAGATCGATCAAGGCGCCGATTTCGTCCTCACTCAACTTTTCTTCGATAACCGAGACTTTTTCCTGTTTCGCGACTTCATGGTTCGCAAGCTCGGCGTGACGGCGCCCATTTGTCCGGGAATTCTGCCCATTCTTAGCGCCGCGCAGATCAAACGCTTTACAACGCTCTGTGGCGCCCAGATGCCTGCTCCACTGCTCGGCCGCCTGGATGGATTTGGCAACAACGACGAGATGGTCACTGCTTACGGAATCGAATACGCCACAAAACAAATCCAAGAGCTTCTCCAGGAAGGTGTCGAAGGAATCCATCTTTACACGCTGAACAAGGTCCACTCGACTTATCATGTCCTAACCAATCTCGGCCTTGCCTCGGGTTAACTTAACTACGGTTCTTCCGTTACCAATATCACAGCCGATCAACGTCCGCTTTCGTTGCCTCCGGCTCAGGTTCGTAGGCACTCGCCCAACATTTTCACTTTCGGCCAGCCTGAAATCGCCTAAAATCCCGGCATGACTCGTCACTGTCACAAATGCGGCTGGGAATGGACGTTGTCCGGGCAACCCGGGCGGAGTGAAAGCTGCCATCGTTGCAGCGCCGACCTCAGCCCCACTTAGCGGATTCGACCTTCAGTAGAAAAACTTTCGTGGCGCAACTCATTGGTTTGCAAAGGAGGCTTATCGCCAACGGGGCCGAAAAGGGCTGTAGTGCAGACCTGCCCTAT
>VHDE01000142.1 GCA_016871515.1 Verrucomicrobiota bacterium
GCCATGGTCTAAAACGTGTTGTGCTTCAGCAGAAATGTCGCGGCATTTGGGTTTACTCATGCCGCAAGCGTAAAGAACTGAAAACGGAATGTTCCGAACAAAATGCTAACCTTCGTATCGGCAATCCGCTATTGCGGAGAAAAGCCGCGCCCTAGGCGAATCCGAATCTCGACACGGTTTGTGATCTTCGGCGCAACTGTGATTGTTTGCTCCTTGCGCCAGCCAACGTCCGGCTGCTGCAGATGCAACTGATATTTCCCAGGCAGAACCGATGTGATACGAAACTTCCCCTCGCTGTCACTGACGGCAAAATTCGAGTGATCGAGTACATAAATCCACCCGGTCATCCATGGATGAAGGTCACAGCCCAGGCGTATTGGCCTTTGCTTGGAATCCGCAACGAAACGATGCCGGTAGGCGCTGTCGCTGCTGGTGTAAACGTTAAACTCATTCGCGGGCTGGGACGACGTGGTTCGAACATTGTGATTCGCTACGTCGCTGTTTTTGAATGCGACAATCTCACCCGAATGAATGGCGATTAGGTGAGGAACGAAGTTGTAGTTCTGCTGGTCGACCACGAGCTGCTCTTGGCTGGGGCTCCTCTTGTGCTCATTTGTCCCGCCAGCCGGCTTGCCGGCCACCAAAAATGCCGCAACGTAGCGCACGCCTTGCGTCGTGGGATCAACTTCGAGCAAAGGATGACGCACGCCAGCATCGTCAGCCAGGGACGATTTGGGAACTTCACCTTCGAAGATAATGATGCCTTCGATAATTCCTGATTCCGTCTTAGGCGCCGAACTCCCCTGATCCTTGGGCTCTGCCGAGTCGGCTTGTGCCCCTGCGATTTCTTGCGAAACTAACCACAACAGCCATGTGACAAGCCAGAGAGATTTTTGGACTAAGCGTCGCATGATTCATGAATATGACACACGCAAAACACCAGTTGAGGCAATTCTAATTCTGCTCCAAAAATTGTTGTTGAAACTCAGTCTCAATTAGTATTCATTGATGCCCGTGAACAGTGCGCCGTCATCGAGCGAACAAGTCTTCTTGGATTTATGTGAGGCCCGGATTGGGTCCCGGCTTCGCGTGCGAGGCTTGAAAAGCCAGCCGGCAGTCTGCCAGCGCTTGCGCGAAATGGGCTTCTGCGAATTCGCGGAGATTCACAAGGTCGCTGACAACGGGGCTTTGATCTGCCAAGTGTGCGGCGCTCGCGTGGCCTTGAGCCGGAAGTTGGGCAAGGAAATCCTCGTTGAACCGGTGTTGGCCCCAGTGCTTGGCTCGGAGCCATGAGTTCGGTGAGGCCTTTGTCGGAAGTTCCAGCTGGCGCAGAGGCACAGATTCAAGGATTCGATCCCACTTGCCCCGAAACGCAGCGTTTGCGCGAAATGGGTTTGCTTCCCGGCACAACCGTAAAGGTCATTCGGTGGGCGCCTTTAGGGGATCCGGTGGAAATCAAAGTTCGCGGCTACCATCTCTCGCTTCGCAAGGACCAGGCGGACCATATCGAAGTGAAGTTTTCTGGATAGGTCGAACCTCAGCGGCTCTGTCGTTATGATTCCTTCCGCGACCGCTCCGGCGCCGGCCCAAGTAACCACCTTCGCGTTGGTGGGAAATCCCAATTCCGGAAAGACCACTCTGTTCAATGCGCTGACCGGCATGCGGCAAAAGGTCGGCAATTACCCCGGAGTCACAGTCGAAAAAAAAGTCGGAGAGATGTTTTCTCTGTATGGCGAGCCGATTCAGCTCATCGACTTGCCCGGAGCTTACAGCCTTTCTCCGCGATCTCCTGACGAAGCAATCACGCGCGATGTTTTGCTCGGGCGCCTGGCGGACACACCGCAGCCAGACCAAGTCGTTTGCGTCGTCGATGCGAGCAATCTAGAGCGAAACCTCTTTCTCATTACGCAAGTTCTCGACCTTGGCCTGCCGACGATCCTCGCTTTAAACATGACGGATCTCGCGGAGGCCAAGCGCATCAAGATCGATGTCGAAGCGCTTTCGCGCGAATTGGGAATCCCAGTCGTGCCATGCCAGGCGAATCGTAAAGCGGGCATTGCCGAGCTGCGCCGCGCGATGGGACGGCAGCATCCGGAATCGCCCGCTCGAAAATGGCGCGTGCCATCCAAGCTCGAACCAGCTTTGGCCAAACTAAGCGCCTGTCTGTCCAAGGAAGGAAACGTTGATTCAACGCGCGTTTTCCCGGAAGCGATCATGTTTCTCACGGGCGAAAAGTCATGGAACGAAGCGGCGCTGCCGGCTGCGTGTCAACATCTGGTTCAGGAACTGCATCAGAGTTTCAAGCAGCAGGGCATCGATTGCCATGAAGAGATTGTGGGCGCTCGCTATCGGTACATTCAAGAGGTCTGCGAACGTGTCGCGCACGTTCAAGATGAGAACGGCCCGGATGTTTCGGACCGCCTCGATGCGATCTTTACCCATCCGGTCTGGGGCTGGCTTGTTTTCCTCGGGTTAATGGGTTCGATGTTCTTTTCTATCTTCACGCTCGCGACCTATCCAATGGACTGGATCGATCAAGGATTCACAGCCGCTTCCAATGCCATCAAGAGTTCGATGCCCGCCGGAGACCTGCGCGACTTGATTACGGACGGCGCTTTGGCAGGCGTGGGAGGCGTCCTCATTTTTCTCCCGCAAATCTTGATCTTGTTCTTCTTTATCGGGCTGCTTGAAGACACGGGCTACATGTCCCGCGCCGCGTTTATCATGGATCGCGTGATGAGCCGAGCCGGGCTGCACGGAAAATCGTTTATTCCACTGCTCAGCTCTTATGCTTGTGCGATCCCCGGAATCATGGCCACGCGCACGATCGAAAATCCAAAGGACCGGCTGGTCACGATTTTGGTGGCGCCCTTCATGAGTTGTTCGGCACGCCTGCCTGTTTACACCCTGATGATCGCCACGCTGCTCCCAACAGAGGAAGTCTCGGTTTTCCAAAAGGCCGGAATCATGATGGCGCTCTATGTCTTCGGGACGGCCACCGCATTCCTCTTCGCGTGGCTCTTCAAGAAGACGCTCATGCGAGGTGAAACGCCGGTGTTGATCATGGAATTGCCTCCCTACCGGCGGCCCTGCTTGTCATCGGTGCTCATGCAAATGCTCAGCCGCTCCAAATTGTTCGTGAAACGCGCCGGCACGGTCATTCTTGGCCTCTCGATACTGCTCTGGTTCCTGGCCGCTTATCCAAAGGCGAGCGCGGATAATGAATCATCCCAATTGTCGCAGAGTTTCGCAGGGCAAATGGGTCATGCTATAGAGCCCATCATCAAACCATTAGGCTTCGATTGGAAAATCGGCATCGGCTTGATTGGGTCATTTGCGGCGCGCGAGGTTTTCGTCAGCACTATGTCCATTGTTTACAATGTCGGAGCCAGCGACGAAGACACGGCGCCGTTGCGGGACACCATGTTGAAGGAGCGCTGGCCCGACGGCTCCTCCGTGTTCACTCCGTTAGTTTGTGTTTCGCTGATGGTGTTCTATGTTTTGGCGATGCAATGCATTAGCACCATCGCCGTGGTCCGGCGTGAAACCAATAGCTGGCGGTGGCCGCTGTTTCAACTTGCTTACATGACGGGCATGGCGTACATCGCGAGCCTGATTGTGTATCAAGGCGGTAAACTGCTTGGATTCTAAACAGCCATGCCGAGTGACTGGCAATCCGGGGCCGCGCTAACGGTGGTTTTTCTCACCGTGGCCATTATGGTTTATCGGCTCTTCGCGAAGAAGAAAGCCGGTTGCAATTCTGACTGCGGTTGTGCTGGCGCCGCTCTGAAGAAAAAGGCCAGCCGTTCCATTCCAACTCGCCACTGAGAGGGCAAACTTCGGAATCTCGTCGCATCAAATCGACACACACCACACCCCGGATGCTAGTGCTTGGCCAGGGCTAGGACGTCTAAATCGAAGCACACAACATTGCCACAGTCCGCAGTTGGCAGGTTCGCTCTACCGTAAGACTGCCTTTTTCAGTCTAAAGGCGAAATGTCGCAATGCCGGAAGTCTTGATTTAGCGTATTTTCTCGAGGAGCAAGGAAAGCAAGTCACCAATCTTCACACGCGTTTGTTGCATCGTGTCGCGGTCACGAAGCGTCACGGTGTTTAGCAAATCCCGCTTTTCCCCTAGCGTATCAAAATCTACGGTCACGCCGAATGGCGTGCCCGCCTCGTCTTGGCGGCGATACCGGCGTCCGATTGCGCCCGCGTCGTCGTAAAATACAGTCATGTGCGGCCGCAACAAGTCCCGCACCTCGTGGGCTTTCTTCACCAATTCGGGCCGGTTCTTCAACAGCGGGAATACGGCCACTTTGATGGGCGCAATGCGGGGATGAAATTTCATCACGACGCGCGTTTCGAGTTTCCCTTTTTCATCCGGGGCCTGATCTTCGGTGTACGCATTACAAATCAGCGCTAGAATAAGCCGGTCCACGCCAGCGGATGGCTCGATGACGTGCGGAATGTAATTTCCCTTGGCAAGACCTGCCGCGTCTTCAGTCGCGAGCTTCTCGGCCTTTTCTTTCGCTTCCCCCATCTTGACGAGATATTTCAGCCGCGCTTCAAAATAGCGTTTCGAAAGTTCCGCCTTCTTGGCTTCGTCGAGCTTGGCCCACGCGAGCTTGAGCTCTTCATCGAAGACGCCCATCGTTTTGCCGGAGAAACGTTGGTGTTGGCTCAGATCGAAGTCACTCCGCGCGGCGATTCCTTCCAATTCCTGCGTGCCAAATGGGAATTTGAAAAGCAGGTCCACTGTTGCGCGGGCGTAATGCGCGAGCTCCTCGGGCGTCTGCCAGTATTCTTCAAGCGTCGCGCGCGGCAATCCAATGCTTTCGTAGAAACGGATGCGTTCTTCCACCCAGTACTGATGCCACGTTTGCCAACCCCAACACGGCCGCGGCTCGCCAGGATGGCCTGCGGCCGGTTTGGTCACCTGGCCCGTGATGGCTTCGATCGCTTCATCGGGCCGGATGAAATATTCCAGTTCCATCTGTTCGAATTCGCGGGATCGGAACGTGAAATTGCGCGGCGTCACTTCGTTCCGGAAGGCTTTGCCGGCTTGCGCAATTCCGAACGGCACTTTTTGGCGGGAAGTCTCCAGGACATTCTTGAACTGTACGAAAATCGCTTGGGCTGTCTCAGGCCGGAGGAAGGCCACATTATCGTCATCCGCGGCCGGGCCGACGCAAGTGCGGAACATGAGGTTGAATGGACGCGGTTCAGTCAATTCGCTGCCGCAGTGCGGGCAAGGCGGAATCGAATAGCCGGGTTCGTACTCCTCCCTTCCCATCGCGACAAAGAATTGCCTCAGCGTGGGCCGCTCGGCGTTGGAGCTCTCCTGCAGGCGGCGCTCCCAATTCGCGGCGACAGCACGGGGATTTAGAATCAAAGCCAGACGCGGAACCAGGCGTTTCCCTTTAGTTTCTGCCCACTTGGCCAATTCATCGGCGGGCGCGTGTGATTGGTACAGCTCCTTGAGTGGCGCGCCCCAGCCTGAAGTCTCGATCATTTCCCAGGCCTGATCCGTTCTGATCAGCCGCTTGCAGCCGTGACAGGTGCTCATCGGATCGACGAACGTGTCCACATGCCCGCTCGCCTTCCAAATCTGTGGATGCATGATGATGGTTGCTTCCAATCCCGCAACATCATCCCGAGTGTGAACCATCGTCCGCCACCAAAAATCCTTTACGTTGCGCTTCAACTCGGCTCCGAGCGGACCGTAATCCCAGAAGCCGTTGATGCCGCCATAAATTTCCGAGGATTGGAAAATGAACCCTCGGCGCTTGCAAAGAGAGACAATCTTCTCCATCTGCTCGTTGACTTTCGGATCAGCCATAAGGGGCGCAGTCTTCGCCAAGGCTGGAAGGATGTCAAGGGAGGCCCCGGCGCGGCCGGCAGTTTGGGCAGTTTGGACCATTAACCTGGTGCATAAAACCCCTCTCCCTAAACCTCCCCATGAACCTGTCGGCATGTAGTCCCGCCTTTAGGCGGCAGCATTTGCATACACCCAAGACAGGCGAGACGCGTTGTCCTGCCAGGTTCATGGGAAAGCATCGCAGCGGCGTGGTGATGGCACGCGCTAATCCTGTAGAGAGAGTCGACGGAGAGCTTGCGCCGCCGACGAAACCAATTAGAGTGGCTCGCATGGCAAACAAACCACAGCGCTTGCCAAATGCGTTGAAGCTTGCGGAAGGAAATCAGGCTCCAGTTCTCGCCGCCAATCTGCAAGAACGCAAATCGATCGTCATCGGACGCGGGCTGAACTGCGACGTCGTCATCAAAGATGTCAAAGCGTCACGACGGCATTGGCAATTGACGCGCACGGAGTCGTCGTTTCTCCTCGAAGATTTGGGTTCAAAGAACGGAACCTATGTCGACGGAGAAAGGGTCAGTGCGCCCGTGCATTTGAAGCCAAAGCAGACCTTTAAAGTGGGCGATACCGTTTTTTATTTGGCTTGATGGGGTGATTTGCCAGCGCGTCACGAGCGCCTTCTACTGTTCAGGAATCTTCTTTGGAGAAAGACTCTGGCCGCCAAAAGTCCTGGCAAACGCGAACTCTTGAACGATTCGACCATTGATTAGGTGTTCTTGAATGATTCTCTCGAGAACTTCGTGTGTACACGAGTGATACCAGACAGCTTCAGGATAGACGACGGCGATCGGACCTTGGCAGCAAACTCGAAGGCAATTGGCTTTCGTCCGAAAAACCAGTGGTTCTGGACCCGAGAGTTTGAGTTCTTTTAACCGCTTTTTAAGAAACTCCCAAGATTCCAGCCCCACCGAGTAGGCGCAGCATTTGGGTTCGGCCTGATCCGCACAAAGGAAAATGTGGCGTTCATACCGGTCCAGGCCCAGTGCTTCGGCGGCTTTCCGCAGTTCGTCCTGCATAATTCGTGAGACGGAGGTAATCTCCTTCCGCGCGACGAAACCTGCAACGCATTTAAGTTTGAGGTCAAACAACAATCCAGCAGTGAAAGGCGCCTTAATTTTGGCCGGACCACGCCAATTAGTTCGTCGATAGGTGTTGGACCAAAGACAGAACACGAAGTTTATTTAGAGCGCAGGGGCAGCTTCTCGATGGCGGCTGATCCTCCGAGACGTTTCCGCAAGTTCATTGAGGGTTCTGTCCCCGAATATTTCCCGCCACGAACCTTTCGGGAGGTGGTCCAACGGGCGGCCTTCCTTCCACTCACCCAGCGCGGCAGCTTTGTAATTGGGCGTCACCTCGGTCGATGGCTTGATATAATCCGGTCCAACCGCCGGCAAGGCTGCGTTCGCCGTCGAACCGCCGAACACGGACATCAACAGCACGGCTGCGCCGGCCGCAGCGCCAGCAGAACCCAGTTGACGTGCCGGTGAAGCTGTCTCGGTTGATGGGTGCTTTCTCTTTCGCGATTCATGACGACCGCATAAAAGACCGGCGTCAGGAAAAGACCAAACTTTAGGCTAATGCCTTTCGGTAATTCAGAAGGCACTTGTCCCTACGGGACAACATTTGCCACACGGCCTTGAATTACCGAAAGGCATTGGCCTTTAGGCGTCTTTAGGCGGCAGCATTTGCCGACACCAAGAGAAGGACAGGCGAGACGCGCTGCCGCGTTCATGGGCGCAAATGCGCGAAGAATCCCGCGAAGTCGAGTCGAGCTCGTCAAAACCGCCGTGCCCTGTGGCCTTCACGCGAGATTCATGAACCGCGAGCCGAAGCAGAGCCTTACGGACGTGCGGCCTATTCCTCAATGCATTGACCTTGCGCGAGGAGACGCCCAGCCCAACGCGTCGAGAATTTTCAACCGATAAAACCGCTGCGGCAAATCTCGAGCGGCGAGATCAACGTAATTGGTCGTGGATGCCGAGCTGATGAAGTTATGAATCGGTTGCCAGGCGACAACGTTTCCCGTCGCTTCCAGCGCGTGCCGGTGACCCGTGATCGGCTCGAAGTCGAGGGAGATTGCGCCGTCTGCAAGTTGACGCCCATTGACAAATCGGCTGAACAGTTTTGGCAATTGTTGCACGAGCAAGCCTTTGTTCCGCAGCAAGGCCACAACACCATCCTGAGCGACGAAATGTCCAGCCCCACCAATCACCAGAGTCGTCGTGTTCAGATTCAAATAGCTTTCTATTTGCGCAACCCAGCGGTTATTGCGATCGGAAAAGAACCGCCGGTAAGAATCCGCTTCGTCCGTCCGCATTTTACCGAGAGTTTTATCCAGCTCTGCGACGTTGCCGGTTTTCCAGAATTCGACGAGGTCGCCTGCCGATTGCGCGACGGCGCCACTGTCCAACAGCAGCTCGCGCAATTCCCGCTCCTGCTGAGCTTCTGGCGTGTCGGCAAAAAGATCGATCTGGAATGTGGCCGTTTCGAGCGCGCGAACCTGTTTGCCGCGCGATCGAGCTTCGCGCGCGTAGTGCTGATCCACGCCGAGATCTTCCGAATAACCAGCGCGCTGAGTTTCTTGTCCGACAATTAGCGCGGCCAGATACCACGGACAAAACTGATCGCTAAAATTCGCGCCGGTGGACGTCCTATAGTCTTGCAGCAGACGATAGGTGTCCGCGGAAATGTGCTGACGAATCGAATCCCCAGTCGCGTATTTGGCTCTCTTGAGGATGTAATTGGCGGTCTCCGGCGAACTCAAATCTTCTGCCTTCACTTCGAAAACGACTTGGCTCGCTTGGTCAAACGCTTGATCGAAAACTTTCGCCAACGGATAGTCGGCGCTTCGGAGAACATGAATCGAGCCCAGTAGATAAACGGTCGCGCTGCGATTAGTTATTACCCAAAGAAACTCTTGGTGTTCCAGGGCCGGAGTGCGAACTGGAAACAGCACCCAAAGGGCCAATGCCGCTCCCAAGATTCGCCTGCGCATTCTTGTCATCTGGTGCAACTTATCAGCACCAACATCATTCTCCAATGGGGATGCCTTGGTCGTAAAGCAGACTTGTGTTTGCTGTATCGCCGACTTGCAGTCGGCAGCGCTTTTGCCTTGCCTAGCGCCTGTAGCGCCTGCCGTCTATTGGACGACCTGCCGACTGGAAGTCGGCGATACAGCTGCGATACAGCAGAGTGAAACTCTGCGCCACGACGAAAGCGCGTTCCAAGCAGCGGTAATGTCAAGATGCGCCAGTTCTCATTGAGTCAAATTAATTCTTCTTTACGAACTTCTGGGCTCGCTTGCCGATGATGTCGCCGGCATAGATGTTCCCTTTCGAATCGAGCGCCAGACAATGGACCCAGTTAAGGTCTCCCGGCTTTTCCTGACCATCCTCACCTTTTGGAACGTTCCAAAGCTGAAGCAACTTTCCGTCGGTGTTGAATTTCATAAACACTTGGTCCTTGGGCGGACAACCGAGTGGCGCCGTCGGATATTTCGCGTCGATGCGCCATTGCATCGGCGACGAACCGCAGACCCAGACTTCATCCTTCGCCGAAATCCAAAAACCCCACGGCACAATGATATCACGCCAACTGTTCAGCAGTTTGCCTTTTTGATTGAAGACCTGGACACGGACATTGTTGCGATCCGCCACGTAAAGCCGGCCTTTGGAATCAATGTCGATTCCGTGCGGAATGCTGAAATTCTCCGGTCCGACACCGAGTGTGCCCCAAGCTTTGACGAATTTTCCGGCCGCGTCGAAGTGCACGACTCGAGCATTCCCGTAACCGTCCGAAACGAAGATATCGCCATTGGGCGCAATGGCCATGTCTGTGGGTCGATTGAGGCGTTTTTGATCTTCGCCGCTTTGACCTGGCGTGCCGAGCGTGAGCAATAGTTTCCCTTCCGGCGCAAACTTGCGCACGACGTGGAACCCGATGTCCGAGATCCAAATGTGACCCGCGTGATCGATCTTTAGATGGTGGGCGTTGCTGATGACATTCTCGCCCCAAGCGCGAACGAATTTTCCTTCTGCTGTGTAAACCTGCACCGGTGGCTTTGACCGTGTGAAGACCCAGACCTGGTCCTCTTTGTCCACGGCAACTCCCGGCACAGCTTCCCACTTGAAGTCTGTGGGTTTCTGCGGCCAGCTTGCATCAACCTCATACCACGGCGCCAAAGTTATCCGAGGATACGCGGGTGAAGCTGCGGAGGCGGCGGCAGGTTTTGGAGCCGTCTGGGCAAGGAGCGTTTGCGAAGTCATCGCAAGGAAGACGAGCAAACAGGACTGAACGGAGGCGTCGTGGAATCGTTTCATATCGGGTGTTGTCTGAAGGTCGTTTCAGTTTGTTAGGCGGCGCGAAACGTCGGAGAGCTTTTAACCGAGACACAACCTTGCCGCAAGGATGTTTCCTGGATGCTTCACAGGTGCATCTTCCTTGCAACCAATTGGCTTCCTCGTGGATGCATGCAACCCTTTCAGGGTTGATGAATTTGTTTGGACGCAAACCCAGGGTAGCGCGTTCGCGCAACCCTGGGCTGGAACGATTGCAATCCCGTTGGGATTGTCGGGCAAAACGTCCAAACTCAGTGGGTAAGGGAGTGGCGTTGCCGCCGCTCCCTCCCCGTTGTCGCGATGAGGTCGATTCCTCATATTTACCGGCGTGCGGGTTTCCCGCTCCGGGCGACCCCACGCCTGGTTGCCCGGTG
>VHDE01000143.1 GCA_016871515.1 Verrucomicrobiota bacterium
CGGAAACGGGTCAGGCGCTTACATGCACTCAGGTGTGCGGGGCGGTCCCCAATGTAGGTGCTTTGCGCCGGTGCTCGATTCACAAAGACGGAGATTAAACTCCAAGCGTTCTCTTCGAGCATCGCCCCTAAGCCCATCTGCTGGTGAGCACACCAACAGATCCTTAAGGTGAGCCCCTTTCCGGCCGTTCTGCAACTGCGACCTGAGTGCTTCCAGGGCGCCCCGTTGACAAAACTCATACCAACGCACCAAGGTCGCGAAGACCGCAAAGAGATTTGAGAGTTATCCGACGCCCACAAAGTCCCCGTACCGAGACAGGCCGACGGCGTAATAGGAATCGCCGATGGCAATCATGTCGCTCCGCGCTCTGTGGGTTGGCAGCGTAGGGAACTACAGCCAGCCGGAATTGCAATGCGCGTTTGACCGCACAAGGCTGCGAAGGTGATCGGGGACCAATCGGCTCAAACAATCGCTTGGTCGTAACGCAGAGTGAAACTCTGCGTTACGAGCGCTCAAGGAAACCAAACCAGAGCTGGGTTATTCGTCTTTCCTCGGTCCATAACAAAATCCCAATACTCTACATTTCGGAATCGCGCCACGTGACCGTCCACAAACAGGAACTGGGCCCCGCGGTCGTGAAGGTTGGTGTGAACATTGTTGTATTGCGCAACAGCGGCGCGCTTTCCGTTGTCGAAGAGATAGACAGCTTGTCCAGGACACCCAATCGACGAGACCTTCGTCGGCCGATCCTCGGCGCCGGTGCCATCAATGTGCTCATTTAAGCAATAATGAAACAGGTTGTTGTTGGTAGCGCGCCGCGAGTTGGACGGGCAAATGAAAAGACTCGACCCGGGATTCAGCAAGGCATTCGTCCGCCATGGCATCGCGTGGTACGATGGCAGCCCAAGCATCAATGGCAGGCTCACGTACCAACCGCGAGTGACCGAGCGCAGCCCGGGACTGGGAGCGCCTTCATCACATAGAAGATCGTCATGTTCGGCCGCGTGAAGATGAGCCGCCAATCCCCATTGTCGAAGGTTGTTCAGACAAATGGCGTTTTGACTTTTCGCTTTGGCCTTGTTGAGCGTCGGCAAGACCAAACAGCCTAGAAGAGCCAGAATGCCGATCACAACGAGCAATTCCACCAACGTGAAGGCTGTTGTGCATCCCGAAGTTGTCGGCTCAATCGTAGCGGCGGGCATCCTGCCTGCCGTAGAGCCGGGGCATCCTGCCCGGCGGATCCGTGTGCGCGCTAGAACGCAACATCCGCGTTTCAAGCATTGCTCCGGGCGGCAAGATGCACGCCCTCCACGGCAGGCAGGATGCCCGCCGCTACCGACAATTTCGGGATGCACTGTGAACGCTGTTCGGGTTGAAATGGCTGGCCGGTCAATCATTGAATTAAGTTAGGACACGGTTCACCAGGGTTCACAACTGGAACTGTACAACGAGAATAGTTCATTTATTTATTTTTTCAGCGAGCGCGGTTCGAACGAGGGTTTACGTCGCCGTTTGGTTCACGGGGCTCGAAAGTCCCGTGAACCCGCAGACAGGAATGTCTGCGCTACAATTGGCTATGGTGAGCTAAGGCGATAGAAGCTGATGGGGCGACTCGACCAATGGCGGTCGACATATTGACCATGTTCATCGGCGAAAGTCAGATCCATAGCCATCGGAACGAACAAGCCGCCGAGAGAAGATGAGCGCAGTACCGTATAGGTCTTGCCGGGTTCGGCTGTCCAACGCAGCACCAGCGATTCGGATGCTTCGCGGGCAACGCTTACTGTGAAAGCCGGTCGTGCGGGCGCGACAGTTTCTTTGTAAGGACGCCCATCAAATCGTCGGCCCGGAGAGAAGGCGTTCGTTGCAATGGTTGAGTGGGCAACAAACTCGCCGTTGAAGTCTGGATAACGGGTGAGCGAACTGTTCGAGGAAAGTTCCATGTAAACGGTGCGGCTGACAAGATTGCTAGACGCGTTCCGGATGAGAATCGAGTCGCCGCCGTTATTGTTCAGGCCGAATCCAAATGTGCTTTCGCTCGCCGGAATGGCGAGCGCATCCAAAACGGGAAGAAATCCAGTCAACGGGCCGCCGTAAATGAGGATCGCTTGCTTCGCTTCAAGCGGAAATGATTCGTTGAACCGATGACGCACCTGCGCGGAATCGGAGATCGTCCAGTCGAGCAGATCAATATCTTGGTCTGATAGATTCACGACCTCGACGTATTCGTCGCTCGAACTCGGACTCGGCGGAGCTTCGGCGCGGCGCAACGGATTGAAGTGCGGAGCCGTGCTGGCAGTGGCGGGATTGGCGAGAAATTCGGCCAGGACAAGTTGCTGTTCGAGCGCTGTGGGCACGTAGACGCTCCATGCCATGCGATTTGTTCCACCGGCATTGATAGCCTGAACTTCAAAGACGTAGTTCGTGCCTGCTTCAGCTGGAGTGGGCGCGAACGCGATATTGGCGGTGGAATTTTCATGCACTGTCCAGGCGGCGAACGGGGGAAGCGCATCGACGTTCATGCTGAGCCGAAGTTCACCGCTTTCGGACTGACTGGCGTAAACGGTGGTGGTGAGTTGCTCGCCCGGCCGCAACACCAATTCGGAAAATGTGTTGGTCGGCAAGTCTCCTGGCCGCACAAGATTCTCCAACAGATTCGTCAGCTTTATAACAGGAGGTTTGGGAGCTATCACATTAGTCACAGGTGGCAACGAAACGGGCTTGACGGTCAGCATTGCCATTTCGCTCAAGGCCATGCCAACGCTGTTCCGAACCGTGACGCCATACGCCCCGGCTTGGTCCGGGGTTACCTTAGTGAGAGTTAAAGCGGCGGAGTTCGCGCCTTTGATTTCCTGCGAACCAAACCGCCACTGATACGTCAATGGTTCTGTGCCATTTGCCAAAACCGTGAACGTGACATTATCTCCCACCTTAAGCGTATGATGGGCGGGCTGTGTCGCGATTACGGGAGCATCCAGGCTCACGACGGTCAACGCGGCCGCTTGGCTCATGGCTGTGCCGGCCGAATTGCTGATGATCACGCGATATTCTCCTTGCTCTCGCGCTGTAACGCTCGCCAGCTTCACGAGCGGATTCGTTGCGCCTGCCATTTTGAGTTCGTTGAAAGTCCACTGATAACTCAAGGGTTCGGCGCCCGCAGCTTCGACGCTGAAGGTCACGTCCTTTCCGGCGACGACATGCATCGATTGCGGCTGGATTCTAATCGCGGGCCACGTGTTCGTCTGTTCGGCGGGCGGCACGACGTCATCGAACGTTGTGCCAATAAGGAGATCGTCAACCTGGATGGACCCAATGCCGCTGGCTTGGCGAAAAGCAAACGAGCTAATCGGTATCACGCCGCCTGCGCCGGTCGAGATGCTCGGCGCACTTTCCGAGTAGGGATCAATCCAGAGTGAACTGATGCCGTTGGTCAAAATCAGACGCGTGACCACGACATACTCGCTGTTAAGTTGGAGATCGGTGGTATGAATTGTGGCGGGTTCCGAACCTGACGTGGAACTGATTCCAAGACGCAACGCGCCCGGCGCCGCGCTATTCGTGAGCGCCCAAATGCGCGTGCGAAAACCGGCCGCGGCGTCCTTAAAGTGAGCGAAGTAGCTGCCGGCGCCGGAAGGCGAGCCCGTGAATTTCACTCGGAAACTCGCGTAGAGTCTGTCTCCATTCGCAGTGCCATAGGATTGTCCGGCGAACGATGCGTTCACATCTTGCCCTTCGGACTGACTCAAGCGCAACGTTCCGTTAGACACGTCGACTTGGTTCGTCGGTCCACTATGACCGATCCATTTGTTGGCAGACACACTTTGAAGCACGCCGTTCGTATACGAAAATGTGTCCGATAGAATGACCGCGCCTTGCAAACCGGGGGCCAAGACAAGACTGATAGCAACAGACACGAGTAGCTTGCACATACCATCCCTCCTTTAGGTTGATAGATTGAACGCTGAATTCTCCAAAGACTGGCTGGCCATCAACGATGGATCGCCAGCCGCGAATATTGGTAGAACCTCCTCGAGTGACGAAACCGGATTGCTTCTCCGACTCCAGCAGAGTTGCCTCTGGTCTTCCCTAACCCGAGTGTTGCTTGGTTAATACGAACAACGGGACGCTGTCAAAGCCAAAACACCGCGAGTTATTCACATTCATCGTCCGGCAGTCCTTTTCCTCGCGTTTCCGGAGCGAACGGCAGCGTGATTAACCCAATCAGGAACACGCCGCACAAAGTTAGCCCGGCGTAGCGGAGCGGTTCCGGATAGTCTTTGAAGACTTTGCTCGTGAGTAATCCCAGTGTCAGTGGTCCGAGCGCAGCGAGGAAACGGCCGACGTTATAACAAAATGAAACGCCGGTGCTGCGCAGGTGTGTGGGGAATAGCTCTGGAAAATAAATTGCGTATCCGGCGAAGAGCGCGAATTGGCAAAAACCCATGATCGGCGTCATCCAAAAGATGTCCGAGAAATCTTTCAGAAACCAGAAACCAAACGCAGTGCTGAACATCGCTAAAACGAACGCAATCGCAAAGGCGGGACGTCTTCCAATACGTTCGGCCACGCGGCTGAACCCGTAGAGCCCGAAGAAAGCGCCGATATTGATCGTGATCGAAGCGATGCCCGCCCAAAGGTTCAGTTTGCCGGCGACAATGGCGGGCGCGAGTCCCTGCGCTTCAAATGTCTTGCGCAACACCGAACGAATCAGATCGATGCTGAAGAAGAGAATGCCCCACAACCCGACGACTCCGGCAAAGGCCAGCAGGAATCCGATGATCGCATGCTTGCGCCAACGTGGATTGCCGAAAAGTTCGCGATAGGAACCGAGCTTCGCATCTCGCGAGCCTGTCGCGGCGACAGCTTGCCAGCGCTCGGGTTCCTTCAAACGGCGGCGGATAAAGATGGCCAGAAATGCTGGCACCGCGCCAATGACAAACATGATGCGCCACGAATGGACATGTCCAATCACTCCCTTTTGTTCCAGATAGCCGAGCGACATTCCAACCAGAGCGGCAGAAACATTCCCCACCGTCGAGAGCGCTTGCAGCAATCCAAGCGCGTGCGGTCGTGCCCGCGCGGGCATCACTTCAGCAACGAGCGCTACGCCAACGGCAAATTCGCCGCCGACGCCGAGGCCAGTCAGAAAACGGTAGAACGCGAAATCCCAGAAGCCAACCGACAATGCGCTCAGTCCTGTGCACAATGAATAAATGAGAATCGTGATGAGCATCGTTTTGGCCCGTCCGATGCGATCGCCCAAAATGCCGAAGCCCAAACCACCCGCCGCCCACCCCATCAGAAAGATCGAAGTTGCATAGCCGCCATACTCAGTGACGATTCTCATGTCGCTCGTGCCAAGCAACTGACGCATGGCGGGAACACGAGCGATGTTGAAGAGCTGTTGATCCAGGCAATCAAACAGCCATCCGAGCGCCGCGACGATTAAGACGAACCAGTGGTAACGATTCAGTTCGCCCCACCACGCGGCCGGCCGATTAGACGGCGCGGCGTTTTCTGATCGTTCACTCATCACGTTATTCTGTCAGATGGCGTTCGGGGCTTCGAAGTGTCGCGACAACCCTAATCCTGGCTAGCCAGACACGAATTGTGCTCCGCAAAATCCGACTGCGACTTATTCGAGTTCGGCTTCCCTACCCGCAATCTACTGCAAAGCCAAGAATTATTTGCGGCGACGTTGGCGGGGCGTGCGTGACTGAGCCGCAGCTCAGGGCTTCGCTCTAACTAACAGTATCTGTGCAAATCGTCACGGGCCGCAGACTTACTTACTTAGAATTAGAAATCCGAAACTCGAATCTCGAAATCGGAAACGGCAGAGAGAAACTCTGCAATGGTGTTTGGACATTTCGCCCGGGCAATCCCAACGGGATTGCAATCATTCAGCCCAGGGTTGCGCGAAACGCGCTACCCTGAAACTCTGCGCTGCGTGATGTGAAACAACTTGCGTTTACGTGAGGGATGACTTTTCGCGGCGGCGGGCCAATCCTTCGATATGCCGAATGACCAGGGCGGTCCAGCCCGTCTGATGATTGGCGCCGAGACCTTTGCCGGTTTCGCCATGGAAATACTCGTGAAAGAGGACCAAGTCCCGCCAGTCGGGATCATCACTGAACCGCCGTTCATCGCCGTGACATGGACGCCTGCCGGACGCATCAGGCAAGAAGATGCGGGCCAGGCGCGACGCAATTTCCTCCGCCACTTGCTTCAAAGTAAACATTCGCCCCGAGCCGGTCGGACATTCGACTTTGAGATGATCGCCGTAGAAGTGGTGATAGCGCTGGAGAGCTTCGACGAGAAGGTAATTGACGGGAAACCAGATCGGGCCGCGCCAATTCGAGTTGCCGCCGAAGAGCCAGGTGTTCGATTCGCCAGGAACGTAATCGACGCGATGTTCTTCGCCGCCGAAGTGAAAGATGTAAGGCCGTTCCTGATGAATTTTGGAGACGGAACGAATGCCGTAGGGCGAGAGAAACTCATTTTCGTCGAGCAGGTAGCGCAACACGCGTTCGAGGCGTCCCCGCGACGGGATGGCAATGAGGCGATGTTTGTGGCCGTATTCGCCGTAGGAAATGTGACGCGAGAGGTCCTGCCGGTTTTTCAGGAACCACGTAAACCGCTTATTAAATCCCGGCAATCGTTCGATAACATCTTTCTCCAGCACTTCGACGGCAATCAAAGGCAACAAACCAACCATCGACCGCGTCTTCAGCGACACCAAATGATGATCGAACTGGATTTGATCGTAGTAAAACCCGTCTTCCTCATCCCAGAGGCCATTGCCGCCGAGCGTATTCATCGCGTCGGCGATTTGGACGAAATGTTCGAAAAATTTCGACGCCATGTCTTCATACGCGACGCGCACGCGATCTCCGTCTTTGGCGAGTTCGAGTGCCATGCTCAACATGGTCGCGCAGTAAAAGGCCATCCAAGCCGTGCCGTCAGCCTGTTGCAATGTCCCGCCGGTGGGCAGCGGTTTCGAGCGGTCGAAGATGCCGATATTATCCAAACCGAGGAAGCCACCGGAGAAGAGGTTTTTGCCGTGAGCGTCCTTGCGATTGACCCACCAGGTGAAGTTTAAGAGCAGCTTTTGGAAAACACTTTCAAGGAAGTGGCGGTCCCGTTCGCCATCTCGCGCGGCAATCTTATAAACGCGCCAAGCGGCCCAGGCGTGCACGGGCGGATTCACATCGCTAAAGGCAAACTCGTAGGCGGGAATCTGGCCATTCGGATGCATGTACCATTCGCGGAGCAGCAAACTCAGCTGGTCCTTGGCAAACTTGCCATCGACCTTCGCGAAAGGAATCATATGGAACGCTAGGTCCCAGGCGGCGAACCAGGGATACTCCCATTTGTCCGGCACAGAGAGAACATCGTTGTTGAACAGGTGAGACCATTCATGATTCCGTCCATGCTTGCGCCCTTCGGGCGGCGGCGGCGACGTAGGATCACCGTTCAACCAGTCGAGCGTGACAAAATGGTAGAATTGTTTTGTCCAAAGCAGTCCGGCATATCCTTGCCGAACGACGTTGCGTTCGTCATCCGCCAATTGCGGTGGCGTGACTGAGGCGTAGAATTCGTCCGCTTCACGGATGCGATGGTTAAAGACGGCGTTGAAATCTTTGCCGAGAGATTTTTCAGACGATTCGCCATCCAGGTACAAGCGCAAGCGCAGCGTTTGTGATTTGCCTGCCGGGACTTTCAGCCGGTAATGCGGGGCGGCTTTGGTGCCGCAGCCTTTTGGATTAACCGCAGAAGCGTTTCCCTGGATGACGAACTCATGAAAGGCATCCTTCACAAACGGGCCGCTGTTGGGGACGCCGAACAGTCGCGTGAAGTTGGTCTCGTTTTCAGTGAACAGGACTTCAGGCAGTTCGCCGCTTGGAGCGGGGCCAAAGTTTAGGAAGAAGCGACCTAGCGTCTCGTGGGTTGCCGACAGCAAATTGTCTTTTTCGCGGGAGATTAGCGGCTTGGCCCCTTCATGCGCTGAACTCCAGGACCATGTGTTGCGAAACCAAAGGGTCGGAAGCACATGAAGGACCGCTTCGTCCGGTCCGCGGTTGGCAATGGTGAGACGAATGAAAATGTCGTTGGGCGCGTTCTTGGCATATTCCGCAAATACATCAAAGTAGCGGCTTTCATCAAAGACGCCCGTATCGGCGAGTTCGTACTCCGGATCCTTCTTTCCTCGGTGGCTGTTCCCCGCGGACAATTGGGCGTACGGGAACTCGGCTTGAGGATACTTGTAAAGAGCCTTTAGATAGGAATGCGTTGGGGTAGAGTCCATGTAAAAATAGACTTCCTTGACGTCTTCACCGTGGTTCCCTTCCGGCCCCGTAAATCCGAAGAGCCGCTCTTTCAAGATGGAATCTTTTTCATTCCAGAGAGCGAGAGCAAAACAGAGGCGGCATTCGCGGTCGGTAATGCCAAGCAAGCCGTCTTCGCCCCACCGATAAGCCCGGCTTCGAGAGTGGTCGTGCGGGAAGTACTCCCAGCAATTCCCTGACTCCGAGTAATCTTCACGGACGGTGGCCCACTGCCGTTCGGCCAAATACGGGCCCCAACGTTTCCAATTGTTTAGGCGCGCATCGTCCTCCTTCAGACGCCTTAATTCCGGAATGGTCGTTTTCATATCTTCGTGGTGACGGACATGGGAAGTTGGTTGGTCCTAATCCAAGAGCGCCGTATGGAGCGAGTTTATCCTAATGTTCCGCACAAATGTCGATTGGTCATTTCGGGCGGTCTAGCTGCAACGCTGTTATCCTGAATCGTCGGGAATAATAGACCGAATTGATGGACCAGCAATGCTAAAGATGGGCTATGAACGTAGCGAACGCAGCGCAGACTGCCCAGTCTAGTCTTGTATCGCCGATTGCCAATCGGCGGAGTTTCGCGCGCGTCCGATTGATTACCACACCGCAGGATTGGCATCCTGCGTTACGCTATCTATCTATCTATATCTTCGGGAATTGGTAGAGATCGAGAAGATTGGTGCGGAGCGTATTCCAATTGGCGATCATGCTCGTGCCGGTTTGGGTGAGAAGGTCAAGGCGCGAAAACTCAGCTGACTCCGTCGCCGTGTCGACTGCGGTGATGCGGTCTTTTGTGGCGGTTAAGTTATCGATTGCATCGGTCAGCAGATCGTCGTAAAGATTCAAAACGGTGATGTTTCCACTCACCCTGCTCTGCATGACAGTCAGATTTGTGATAGCGGTACTGACTGCCGCTTGGGCGGCTGCGGCACTCGCTGTGGCTGAGATGTCCACTGTGGTTGGATTGTAAACATTGAAAAATCCTCCAAGTGCGGCAGTGGCGTGATAATTCAAGCTGCTTTGGAGCGTAATCGATCCTCCATTTTCGTTAACCACCGTGCTCAAAGATGAAGTCCTAAAAAGGTCCAATTGATTGAAGCTCCGGTTTCCGACGTCACTGACGAAAAGCTGCAATTGCGAGAATTCAATCTGGTAGGCCGAACGTTGGGCGTCTGTCGTGCTTCCTGACTGTGAAAGGACAGCCAATTCACTCATTCTGGTCAGCGACTCTGAGACGCTGGACAAGAAGTCACTCTGTGTCTCGACAAAGTCTGTGGTGTTTGCGATCCCATCTTGAGCGGCTCCCATCCTGGCGATCGCATTCTCGTGCTTTACCGAGATGGCCGCACCTGAGGGATCATCACCAGCCGAGACAATTCGTAATCCGGAGGTGAGACGTTCGATCGATTTTGTAAGCGCCGCCGTATTATCGTTGAGGATACGCGCCAGGCGAAAGCCGACGTAATTCGAAGCAATTTCGCTAATAGGTTGAGTCGCCATAAACTCGCAAATTCTTTAGACGTTTCCAGCACCTTACTACCTCAAGGCGATAAAGAAAGCTCGGCTCAGGCTTCTCAGCACCTAAGATATTGCACGCTGTAATAACAGCGCCTCTTATAACTGAATTCTTCTCCAATGTCGAACAAATTCTTATCCGCGACAGCGTGGGGGCAGGACGCGTCTTTTCTGTTTCCTAAGTCGAGCACGCTCGGCAATTTGGGGTAAATGAGCCCATGGAGTCGTTCGCGTCCGCCATGAGCGGATTTGAACCGGCTTTGAAAGGCCGGGATCCCGTTGCTTTTGCGGGCCGTCACCGTGCTCCCCAGAAATCGACCCTGGGAATCGGCCGCATTGACGATCTCTACTCCGGCATGAC
>VHDE01000144.1 GCA_016871515.1 Verrucomicrobiota bacterium
TTGGCCGGATGGACCGACTGCGATGACGTGGGACGTTTCTTGGCCGAAGGACGGGTTGCCGGGAGGAGGTCCCAGCAGGCCATGAGGTGGCCGCAGCCGCAGGGCTAACTTTCCCAAAGACCGCCGAGGGTGGTAATGGCAAGAGTTACCCGCGGGCTACTCGATGTCAGGCCAAAGAGGAAAGAAAGCTTCATCCACCAATTGTGAACACGTGTTCACAATTGGCCCGGTGAGGATCGAGATTGAATTTGATCAAGCGCCCAGCGCGCGTGCTCCGCAATTAGCGCATCGCTATCAGCTGCGGCGCGGTTCAATGCAGGGACGGCGTCCGAATCCCCCACATTCCCGAGCGCGACGCACACATTGCGCAGGAGACCGCGACGCTTTGTTCGCAGCATGGGTGTTCCGGCGAAACGCTGCTTGAAAGCCGCTTCATCCAACGCCAGGAGTTCCACCAAATCCGGCGCGGCCAAATCGCTGCGCGCATGGTCGCGCATCAGTTTTCCTTCGCGGGCAAATCGGTTCCACGGGCAAACCGCGAGGCAATCGTCGCAGCCAAAAATGCGGTTGCCAATCGCCGGGCGGAACTCGACCGGAATCGAGCCTTTCAATTCGATGGTGAGGTAGGAGATACAACGCCGGGCATCGAGTTGAAAGGGCGCTGTGATTGCGCCGGTCGGACACGCAGCCATGCAACGGGTGCAGGACCCGCAGCGATTCTTCTCGGGAGCGTCCGGCTCCAACTCCAATGACGTAATGATTTCAGCGAGGAAAATCCAATTGCCCAGCTGACGGCTAATGAGGTTGGTATGTTTGCCCACGAAGCCCAACCCAGCGCGTTGCGCCAAGTCGCGTTCCAAAAACGGGCCTGTATCAACATACCAGAGGGATCGAGTTCCAACGCCGATGCTGTTAACGTAATCCGTCAATTGCTTCAACCGCTCCGCCAGCACGTCGTGATAATCCGCGAAGCGCGCGTAACGCGCGACAAGGCCAGTGTTCGGACGATTTGCGATTTGCGATTTGCGATTTGCGATTTCGTAGCTGGCCGCGAGCGTGATCACGCTTTTGGCTTCCGGCAACACCTGTAACAGATCGGTTCGTTTATGAGCATTCCGCTCGAGATACGCCATTTCGCCGTGTTGTTGGGACGCCAGCCAATCAGTGAACCGAGCGGCCGTGGCGGGCGGAGCAGCGTTTGTGATGCGGCAAGCGTCGAAGCCCAATTCAATCGCGCGCGCTCGAATGCGAGTTTTCATGGGACGACTGCCTTTCGCGGGCGAGGCGGTACTGATAAGCGACTTGCTGCGCGGCTTCGCGCAGGGACCGCAGCTCCGTATTGAGCAAGACATCAGCTTGACGATAAAAAGGCTCGCGCTCGGCCAGCAACGCGCGAATCTTTGCCTGAGGGTCGGGCGTGCTCAATAACGGACGATGTGACTGGTGACGCACACGTTCCCAAATTGCCTCGGGCGACGCCCAAAGGCAAACGACCAGCGCGTGCGATTTCAAACTCTCCATGTTGACTGGGTCAACGACGAGGCCGCCACCGGTCGAGATGATCGTGCGACGATAGCGCCGGAGTTCGACAACGATTTGACGTTCGTACTCGCGAAAGCGCGGTTCACCGTCCTGGGCGAAAATCACGCTAATCCGCTTGCCCGCGCGCCACTCAATGAGTTCGTCAGTGTCCACCATGCGAAAACGCAGCAGCGAGGCGAGTGCGTGGCCGACGGAGGTTTTTCCCGTCCCCATAAAACCGACTAGCGCAATGTTATGGAGCAGACGTTTTTCAGTCACAGCATTGACTTCAACAAAAATATCGTTTCCAACCGAGGAAATAATCGATAATCATCGTCCATGCGAGAGCCTGAGCGAGAGGGAGAAAGAATCTTCCGGGGAATCCCTGTTTCACCTGGTGTTAGCCGGGGAAAAATTCTCGTTTACAGCAAATCCAACGATTGCATCCCCTCCTATCTCGTTCCTGAAGGAGAGCTTTCGCAGGAAATGCAGCGCCTTGAAAAAGCTCTGGTTCAGACGCGCCAGCAAATCCTCGATGTCCAGCACAAAGTCGAAGAAGGAATGGGCGCTGCTGATGCCAGCATCTTTGACGCTCATTTGCTCGTGTTGGAAGACCGCACCTTGATCGACGAGGTCACCCGGTTGATGCACGAGCAGAAGCTCAATGTCGAACAAGCCTTCTACCAGGTGGCCGAGAAGTACGCCGCCACGCTCAGCACGATTGATGATGAGTACCTGCGTGAAAGAGCGTCGGATATGCGCGACGTCACGGCGCGCGTGCTCAGCAGCCTGCTGAATCGGCCGCACGAGTCGGATCTGCGGCACTTGAGGGAGCCTTGCATTGTCATCAGCGCGGATCTCTCGCCTTCCACAACCGCGCTCCTCGACAAAAAAATGGTGCTCGGATTTGCCACCGACACCGGCAGCAAGACATCGCACACGGCGATCATGGCTCGGTCCTTGCAGATTCCAGCGATCGTCGGCCTGCGCAATGTCAGCGGCCAGCTCGCCACCGGTTCTTACGCGCTCCTCGATGGCTACAATGGCTATTTGATCATTAACCCCACGGACCAGACTCTGTTCGAGTACGGCCAGTTGGTGCGCAAACATGTCAATCTCGAGGAAAAGCTTCGCCAGCTCCAGCATGAGCCAGCCGTGACTTTGGACGGGGCGCGGATCGTTCTATCGGCCAACGTGGAACAGGCGAGCGACACCGAAGCGGTCAAGGAATGCGGAGCCGAGGGCGTAGGATTGTTCCGCACGGAATATCTTTTTATCAATCGCGACACGCTCTCCAGCGAGGAAGAGCAATATCAGGCGTATCGCAGTGTGGCAGCCGCGCTCAAGCCTCATCCAGTCGTGATTCGAACATTGGACCTGGGGGGCGACAAATTCCTTTCCCACCTCCAATTGCCGCAGGAGATGAATCCGTTTCTGGGCTGGCGCGCGATCCGGTTTTGCCTGCAAGAGAAGGAGATTTTCCGGGACCAATTGCGCGCCGTTCTTCGAGCCAGTGTCGAGGGCAACATCAAGTTGATGTATCCAATGATCTCCTGCCTCGACGAACTGAACAAAGCCAACGCCCTCGTCGAGGAATATAAAGCCGAATTGCGAGCCGAGAATGTCCCCTTTAATGAGTCGCTCGAAATTGGGATCATGATCGAAATCCCCTCTGCCGCCTTGATCGCCGACACGCTCGCTAAACGCGTCAAGTTCTTCAGCATTGGGACAAACGATCTCATTCAATACTCGCTGGCTGTGGACCGGTTGAATGAAAAGATCGCTCATCTCTATGAACCAACGCATCCGGCGATACTCAACTTGATCAAAATGACAGTCGATGCCGCGCACCGCAATGGCATTTGGGTCGGCGTGTGCGGTGAAATGGCGGGAGACCCGGCCATGGTCCCCCTGCTCCTCGGCTTGGGAGTTGATGAATTGAGCGCCAGCCCTTCTGCCGTCCCGGAAATCAAGTTTCTGATCCGCCGATTGAAATTGACCGAGGCAAAGGCTCTCGCCGAATTTGCTCTTCAATGCGAATCCGGACAAGAAATTCTCACCCGGTCCCAAGAGTTAGTTCGCCAAGTTGCGCCCAGCTTGTCCGAACGAAAGTAACGGGAGCAGTGTTTACGCTGCGGAAACGTCCGAACCAGCAACCGTTTTTCCGGCTTGCCCGCCTGGGAGCTTCCTCGTAGCGCAGAGTTTCACTCTGCTGTATCGCAGGTTTTCAACCTGCAGAGGTTCCGGCCAATCCTAGCGCGCGCGGAACTGGCGAACGTTTTGCCGATTGCAAATCGGCGATACGGCAGACTGCAAGTCTGCGCTACGACAAGGCGTTCCCGGCGCCAAAGCGAGTGGTACTGACAGGATGTGCCCCTGCATTCCTGCCCACGCCCTAATTAATTGTCAGCCAGCGCGCGATTCCCTATTGTGCCACAGATGAATCCACGTTCAAATTTGAACCTCAAAGCTCTGATCTCTTGGGGAGTCGCACTTTCCATTGCGCCGCTCGTGCTGTTGTCTCTTTCATGTCGCGGCAAATCTCCCTCGGGCGACACGTTCGTGCAGGAGATGAATGCGGGGAAGAACTACCTGGACAAGGCGCAAGCGGATCGCGCCATCGCAGCTTTCCAGAAAGCAGTGGCGGCAAATCCAATTCATCCCGATGCACATCTCAACCTCGCGAACGCGTACCTATTGGCCGGTCAAAGCGAAAATGCGATCAAGCATGCCCAGGAGGTGCTCAAGCTCGATCCGCAATCGGCCGCGGCATTTTACGTGCTCGGCTGCGCCCACCTGCGGTTCAGCCAATTCGAACCCGCCCTGAAAGCATTGCAACAATCCACCGAACTGGATGGGACTGTCGCTGCCGCGTTATTCCAACGCGGCCTCGCGCACCAACAACTGAAAAACTGGGACGAAGCCATCACGTCCTTTCAAGCGGCGATAGCTTTGGAGCCCGAACATCCGGCCGCTCACTATAATCTAAGCCAGGTTTTGATCCGCGCCGGGCGTCAAGACGAAGCGAATCAGGAACTCGAATTGCACCGGCAGATCGCCGCCAAGCTGCCTGCGCAAACCCCGACGGCCGCGACGTACGAGCGCTGCGTTCACACCGCCGCTCGTGTCCCCTTTCAACTGGAGCAACCCGACGAGAATGGCGTCAAGGTATCGTTTGCCGATGCGACCAAAGAAGCGTTTGCTCCAGCCGGCGGCGGACAGAATTATCGCGGGCCGATAGGAATAATGGACCTGCGCCATGATGGAAACAATGGCCTCTTCGTTCAAGAGGGCGAGAAAGGTTTTCGATTGCTCACGAACACCAATGGCACGTTTTCGCCGCACGGTGAGACATTGCCTGGAATTCCAGGAGCCACTTACACTCAATGCCTCATTGGAGATCTCAACAACAATTTCACTCCCAACGATCGCAGTGAAGATGCCATCGTGCTTGGCCCACATGGATCGCATGTCTTCAAGTTCACGACGAACGGGACGATTACTGATTTCACCGCCGCCGCGCAATTGAACGACCTCAAGGCAATCGATGGCGCTTTGGCTGATTTCGATTTTACAGGTTCGCTCGATTTGATTGCGGTCACCAGCACGAATGACGTTCGCCTCTTCCGCAATTTGGGCAATATCTTCTTCAAGGATATTACAGCAACCTCCGGCGTCCCGGCGTCCGTAACCAGCGCGCGCAAGCTGCTCATCGACGATTGGAATAACGACGATCTGATGGATGTTTTCATTACACAGACCGGCCAGGCGCCGATGATCTTCGTGAAACAACGCGGCGGACCGCTCCTCTCGACGAATCCCATTCCTAGCCTGCCTCAGACCGGGCTCATTGCCGTCGGCGATCTGAACAACGATCTGCGAACAGACTTAATCGTCGCCACCGCGGACAAACTCGAATGTTTTTTTGGCGGCATGGAAGAACGGGCCAGCGTCCCGCGCGGAACACGCGAGATTCAGAACCTAACGCTGTTGGATTACGACAACGATGGATGGTTGGATATTTGTGCGAGCGGTGATGGGTTAACTATCTGGCGAAATTTGGGGCGGGCCGGATTCAAAGACGTGACTGCATCACTCGGACTCCCGGCGTTGACTGGGAAAATCACGAGCCTGGCGGCGGCCGATTTCGACGGTGACTGCGATACGGACCTGGTGCTCGACATCGAGAAGCGCGGTTTGCAATTGCTGCGGAACAACGGAGCGAACGCGAACAGCCAACTGAAGGTGCGGCTGCTCGGCAACCGTTCGAATCCGAGCGGAATTGGCGTCCGCATTGAAGCCACCGTGCAGGGGCTGCGCACCATTCGAACAGTTCGGCAACTCCCCATCGAATTGGGTATTGGGCGGCACAAGAAATTGGATTCGTTGACCGTTCGTTGGTTCGACCTCGCGACGCCGACGGTGGATGTCGAGATCGCAGGCTGCACGATCTTAGATCAGTTCGAACTGATTTTGCCCACCGGCTCGTGTCCTTATCTGTATGCGTGGGATGGAAAACGCTTCCGGTTCGTCACCGATCTGCTGGGTGCGTCGCCACTCGGTTTGCCGGTCGCTGAAGGACGTTACATTGAAGCCGACCCCGACGAGCATGTCTGGATTGGCAACGAAACTTCGTTCAAACCACGAGGGGACGATTACGTGCTGAGCATCACGGAGGAACTGCGAGAAGTGCTTTACCTGGACGAAGCGAAATTGGTCGTTGTCGATCATCCACCGGGCGTCGAGATTTATCCAACCGACAAATTGCTCCCCGGAAAACCTTTTCCCACAGGCGAGCTCGTTGCGTTGCATCGGCCGACGCCACTCTTAAAAGCGATTCGTCATGATGGACTCGACGTCACTCAGCAACTGCAGGAGGTCGATGGGCAACTGGTCTCGCCAACACAATTGCTCGGTCCACAATTGCGCGGCCTCGCTGAACCTCATTCAGTGACGCTCGATTTCGGTCCGATCGACGTAGGACGCCCGCTTGTCTTGGCCTTGACCGGATGGCTGCGGTTCGGCGGCGGCTCAGCGAATATCGCGGCCTCACAATATCCCGGCCTGCCCTTTCCGTTTCCGAAATTGGAAGTCGAAAAGGACGATGGAAAATGGCAGGCAGTCGACGCTGTGGTTGGCGCCCCTGCAGGAAAGACGAAGCGCATTATGGTCGATCTAACCGGCAAGTTGCCGCAGGGAAGCCGGCGGTTGCGCTTGAGCGCCAGTTTCGAAATTCATTGGGACCAGGCGCGTTTATTGGAGCGAGCTGATCCTGCCAGTACACGCGTGGCTTCGTTCATGCCGGATAAAACCGACCTGCACTGGCGAGGTTTTAGTGAATTTGCAGAACTTCCCTGGTATCTTCCGTTGACACCCGATTACGAAAAAGTGCGTCAGAACGCGAACTGGCGCATCACTCCTTCAGGATGGTGTACTCGATACGGGTCAGTAAACGAACTGTTGCACAAACGCGACGACGCGCTGGTGTTGCTGAATGGTGGGGATGAACTGATCTTGACCTTCTCCGCCAAGGCCCTTCCGGACAAACCGGCCGGTTACGAGCGCGACTTCTTTCTTTTTTCAGTCGGTTGGGACAAGGACTCAGATTTTCACGTGGCCGAAGGCGCGACGGTTGAACCGCTGCCATTCCACGGCATGGACTATCAACTCTATGGCCGACAGAAGCGCCCAGCCATAACCGGCGATAGCTGGATTCAGAAATACAATACGCGCTGGGTTGGGCCGCGGACACTCGACCGCGAACGCACAAAACGCTTGGCGCGGTCCCAATGACCGATTTCCTTGCCGCACTTCCCGAACTACCAATGCGTCAGTGAGCCATCCGCAAACAGCTCGTTCAGGTTCGGCGGCCCGTAAATCCGGACTCGCGTGATCTTTTCGCGCAGGGGTGGGCTGCTGGTTGAGTGATTACTCGGTCTTCGGTGGCCGCAACGCTGACGGTCTTCAAGCTTTCCGAGCAAGGGGAGCAAGGGAAAAGGCTGCACAAGAACGTTGACAGCAGAGCCTGAGTAGTCGGAAATAGCCGCGCGAATCGCCCCGTAACAAACAACCAATTATCGGAGGAAACGAATGAAACCTCACTTGCCTTCAGGCGGCAGCGGACGCTATCAGTCCGGGTTTACCTTGATCGAATTGTTGGTGGTCATAGCCATCATTGCGATTCTCGCGGGGATGCTGCTCCCGGCGTTAAGCAAAGCCAAAATGAAGGCGACCGGCTCAGCTTGCCTGAGCAATCAACGGCAACTCATTCTCGGTTTTGTCATGTACGCCAGCGACAATGATGACAAAATCCTTTACACCGATCCCGGCCCCGGACAGATCGGAAATCCGGGCGGCGGCTTTTGGCCGGGTCCGCACACGGATGCCGGTCAATTCCGCGAGGTGAGCAGCGGAATAAGCCGCACAGACGCTCAACGTCATGTCGAGAATGGATTCAGGAAAGGTGTGCTTTATCAATACGTGTCTGCTCCCGGCGCTTATCATTGTCCCGGCGATCTAAGAACGAAAAATTTAAGGCCTGGCGCGGGTTGGGCGTACGACAGTTACTCCAAAGCCAATGGCATGAACGGTCATGAAGACTGGCAAGGCCAAGGCATTCAGCCACCTTACAAGAAACTTGGCGCCGTGCTGGACGCAGCGGAGGCCATGGTGTTTCTCGAAGAAGCTGATCCGCGCGGACGCAACCTGGGCACTTGGGTCATTAACGTGGCGCCCAGTCCAAGTTGGATTGACCCATTCGCCATTTTTCATGGCCGCACAAGCACGCTTTCGTTTGCGGATGGCCATGCCGACATTCATACATGGTTGGAGCCAACGACGATCAAAGCAGCCACCGATTCCGCCCGAGGCCGGGAAAGCTTCAATTGGGGTGGCGGCAACAATAAGAATCGGGATTTCCAGTGGGTCTATCAGCGCTACAAACATCAAAAGTGGTCGCCGCTAAAATAGCAGCGCTTAAGGTTCAATCCTTGCCCATGGCCTGAATGGTTAGGATGGTTAGGAATGGTTTACGATAGTTATGAATTGTCAGGAATTGTCAGTTGCGAAGCTAGTAACCATCTGGTAAAGAGACCAAGCAGCGCGCGGGTGTGGTTCAATGGTAGAACGTGGGCTTCCCAAGCCTGAGACGAGGGTTCGATTCCCTTCACCCGCTCCAGCTTCTTCAACGTGCTGATCCCCAAGGAGTTTATGACTGGGAAGAAAATCTCGGGCACGCCAGTGGGAAGTTTTTTGGGAAGTAACAACAGCAAAAAACGCCCGCAAATCGGCGTTTTGCCAGCGTTTCCTTTGATCCTATTCCCTCCGTTTTGGGAAGTGGAACTCTCGATACCAACTTTGCTGAATCGAACTTCCCTGCGACGTTCACGTCCTGCGCTCGACGATCAACTTCATAGTGCCCCCGCCGACAAACCCCCCAGCAACCTTCATTGCGGCGGTGTGTTCGTTGTCCCGGTTTGATCTGCGAAGAACTTTTCGAGCACCGCGCAAACTTCTGGCACATGAAGGGTGGCAACATCCCACACGATTCTCAAATCCACATTGGCGTAGTCGTGCGCTACCACATTGCGCATGCCGCGCATTTTGCGGAAAGGCAGTCCAGGAATAGCCTGGCGCGTAGTCTCGCTGAGATGAACCGTCGCTTCGCCGATGATTTCCAGGCGGCGCACAATGGCGTCCTGCTTTTCGGTGTTCGCTGCGAACTCTTCTTCGCTAGTGTCCTTGACGTAAGAAGCGATCCGTCGGCACGCATTGAGGATGTCGTTAAGCCGCCCGAGTTGGTCAGCTTCCATAAACACAGACGGCCGTGGCCAGGATATGCTCCCTGGCGTAGCGGTTGGGCGACTTTTCCAAAGAGTGGTGCAGGACAAAATCCACGGGGACACCCACTAACTCTTCCGCCTCGCCGGCCATATCGAGCAACTCCGCCGTAGAAGGGGGCGTCGATTCGTCGGTGGTCACCAGCAGGTCAACGTCACTGTTCGTGGTTCCCGTCCCGTGGGCTGCTGAGCCAAAGATGTCCAGCCTGCGAATTCGATGCTTCTGGCAAAACGGCTGAAGCAGCGTCCGTAACTCCGATAGGGAGGGCGGTTTGGTACGGCGCAACATGGAAGGAATTTATCAGCGGAGAACAGGCTTTCAAGCAGCGAAGAGGAGCCGGAGACCTGCGCGCAGGCACGGATGGCTCACGCCTGTTCACCACGGTCTCGTTTCTTCCTCCGCTTGATGTCCTCCCAAATCTTCTTCGTGGCGTTTTCTCTGTCGGCGCCCGACACATCAAGACCGGTGGTGGTCTCTTTCAGATCCGAGCCAGAAGCTGGCCCCGGCTGTTTGGCCTGGCGCGCAGACACAAGCTCCGACAACCGGCCCAAAAATTCATCGACGGTAACGCAAGCCACTTTCCGTTGCTCATCAATGGTGCATCCCGCTGCTA
>VHDE01000145.1 GCA_016871515.1 Verrucomicrobiota bacterium
TCATGTACGCCAACGATAACAATGATTCATTGGTCGAGAACATGAATCTGGGTGGCCCGGGCAGTGTTGAGGGAAGCTGGATCACGGGGTTCCTGACCTGGACCACAGCCAAGGACAATACGAACCTAGGGCGCCTCTTTTCTCGCTGTAGCGGCGTCTCGTAAGAGCGCCGCATTCTTCCCGTGAACGTTAGCGGCGCTCTTACGAGACGCCGCTACAACTGAAAAGACGCGTCCTGCCGATTTGAGCCAATTTTGAAGGTTAAGCTTGACGGTCAGGTGGATTCTGATTGCATTAATCCCTCATGAAGAAGAACGTTTTTGCCTTGCTGGCCGCTTGTACTCTGATCGCACTCTTCACCGGTTGCTACAGCACTTTGGACGGCCACATGAAGCCGGCTGTGGTTCCATTCGCCAAGGATACCATCACAAGCCGTTACGAACGGCCTGTGGACCAGATTGTTGAGGCGGCGAAAAATGTTTTGACCCACAACGGCACACTGACGGGCGAAAACCGAATCAGCAATCCCGTTACAGTCGAAGCAAAGATTGACACGCGGACGGTTTGGGTCGCTGTGGATGAAGTGGAACCGAAGATCAGCCGCGTCCGTGTGCAGGTGAGAAAGAAGGGTGGAAGCCCGGATATCGATCTCGCGAGTGAGATCGACAAGCAGATTGCCCTGCAACTTCCGCGGCAGTAGATCACCGCCTATTTGCGGTCCTTGAGGCCGATATTTTGTTCGTAGGAGCCAAGTTTCACAACTTGGCTTTTTTGTTGCGGCTTGAGTTGCAAGTTCAGGTAGGCAATTCGATTCCTCGCATTTTCCGCCGCCGCCGATTTTGGAAACGTGTCGATGATCCTTTGAAACGTCTGACGCGCGAGTGCCGCGTCGCCGCCCAGCTTGATCTGCAAATCGGCGAGCAAGTTCAGCCAATGCACAACCTGTTTGGAGGGTTGATGAGGCGCAGCAATGAGTTGTTCCAACTGGTCAGCCGCCAAGTCAAGCCGCTGATAATGGCCGACATAGACCAGCGCCAGTTTTTCGCGCGCTTCGTTATCGTGAGGATACTGTTCGAGATGCTTAACGTACTCAGCGGCCAGCTTCGCGGGATCTTCGGGCGGCGGTTTCAATTCCGTAAAGTCATGGCGAAGGCCAATATTCTCGTCATGGTGTGGCAGGTGAATGGGCGTGCGTTGGTGTTTCTCGATCAAATCTTCGCGAGTCACTGGATGCGAGATGCGCTGAAACGCCACTTGCGCTTCTTCGCTCGCGGGCAGGATTTCTGTGATGCGTTCCAGCGCGCGGCGAGCGGAATCGGGATCTTGGGCGAGTTTTAGGTGCCAGTCCGCCAGCCGATTTAACGCGTAGGCAATATTTTTCGGCGAATGACCTTCCTGCGCCAGAAGGGTTTCGACGGCGCCCGACGCACCGGCGAGGTCGTTCAGGTTTTCTGCGTGTATGTCGGCCAGCATCATCCAGCCAGTGAAATCCTCTGGAAATCGTTCAAGTTGCCTCCTAACTTCCGCGATGGCTTCCATGTAATGCCCACGTTTGCGCTTCGCTTCTGCGATGGAATAGAACGGTCGAGGATCGATCTCCTGGCTGCCTCCATCGATTGCGCTCGTTAGCGGGCTGGCCAACAAGGTAGCAATGTTGGGTGCCCAGATTACGCCCAAGCCAACGCCGCAGACGGCCACCGCGATGGGCATGATGAAGGCGGCGCCCCAATCCAAACCGCGTGAACCAAGGCAGACCGAAACACAGATTCCGATCAGCACGGCGCTGATCACCCATTTGGCAATAAGGCGGCCAGGGTCGTCACTCTTCTGCAGGCAACGCCACATGATCCAGCCGACGAAGGCAATGAAGCCGATCAAGCCGAATAGACCCAGAATGACTGTGACTGTGATTTTCACGGCAAAGCAGAGACGACGCCAGTATGACCAGTCTTCATATTAACCTGCTCGCTTCGCCATGCGGTCCGGATTGCGCGCGCGCGTCAGCGCCGTGTCGCAGCTGATCAGACAACGGCAGTAAAGATCGTACAGGCATGCGTCCATCAAAATCATCCCTTCTTTGCCGCCAGTTTGAATCGTGTTTTCGAGCATATGCTTGTGATTCTCGCGAATCAGATTCCGAATTGAGCTATTCGCCACCAGCAATTCATAAGCAAGGACGCGTCGCGACCGATCCGCCGATGGCAGGAGGTCTTGCGCGATGATCCCTTGCGGAGAGTTCGCAAGCTGAACGACAATCTGCCGCTGCGCGCTTCCTTCAAAAACTCCTGTGATCCGCTCGAACGCATGCGAAACGTCCGGCGAGTGAAGCGTTGCGAGCACCAAATGGCCCGTTTCCGCCGCGGTCAATGCCGCCGAGATCGCTTCATGGTCACGCATTTCACCAACAACAATAACATCGGGATCCTGCCGCAACACATGAATCAGCGCGCGGCTGAACGAATGGGTGTCCGTCAGCACCTCCTGCTGCACGACGATAGCGCGCTTGTTCTCGTGGACATGTTCAATCGGGTCCTCAATGGTTACGATCTTACAACGGCGCTCGCTGTTGATTAGATCGACCATGTAATGTAACGTTGTGGTTTTTCCAGCCCCCTCGGACCGGTAATCAAGACGAGCCCATTTGGCTTGCGAGCGAGGTCGTCAATCTTACCCGGCAAACCTAGCTCTTCCCGCGTTGGAATGCGTTTGCCGCAGAACCGAACGCTAATCTCAGGGCTGCCGTTCCTACGGTAGAGCGTCACTCGGACGCGCCCGGCCATTTCATGCGGAATGGAAATGCAAAGCTCCCATTGGCGCTCGAATCTCTCCCGTTGTTCGGGGTTCAACAAACTAAAGGCCATGCCCGCCAAAGCCTCCATCGTCAGCGCGTCTTCGTCCGAAAGAAGGATCTCACCATTAATCCGAAACGCGGGAGGAACGCCCACAATCAAATGCAGGTCGGAGGCCTCCTGCTCGGCCGCCGAGATAAGCAACTGATCGAGCCGTGAAACACTCATCTTTGAAACCATTGCCGCCAACGGCCGCACAAGCGAGACCACAAGCTATCGGCGGCGATTTGTGAAACTTCGTCTTCGGCCCGAACGCAATGGAGATTCAGCTCTCGCGCTTGATCGAATGAGTTGGAGGCCGCATCCAGGAGTCCTAATGCAAGCTGGCAACGGCCAAACTGCAGCCAAAGGACCGCTTGGCCAGCGTCCAGCGCAAGCGCCTGTTGGGCAAGTTTCAAGGCGCGCGAAAACTGGTTGTAAAAGTAATGAACGCGAGAGGCCAGCCAGTGAAACAACCAATCGCTTCGAGCGAGCGTGAGGGCTTTCTCGAAACAAAACGCCGCGCGCTTTTCCTTCCGCGCGAGAAGCACATCGCCGCGCGCGAGCCAAACGTAAGGCGTGTCACCGTGCACCGCGATGGCGGCATCTGAAAAGGCAAGTGCGGCCTTGACATCTCCCGTTCGGGCAAGCGCCACCGCTTTGGCTGCGAGCAATTCGGCGTCCTCTGGAAAGCTTTCCAGCGCCTTGTCCGCCCAAAGCTTGGCTTCGCGGAATTCGCGTAACTCGATCAACATGCGCACTTGGCCGGTCCAGGCCATGGCATTTTGCGGATTGAATTCGAGGACCTTGGCGTACGACCGAAGGGCTTGCTCGAATTGGCCTCGGGCGAACGCAGACCTCGAGTCGTCGAGAAAGTGCTGTTCATCCTTGAGCGGTGGCCGAGAAGACGATTGCGCCTGGTGTTGATCTCCCAATTCAAGGTTGTTAAAGCGGCTCATGATCGGTCGAATCCCCGTTGGTTAGCGTTCCGCTAACCTATAACTCATTTGACACATCATTAGCGTATAATGCTCACTGAACCAATGCTAATTTGGGTTTCGCGATTAGACAGCGTAGCTCCGCCGGACTCACGTTTGCGTAAGGAAGTGGCTACAGACCTAGCACCTCTGTTGCCGATCGGTTGCCAAATCTCACTTTCGCAGCCGTTCGGCGTCTGGTATTTTCGGTTTCATGAAGAGCATTAACGTAACAGTCGGTGATGCAACCCTCGCGAAGGCGCAAAAAGTTGCCAAAGGAAAAAAAACATCCGTGGGCGCGTTACTCCGTCAGCATCTCCGCCAAGTAACGTCGGGTCCCTCCAATCGTGAAGCAGCGCGTCGTCAGATTATTCGTCTAAGCGCTGCCGCAAAAGGTGAAGTAGGGCCTCGTAGGTGGACGCGAGAACACTTGTATGACCGCTGAATGCCTTCTCGATGCCAATGTCCTGATTTATGCAGTTTCCAAAGCGCCTGCAGAAATCGAGAAAAAGAAACGTGCGCTCGGTCTAATTTCCTCAGAAGAATTCGGCCTCTCGGCTCAGGTCTTACAAGAGTTTTACGTCGCCGTCACCCGAAAGCTCAAGCAACCTATTCCTCACGAGGACGCTCTCAAATTCATGCGAGCTTTGGCAGCCTTTCCTTTGGTATCCGTGGACTTTGAGCTAATAGTCCGAGGGGTGGCGGTGAGCCGACGCTACCAGATCTCTTACTGGGACGGTGCGGTCATCGCGGCTGCTGAGAAACTGTCCGCGGCAATCGTTTACTCGGAAGACATTAGCCATGGTCAAAGGTATGGATCGGTGGTCGTAATCAATCCCTTTCTATGACTGTCTGAGATTTACGCGGGGTGTCTGGCGTTGCGCTGGCATGGCGGGCCCGGCCTTCGGCCCAATGCCGAACCCGATCGATTTGCTGGTCCATGGTTGTCGCGAGCGGAACCGTTTCGCCCAGAGCCTGCAAAATGTGGGGCGTCGTCAGGTCCCGCCTTTCCGAGAAAGCATCATAGAGCGCGCTGATGATGGCCTGTTCAATTTCGGCGCCGCTGAAATTCGGACTGGAAGAGGCTAATGCCTGAAGGTCGAAGCTCTTGGGATCACGGCCGCGTTTGCTCAGGTGAATCGAGAATATCTCCTAGCGTTCCATTTCGGATGGAAGATCGACGAAGAACATTTCGTCCAACCGCCCCTTGCGCATCAATTCAGGCGGCAATTGCGAGATGTCGTTGGCCGTGGCGACAACGAAGACCGGCGCTGTTTTTTCGGAAAGCCAGGTTAAGAATGTGCCAAAGACGCGAGCCGTCGTTCCGCTATCCGTTATGCCTGAACCCTGAAAACCGGAAAACGCTTTGTCAATTTCGTCCACCCAAAGAATCGCGGGCGCGATTGACTCGGCTACAGCAATGGCACGGCGCACATTTTCTTCGGATGATCCCACCAAGCTCCCAAACATCCGCCTCATGTCGAACCGCAGCAATGGCAATTGCCAAAGCGACGAGACTGCTTTCGCGCAAAGACTCTTGCCGCAACCTTGCACGCCCAGCAGCAGAATCCCTTTTGGCGAAGGCAACCCGAAGTCTCGCGCCTCTTTAGTAAATCCGACCGCGCGTTTCAACAGCCAGTCCTTCAGCATCCTCAACCCGCCAACGTGGGAAAATGTCTCGTTAGTCGAATAATACTCGAGCAGACCATTCTTTCGGATAATTTGCTGCTTCTCCGCCAGCACCTCCTGGACGTCGTCGCCGCTCAACCGCTGGTCTTTGACAATGAGTTTTGCAAAAACGTTTTCCGCCTCGGTCAAGGTCAATCCAAGCGCGGCTTGCAATAACCGTTCCCGGCCGGGACAATGCCTGTGCTGCAGCTCCACTCGAATACTTTCTTTTGCCCGCGCGAGGCGAGACCAACCAACAAATCATGAACGCGGCTCTCTTCAGCGGAAACAATTTAGAGCAAAGGATAACGCGCTCGAATCAACGTCTCGATTTCCTGGCCGATGCTCATGTGTGCGGAGAGTATCAGAATTATCTTTGCGTCAGAATTCTTTTCCGTGCCGCGCATCGAGACCATGAACTTGGCAGGACAATGCGTCTCGCCTGTCCCGCCTTTGGCGTACGCAGTTGCAGGACAGGCGGGACGCCTGTCCTGCACGACGGGCTCCTCCGCGCTGCTGAAGATTGGCTTATGGCCGGAAATCGAATAGAGTCCGAGGAACATATGCCGATTACGACTTTATTCCTGTTCAGCCGAGCGAGTGGACTGCGGATTTCGCGCGTTGATCGAAAAAGGCCGATCAGAAGCCGAATTATCGTAATCGTTTGGTTGGCCTCAGCAGCTCTCGGAGCTGACGAGCCCAAGACTCCCGAAAAGAACATTGCTGCGCCGGGATACAATCCGCTTAAGGAAAACTCAGTCGCTGCAATTGCCGAAATGGCTCGCCCGTCCTTGGTGACCGTGGCCCATTCGGGAAGAGATGGGAAGGAAGATGGCGTCGGCTCAGGCTTTGTCGTGTCGGACGATGGATTAATCGCGACCAGTTTACATGTCATCGGGGAGGCGCGGCCGATCAGCGTTCGTTTTGCCAATGGCAAACAATATGAAGCCACTGGCATCCACGCGTGGGATCGCAAGCTTGACTTGGCTATTATCCGGATCGAGGCGAGTCAGTTATCGGCCTTGCCGCTGGGGGACTCCGACAAGTTGCAGCAAGGAGCGTCGGTCGTAGCCATGGGCAACCCGCTCGGCCTTGAACACAGCGTTGTGCAGGGGGTCGTGTCGGCAAAACGAAGCTTTGATGGGACCGAGATGATTCAATTGGCCATTCCGATAGAGCAGGGGAATAGCGGCGGTCCGCTGCTGGACCTTCACGGCAGGGTTCACGGGATTCTGACTATGAAATCATTGATCAGCCAGAATCTCGGATTCGCGATGCCGATCAATGCCTTGAAATTGCTGTTGAACAAGCCGAATCCGGTGCCGATCAACCGCTGGTTGACGATTGGTACACTGAACCCCAGAGAATGGCTCCCAGTAATGGGCGCGCGGTGGAGGCAAAGGGCTGGGCAAATCGAAGTCGAAGGTCTCGGCCATGGGTTCGGTGGGCGTTCCCTTTGTCTCTCTCAAAAACCGGCGCTACAGCGTCCCTTCGAAATTGCCGTGTCGGTGCGCCTGGATGACGAGGCTGGCGCGGCTGGCTTGGTTTTCGCCTCGGACGGCGATCAGAAACACTATGGATTTTACCCGAGCGCGGGACAGCTACGGTTGACACGATTTGATGGGCCCAATGTCTTTTCCTGGTCGATCCTCAAACAAATCGAAAGTCCGCACTACCGGCCCGGAGAATGGAACAGGCTCCGAGTTCGGCTCGAAAAGAATAGGCTTCTCTGTTACGTGAATGAGGAGCTGGTTGTTGAATCTGACGACAACGAACTGATAGGCGGCAAAGTCGGTCTGGCCAAGTTTCGTGACACGAAGGCGTCGTTTAAGAATTTCCAGGCCGGCCCGGATTTGTCGACTGCGCGAGCGGCGCAACCCTCGAAGCTGACCGAGGCCCTGGTGAAACAAATCCACAACTTTTCCGGAAATGCTGATCCTGAATTGTTGGCGGCTTTGGCTCGCGAACCGATCGCCAGCCAAGGGCTTCTCACGGAACAGGCCCGCAAATTCGAACAGCAGGCCGACCACCTCCGCGAGCTCGCCGTCACGGTGCATCGTCAATCAGTGCAAACGGAATTAAGGAATGTTTTGGATGCGCTTGAGCAAACGATCGATCTTTTTCACGCCGCGCTCCTCGTGGCCAAGTTCGATAACCCGGAGTTGGAGGTTGAATCTTATCGGAGGCAACTCGAAGAAATGGCCGCGGACATCACGCAGCAGTTGCCCGAGAAAGCGAATGACCCGCAAAGGTTAGAGACCTTGACGAAATATCTTTTTATCGAGAATGGCTTTCATGGCAGCCGCAGCGATTACTACAACAAAGCCAACAGCTATATGAGCAACGTGCTCGACGATCGCGAAGGCTTGCCGATTACGCTCTCCGTTCTCTTTATGGAATTAGCGCGGCGGATCGGCGTGAACAATCTCACTGGGATTCCGCTGCCCGGCCATTTTGTAGTCAGGTTTGCGCCGAAGGATGGCGAGGAACAAATGATCGATGTTTTTGAGGGCGCCAAACCGCTGAGTCAAAAGGAGGCGCGCGAAAAGGTGTTCGCTTCGACCGGCGGATCGCTTCGGGAGGAGCATCTGAAGCCGGCCACGAAACGGGAGATTATCGTTCGCATGCTGCGAAACTTGTTGGGCATCGCTCGGAATCGTGAAGTGGAATCCGATGTTTCGGGTTATGTCGATCTCATCATCTCCTTGACACCGGACGCCGCTCGCGAACGGTTGGAGCGCGCGATGTTGCGTCTCAGGAAAGGAAACAAATCCGAGGCCAAGGAAGACTTGAAATGGATTCTGGAACATTCTCCAGAAGGTCTGAATTTGCAGCGAGTCGAGGAACTGTACCGTTCGCTGTGAATCAAGGCCGATTGATGATATAGAGCAGAAGGCCAGTGAGAGCCGAGACAATCATTCCCACGACGATGGCCCAGCGCACAAACTGCGCGTGGCGCCTTCGGTTCGAGCGGCCCATACCGGGAAGAAGGTAGTAGCGATGTTCCTCTTTGTTTCTTCTCGTGCCGAACACAGCTTTTTCGATGGCGCAGGTTGATGTTGGGAAATTTCTGGCTCTGTCAGCTCGCGTTAGTCTGACGAACGAGGCTACTGTATCGGAACGTTCGCTGCTGGCAATTCCCGAAATGGCGGTATGGCGGTATCGGCCACCCGCGGTGCATCCACGAAGCTGTCGGTTAAGTGGGCGGATGCCTTTGTCGTAACGCAGAGTTTCACTCTGCTGTATCGCAGCGCCCCTCGCCCCATCCGATGGGGAGAGGGAAAAGACCTGGGCGATATGCCCGCTCATCCATTAGGCATCGACCAACGCAAAAGCTCGATTCCCTCGCCCCATCCGATGGGGAGAGGGTTAGGGAGAGGGGCAACATTCACCTTGCTACTTGGAAGATTTTGAATCTGCAGGCTTCCGCAAGCTCAGACGCGCTGGATAAGGTGAACTCGGTGCCGACTGCAAGTCGGCGATGCGGCCGACTGCAAGTCGGCGTTACGACAAAGGCGTCTCCTCCCAAAAAACATAACATTGGCGGCACTATCAAATGGCACCCGGGAACCGCGTTCCTAACGAGGCCGAGTCAATCGCTAACGTTGGACGCAGATTAGATTAGTTGAGGCCTGTGACCGAAAGGTCGGGCCGACGGTGCCCATTTTTGAAGTGCTCCCCCAAAACAGGACCAGTGGCTTAAATAGAAAGCACACTGGAAATGAACGCGACAAAACGAAGCAAACGGACACGTCGAAAATACACGGGCGAGTTTAAGGCCAAGGTGGCCTTGGAGGCGATCAAGGCCCAGGAAACAATCAACCAAATCGCCGCGCGTCATGAAGTGCATCCGCATTTTTCCATTCGCCAGCAGTGCGGCCTTTGGGGGCTGCATCGCTCTGGACTTTATTACGAGCCTGTCCCGGAGAGCGCGGAATGGCTGCGCGTTTTGGAAGGCCGCGGCATCCGCGTGAGCCTGGATGGACGCGGGCGGGCCTTCGACAATATCTTCATCGAGCGGCTCTGGCGCACGGTCAAATGGGAGCACGTTTTTCTCTATGAACATCGCGTGCTCCAAGAATTGCGTGGCGGGCTGGGGAATTATTTTTGGTATTACAATCGCGAGCGCTGGCATTCGGCGCTTGAAAATCAGCCGCCTGCGGCGGTATATGAGCGGTGACCAAGAAAACGGGAAGCAGAGAGATCAAACGGGCAACCGCGCGTCTTTCTCTTTCTCGAAGTTTATAGTTAAGAAACCGCCATTT
>VHDE01000146.1 GCA_016871515.1 Verrucomicrobiota bacterium
CAGTTGACCCTCTTAGCCTGCTCGACCGCCCCGCTGCCATCGGTGTGCATTCATCCCGCCGTTTCCATCCGCGCCAGCCATTTCTTCGGCGCTTGCACGCTTGCCGAAAGCACACGAAACACCCGATTCTCATCAACCGCGCGCATGAATTCGGTATCACGCTCTGGCTTGGCTTACGCCAAAGCGTCACGACTTCAGGCCGGCCGAAGTTTCGAACCAGGTCGGCGGTCGCGCCTGCGGACTCGACCACACAACCTGCAGCGGGTCGCTATCTCTTTAGCCGGCTTTGATCATTCGCCATCGGCATTGGCGCCTTAATCTCCCTGCGCCACGCAATCAATCGAGCCTGAAGTTCCGCTGCTTTCTGGGGAAGTGATCTCGATAGGTCATTCTTTTCGCCAACGTCCACGCGCAAATCATAAAGCTCGATTCGGCTGTCTTCGAAGAACTCGATCAACTTCCACTGGCCGAGTCGAATTGCGCTGGCGGGAGTCGTGCGCCACGAATCCTGGCCAGCGCCGAGGTAGCCGGGAAAATGCCAATAGATGGCGTCACGTTGCCACTGTGCTTTGGCATTGTCTGTGAGCAGCGGCAGCAAACTCACGCCGTCGAGCACGTGCCCGCTTGGGGGTTTCGATCCGGCCAACTCGAGCAACGTTGGATAAAGATCGACACTGGTGATCGGTTCATGGGATTGGGTGCCAGCAGCGATTTTGCCGGGCCACCAGAAAACCCAGGGCACGCGAATGCCACCTTCGTAGAGCATTCCTTTGCCGCCGCGCAACGGGGCATTGTCCGTGATGTCACCAGCACGCCGAATTCCCTCGCGCAGATAACCTCCGACGCCGCCATTGTCGCTGGAAAAGATAACCAGTGTGTTGTCGGCGAGCTTCAATTCTTCGAGGGCCGCAAGCACGCGCCCGACGCTTTCATCCACGCTCGAGATCATGGCCGCGTAGGTGGGGTTGCGATGCCCGTCAGCAGCGGACTTGGCCTTGAACTTTGCGATTAGTTCTTCCTTAGCTTGATGTGGTGAATGCACACCAAAATGCGCCAGATTCAGAAAGAACGGCTTGTTCTTGTGCCGGCGAACAAAATCGAGGGCTTTATCCGTGAGAAAATCTGCCAAGTAAGTGCCGGCCGGATAATCGACCTTGGGGCTGGTGTTGAAGTTGAAGTGCTGCCCCATCGAGACAACCGCTTCGTCAAACCCGCGCTCACTTGGATGATACGGGCCCTGTTGGCCGAGATGCCATTTGCCGAACATTCCCGTAACGTAGCCCGACTGTTTCAACGCCTGGGCCATGGTTAGCTTTTCGAGCGGCAGTTGTTCGACGTTGTCTACAGGCCGTAATGGACGACTCCGCCAGTTGAATCGTTCGATGCTGCCAACCGTGTAAACGCCCGTGCGCGGCCCGTACTGCCCGCTCATGAGCGCGGCGCGCGTCGGCTGACAATTGGGTCCGCAGGTATAACCGTCGGCAAACCGGATGCCTTGCGCTGCCATGCGATCTATGTTGGGTGTCTCATAAAACTTGCTTCCGTAGCAGGCCAGATCGGTGTAGCCAAGGTCATCAGCCAGAATGAAAATGATATTGGGCTGTGCGGGCGCTGCTTTTACGAATGTTGCGGGAAGTCCCACCAGCAATGCCGTGGAGAGGATGAATGTAATTGAATTCATGGGCGTAACGGATTTTGAACGCACTTCGGCTGCGCCGTCAAAGCCTCAAATGGATTGCCTAACCAAAGCCATGGTGTAGAACTTTCGCGCAAATGATGCTGGACGTTGCCAATCGAATGAATGACGCACTCGACGATTTTGCATTGGAAAGGAGGTGTCCGCCATGCCGCGCGAACAAATTCTGAAATTGACTTCGCTTTCGTCGTGCGCCGGTTGAGCTTCCAAGTTGAGCCAGCAGGCCCTGGCGCAAGTGTTGCGCCGGCTTCCTTTCCATCATGATCCGAACTTGTTGGTCGGCGCGGCCACCGCGGACGACGCGGGAGTGTACCGCATCGACCGCGACCGTGCCTTGGTCCAAACGGCCGATTTTTTCACGCCGATTGTCGATGATCCTTTTGTGTACGGCCAGATCGCGGCGGTTAACGCGCTTTCGGACGTTTACGCCATGGGAGGACGTCCCTTGACCGCACTGAACTTAATGGGGATTCCAACCGATGTCGTCCCGCCATCGGTGATCAATGCGATCCTGCGCGGCGGCGCAGCCAAGGTGAAAGAAGCCAACTGCGTCCTGATCGGCGGTCACACCATTCGCAATCCCGAACCTGTCTTCGGCCTGGCCGTGACCGGTCTGGTCTCGCCGCGCCGAATGATCACGAACGCCATGGCGCGCCCCGGAGACTTGCTGGTCCTCACGAAGCCGGTGGGCATTGGCATCGCCACGACTGGAATCAAACGCGGTTTAACCAGCGCTGCGCTGGCCAGAAAAGCCATTCGTCTTATGACACAGTTAAACAGTGCAGGAAGCACGCTCGCGGAGGCAGGCTTGGTCCGCGCGGGTGTCGATGTCACTGGTTTTGGGCTGCTGGGCCATTTGATCTCGATGTGCCGAGCTAGTGGCGTCGCAGCGAGTATTGATGCCGGTCGTCTGCCCGTATTGAGCAAGGAAGTTTTCAGCCTCATTGCTAAGAACTGCGTGCCGGGCGGCAGTCGCGACAACCTTGCTTTTGCCAATCACTTTACGGAATGGCATGCGGTGAGCGATGCGGCGAAGACGCTGATCACGGACGCGCAAACGAGTGGCGGGTTGCTGCTTTGCGTGCCGCCGAGGAATTTGGATGACGCGCTCCGAGTTCTGCGCCGACATCAAACACCTGTGGCCGACGTTATAGGAAGGATCGAACGGTCCCGAAAACCGTCGATTGAGGTGCGGACCGAAAATCGTGCTCGCGAGCCAAGGCGCGGTTAAACCGGCGGCCTAAAATCGCATAGCGCAATTTCAGTTTATTTTTCTTGTGGTTGATGGAAGCGGCTGGTAGCTCTCTCAGGCCTGCGACGGTGAATGAATATCTCCACACAGAATAACCTCTCGTCATGTGACTAAGACGCAAACGCCTCGGGTCCTTCGAGCCATTCCTTCGGTTGAGAAGGTCCTTCAAACACTCGGTCCCGTCGATCTGCCCCGTCCGTGCGTGGCAGCGTTGGTCCGGCAACAGCTTGCTGCACTGCGCGCATCGCAGGAGGTCCCGGAATTCGAAGTGGTCATGAACCAAGTTAGGTCGAAACTCGATCAGGCTCGGCTCAGCCGCATTCAGCCGGTGATTAACGGCACGGGAATACTCATCCACACAAACCTCGGACGTTCACCCCTTGCCGCGCCGGTGATCGAAGCTCTTTGCGCAGGGGCAGCGAACTACAACAACCTGGAATACGATCTGGTTCGTGGCGAACGCGGCGGCAGAGCTGCCTATTTGGAACAAAACCTCGCGCTGCTTTGCGGCGCGGAGCAAGCGACGGTGGTCAACAATTGCGCGGCGGCGCTGGTATTGATCTTGCGGCATTTTGCGCGATCCGATCGCAATGAGGTCATCATTTCACGCGGCGAATTGGTTCAGATCGGCGGCGGTTTCCGGATTCCAGAAATTCTCGAAGCCAGCGGGGCGCGCCTGCGCGAGGTTGGAGCTACCAATAAGACTTCGCTGGCGGACTACGAAGATGCTCTCGGCCCGCAAACCGCCATGATCCTAAAAGTTCATCAGAGCAATTTCTTCATGGGCGGTTTCGTTGAATCGCCCATGACTGAAGAGATCGCCGCGCTGGCCAGCCAGAAACGTATTCCCTTTGTCGAAGATCTCGGCAGTGGCGCCATGGTCAAGACGGAAAAGATTCCTGGAGTTGAACACGAACCGATGCCTTCGGAGGTCTTGCGTCGCGGCGTGGACTTGGTTTGTTTCAGCGGTGACAAACTTCTCGGCGGTCCTCAAGCGGGAATCATCGCCGGGAAGAAAAGCTTGGTGGCAGCGCTCAAACGCGAGCCATTTTTCAGGGCCTTGCGATGTGACAAGCTAATCCTGACTGCGCTCCAAACGACGGTCGATCTTTACTTGAAGGGCTCCCCCGAAGCGTCGATTCCCGCGCTCGCCTTGCTGCAATTGTCGAGCGCCGACTTGCGCGCGAGAGCCGAGAAGCTCGTTGCGCAATTGAGGAACCTGCCGCTGAATGCCTCGCTGGGCCAAGGAAAGTCCGAAATCGGCGGCGGAACGTTGCCGCGTTCGTTGATTCCGTCCGTGACAATTGAGCTCGCGCCTACGGAGACTGACTTGCCGACTTTTGCCGCTCGACTGCGCACCGGGCGCCCGCCGGTTATCGGATACATTTCGGGAGGCCGCTTCAAGTTGGATATTCGAACGGTGTTTCCTCAGCAAGAGAAGGAGCTTGTTGACGCCCTTATCACTGCTTCGAATGGCGGTAAAGCATGAGCGTCCAACATTTCATTCTGGCGACGGCCGGACATGTGGATCACGGCAAGAGCGCTATTGTCAAGGCGCTCACGGGAACAGACCCAGATCGCTTGCCGGAGGAAAAAGCTCGCGGCATAACGATCGATCTCGGCTTTGCCCACCTTGAATTGAAGGCGCCTGACGACGCCTCGCGCGTCTTTCATGTTGGAATTGTCGACGTGCCCGGCCACGAAGATTTCGTGAAGAATATGGTCGCCGGCGTCGGGTCCATTGATTTGGCGTTGTTTATTGTCGCAGCGGACGACGGCTGGATGCCGCAGACGGAAGAGCATCTGCAAATCTTGACTTACCTTGGAATCCGGCGCGCTGTCGTTGCCCTGACCAAGATCGACTTGATCCCTGGAGAAGATGAGCGTTTGGCCGTAATCGCTCACATTCACGAGAAGCTCCGCGAAAGCCCGTTCGCCGAAGCTCCAATTGCCCCAACTTCCGTGATCACCGGCACAGGCCTGTCCGATTTGAAAACAGCGCTCGCGCGCGTTCTCATGGAAACCCCGCCGCCACGCGACATCGGCAAGCCACGGCTGCCGGTGGATCGCGTATTTATTTTGCGCGGCATCGGCACGGTCGTTACGGGAACGTTAAGTGGTGGAAACTTGCGGAGAGGCCAGGCCGTGGTGGTGCAGCCAGCCAGCCACGCAACCAAGATACGTTCCGTCCAATCACACAATCGGGATGTCGAAACAATCGTTCCAGGAACGCGGACGGCGCTTAACCTGCCGGATTTGGGAGGGCACGCCGAACAAGGTGGAACTGGTATCCAGCGCGGCCATGTCGTGACACTGCCAGAATTTGGCGGGGCATCTGACACTTTGGGCGTCGCATTGGAAAAGTCCGCGCGCTTGCAGGAAACCAAGAGTGGAGCAGCACGCCCGCTTAAGGATGGGACGATCGTTCGCGTTCACCATGGCAGCGGCAGTTTCAGCGCCCGAGTTGCTTTGCTGGACCACGAACCGGTAATGCCTGGGCAACGCGTTTTGGCTCAACTGCGCTGCGAATCGCCGGTCTTTGCCTTCGCCGGCGACCATTTCATTGTTCGCGATTGGTCCGAGCAGTGGACCTTGGCCGGCGGCGTCATTCTTGATCCCGACGCAACTCGCAGGCATTTCCGATCCCCCGCCCAACGGAGCTTATTGGAACAAAGAGCGCAGGCGCCGGAGAGCGCTTGTAGTTTTGTTCGTTCGCAACTGACACGGGATGGTGCAACCCGGCGCTCGCGATTGCTAATCAAATCTCGCTTCAGCACCGCCGAGATTGTCGAAAGCCTTTCCGGTTTGATCACAAAGGGAACGGCAGTTTCGATGGGCGATTGGATCATGGAGGCTGCTTGGTGGCAAACGTTGCGCAAGCGCGCGGGAGAAGCAATCGACGCTGAACATCGCCAGCGCCCGCAACTCGTCGGCCTGCCTTTAAGCGAATTGAGACGCGTCATCGAACCGTCTTTGCCTGTGCCCGAGTTGTTCGATGCGTTGGTTGGTGATCTGACTCAAAACGGCTTTGCGCAAGCAGCGACAGCGATCCGCCGGGCATCACACCGCCCCGCGTTGCCGCCGAATCTTCAGGCTGCCGGGACGAAGCTTCGTGCGGGCTTGTCCGCAAAACCATTTGAACCGCCGTCGCGCAAGGAACTTGCTCCCGACGCGATGGCGCAGCAAGCGTTGCGTTTTTTGCTGGAGACTGGAGAAGCCGTGGAAATCGGCGAAGAGGTTGTTCTGCTTACTGATGCCTATGGTCGCGCTACGGAAATCATCAGACAATTTCTGCGCAGTCGTGGCAGCGGCACGGTTAGCGAAATTCGCCAAGCCATCGGCGCCAGCCGCCGGATCGTCGTTCCCCTGCTCGAGCGTCTGGACCGTGAAGGTATGACGCGACGAGAAGGCGACAAGCGCGTGTTGCGTTAACGCAAGGGGGATATTAGTCAACTGCTTGGCGCTCGCCCCTGAAGCACATCGTCAAAGGTGACTGCCCTGACATCTTTTGCACGGGCCCGATGGTCGGCCGCTTCATGGAGAATCTCAACGAAACGCTCATCCGGTTTTCTCGCGCCAAAGCCAAGGCGCAAACGATCAAGTGCAACGGCAACCTCAAACAGCTTGCAGTGGTAAATCTTACTGGCACAAAGGTTACGAACCGCCCCGAAGCGTGACTTCACTGGTGGCATCTTCCCCCGCGTCGTCGTTGTCGGTAACCAGCTTCAAGGTGTTAACCGCGTCGCCGGTATAGACGGCCATGGTCGTGTCGAATTGGCTGCTGGCGGTGCTGATTTTCCACGTTCCTGTGGTCGGGGCTGTCCAGCGGTACCAGACGGACTTGCCGCCGCGATCGTCAGCGTGGTTTGGCTCGTTTGCCTCCTTGGTGGCGCCGACGTTACTTCCTGTAATGGTAGCCGCGGGGCCTGAGAGAACGGCTGCGTCAGCAAAATTGTTGTTCGACGGCCCCGCAGCGACGAGCGTAAACTGCGCGGCGCTGATCGCCAGGCCGTTCGGTGTTCGGACCGTGATGGGGCCGGTCGTCGCGCCCGTGGGCACGGTCACTGTGATTCGAGAGGAAGAGACGGCGGTGAAAGAAGTCGCGGCAGCCCCGGTGAAATTCACGGCCGTCGCACCGGTCAAGTTGACGCCTTCAATCGTGATGACGGTGCCCGCGTTACCGCTGCTTGGACTGAAGCTGTTAATGGCCGGAACATTCCCCGCCCCGATCCAGCTTAGATCAAGCTTGCCGCTGAGCCCGACGTACCCATCCACGGCAATGCGATAGATGGTTCCTGCTGTTGCCGGAAAGGTGACGGAACTGGTCGAGCCGACGCTTGCATCATCGTTGCTTACGACCAGCCGGAGCGTCGCCAGCGTGCTGCCGGTATAGACCGCCATCACCGTATCAAAGCTGCTGCCGTGCGTGTGGAACGTCCAGGTGCCGTCATTGGGCGCCGTCCAGACGAACCAGACGGATCGTCCGCCCGCTTCCTCGGCGTGGTCGGGTTCGCCGGGTTCCTTGGTGGCGGCTTCATTGGTGCCGGAGACTTTTCCGGTCGCGCCCGTGAGCACCTGAGCATTGGCGAATTGGTCGTTGTTTGGCCCAACAGCCAAAGTGAAACTCGCCGCGCTTGTGCCGGTGCCCACCGGCGTGGTCACACTGATGGGGCCGTTCCTTGCCCCGGCTGGAACTAAGGCGGTGATCTGTGACTGCGACAGGACCTCAAAACTGGCCGTGTTGACGCCGTTGAATTGAACTGAGGTTGCGCCCGTGAAATTCGCGCCATTGATGGTGATCGTGCTTCCCACGATGGCAGTGGCGGGCGTAAAACCACTGATGGTCGGGGGACTGGCGAGGATCTTCCAGTTGATCTTGATGACTCCTGATGCCGCATTTCCAGGCTGGCTGGCTTCTTCATTCGAGCCATCCACGGCGACGTAATAGGCCGTCGCGGCCGCCCCTTTGAAAGTTACGCTGCTGTTGGTGCTGCTGCCGGTGTCGTCGTTGCTCGCCAGCAGCGCCAAAGTCGCCAAGGTGTTCCCGGTGTAAACCGCCAATCGCGTGTCAAAACCGCTGCCGAAAGTATCGAACGACCAGGTGCCATCCCGGGGCGCGGTCCAGCGGTACCAGACCGATTTACCTCCGGCAAGGTCAGCATGTCTCGGTTCGCCCGTCTCCAGGGTCGCGCCGACATTGCTCCCAGTGGCGCTGCCTGAATCTCCGGTCAGAACTTGAGCGCCGGCGAAGTTATCGTTCGCTGGGGGCGCCAGCACGGAGAGACTCGTCGCGCTCGAGGCTGCGCCCGCTGGCGTTGTGACTGCAATGGGACCACTGACAGCTCCCGCAGGCACTGTGGCTGTGATCTGCGCGGCAGAATCGACCGTGAAGAGCCCTGCATTCACGGTGCCGAATCTGACGGCCGTAGCCCCACTGAAATGATCACCGCTGATGATAACCCCGCCTCCGACGGGAGCCGCACTGGGTGAAAACCGGCTGATCGAAGGCGGGGGAATGACGGTAAACGTCCCCGTGCTGGTCGCGGCGCCGCTGGGCGGGTCACGCTGATAGCACCAGTCGAAACTCCGGCGGGTGCCGTCACGGTGATTTGATTCGCGGAATTGACCGTGAAGGCGGTCGCATTCAGGTTGTTAAACCGAACCGCCGTCGCGGCGGTAAAGTTGGCCCCGAGAATCACGACGGTCGTGCCGGCAACTCCCGTCGTTGGAGTGAAGCTGCCGATCGTCGGCGCCAACGTCACTACGAAATTGATCGAACTGGCGTCATCACCTGCCGGAGTGGTGAGGCTGATGCGCCCGGTCGTTGCCCCCGCAGGAACGGTGGCTGTAATCTGCGTCGGCGAATTGACCTTAAAAACAGCGATGAGGCCGTTAAAACGGACCTCGGTTGCTCCGGTGAAATTGGCGCCGATGATAGTGACCGTTCCACCAACGGCGCTCCCGGTTGGCACAAAACTCGTGATGGCAGGAGCGGCCGAGACGGTGAAGTTGGCTGTGCTGGCAGCCGTTCCGCTGGCCGTCGTGACACTGATCGGGCCTGTGGCCGCGCCCGTGGGGACAGTGGCGGCGAGTTGAGTGGAGGATTTTTCAGTGAACGTGGCGCTGACTCCATTGAACTTTACAGACGCCGTTCCATTGAGCTTGGTTCCCGTGATGGTGACAATGGTTCCTACGGCGCCGTTGTTGGGTGAGAAGCTGGCGATGGCTGGCGGAGTGGGTCTGGCGGCCGGAATCAACTGGCCCATGCGGACGCGGAGTTCGAACGATTTCCACGTCCCGGTTTCGCCGGTTTCGGTGTCGCGGACCGTCAGTGTCCAATCACCGGCGGGATTCTCTCCCCAGAAAGCATTGCCCGTAAACCACCAATCGACGCCTTTCTCGGCTCGCTTGTCTTCGGCCGCTTTCTCTTTCAGCACTCTCGCAAACATGCGGCTGCGTGTGCCACCGGGCGAGGTTAAATACGCCTCCAATTGACCGCGCGCCTTGTGGTCGATTTGAAGATAGACTTCGACTTCTTCCAAAGGAGTCGTGGCTCGAATGGGGACGTGCGCTCCAACGTTGGTTAATGAAGTCGTCGGGAATGTATGGATCGAGCAGGTTGAGCAACTGGTTGGAACCGGTTACAGGCAGGCGCTTCATGACCCGGAGCCTACCCTTTTTAAAACGCTGCGTCCGGCTTTCGCTTCAACTTACATTTTTTCGCCCGATGGCCCTGGAGAATAGCCGGTTATGCCGAAACCTGTAACACCCTCTATAACGAAACTGGAT
>VHDE01000147.1 GCA_016871515.1 Verrucomicrobiota bacterium
AATTGTGAGATGTGACCCCGATTCACCTGGTGTTCTTTGCTAGTCTGCGGATCAAAAAGGGAGCCAAAGGGGATGTCGGGGGAACTGTCGTCGTGCGACAAGAAGGATGCCGAGAAAAGTCACTGACGAGATTCTCGGAATCCTGAAAATCTGAACCCGGCGGAATCAAGCCGACAATTCAGACCACCTTCCGAAATTGCTGCGATAAAGTCGGTGCGCTGGAAGAGCCATTCCATTGTGGCACTGACAAAATGCGCCCAACATGCCCGATCACAAAGCGCTCATCAAAATCTCTCTCATTTCATCAGCCGTGAGCTGAATCGGATTGCTCCGCATACTGCTCGCTTTGCCTGCTTTGTCCACAAGCTCAGGAATATGAGCCTTCGCCACGCCATAATCGCCCAGTGATGCAGTTTGCAGGGCAGAGCACAACTCCCGCAGCCAGCGGACCCCATCCTCAGCGCTGGCCTGCGGGCGTCCCGTGAGGATGCGGGCCATCTCTTGGTATCGCCGCAGCGCTTGAGCGTGAGGCTGACGCTCGCGCAAGGCACGAATGTTGATCTCAGTAGCATGAGGAAGCAGGGCGGCGCAGACGGCCCCGTGTGGCGCGTGAAACATCCCGCCGAGCGGAGCCGCAAATCCATGCACGGCTCCCAGCCCGGCATTTGCCAAAGCTAATCCGCCGAACAGGCTCGCAAGCGCCATATCTTCGCGCGCTTCCTGGTCATCTCCATTTTCGCAGGCACGCCGCAACGAGACGGCCGTTCGCCGCATCCCTTCGATACAAACTGGATCGGTCATTGGATTGGCTCGATTGGAAACATACGGTTCGATGACTTGCGTAAGAGCATCTAACCCGGTGCTCGCGGTCAAGGCCGCCGGCAAATTGCAGGTCAGTTCGGGATCAACCAGCGCCACCTTTGCCAGCATCAACGAACTGCGCAGACTGACCTTCACATGATGCCGCGTAGAGGCCAGCACGGCGTTGCGCGTAACCTCAGCTCCCGTGCCTGCTGTCGTTGGCACGGCCACAAAGGGCGCCGGAGAACGCACGAGCGGTTTGCCTTGCCCAATGACTTCCAGGTAGTCCAGCAACTCACCTTCGTTGGTCAAGCACGCCGCGATCGCTTTCCCAGCATCGATAACACTCCCGCCACCTACACTCAGGACAAGATCGCAACCTTGCTCCTTGGCGAGACCGGCGCCTGCCGCAATCAGGTCAACAGTCGGTTCACTACCGACTTGAAACGGAATCAAATTTAGAACTTGCGATGCCAAACTGGCCCGGATCCGTTCGACGCGCTCGGCCGAACGTCCCGTAACAAACAGGACACGGCGCCCCAGAGCTTTAGCGATCGATCCGAGTTGCGCGACCGCACCGGGGCCAAAAATAATTCGTCCAGCCGTGGCAAATTCAAATTGCATCCTTTTCGCTTTCCCGAGCAGTTGACAGTTCGCGGAACAGAACAAGAACGTCCCCGCTGCGCTCTACGGCGCTGAAACCTACCAATCCGAATCGTCCGGGAACACGTTGAAAAACTTCACGCTGCTTCGCGGCTCCGCCATCATTGGCGCTACCGTGTCGCGCCAAACTTTGTAATGCGCGGTTTCTTTATGTTGGGCAGGGGCATCCTCGTTGCGATAGACCTCGGTTAGTAAAAATCGCGCCGGATCATCGTGGCGCTGCAACACATCGAATCGAGCGATGCCAGGCTCTTGAACGCTGGCGCGCGCATTTTCCATCGATGCCTTGCGAAAGGCATCGATACAGTCGGGCTTCACGGTCACATGAACGTGGACAACTAGCATGGTGTTCCTGTTCTGTTGTTTCGCAGGATGGTGAGCAAGGCTGGGAATTAAGCAAGCCTGGCCAAAACAAAATGAGAAGGCGGCCGCCTTTCAGCCGCCGCCTTCGCGTGACACAGATCGAATCGCCGCGGTCAACGACGATGAATCAGCAGGCCGATGACCAGTCCAATCCCCGCAGCCATCCCGATGAGAAACACTGCGAGAGGCACGAAGCCGTTATCAATCGCTTCATCCCGCAATGCAGAAAGCGGAGACGAGCATCGATCCCGTCTTGCGTCAGTTTCGCGATTACGTGCTGTATCTGAAACACAGCTTGAATGCTCAAGCGGCAGGCGCGCTGAAGAAAAAGGCCTTGGACATCGAACGCGAGATCGAACAGTTAATTCGCGACATGAACGTTTCCATTGCCGCCGCGGACGACTTCGTCAAGGTCTTGCAAGGTTGGCAATAAATCGGTGACCTTCCACGATCTCGTAACGCAGAGTTCCACTCTGCTGTATGGCGGATTTTCAATCCGCAGAGCGTCCGTTAAACCGGAAGCGTTGGACAAGGCAAGCTGGCGCCGACTGCAACGGCTGCAAGTCGGCGATACGGCAGAGTGAAACTCTGCGTTACAACCGCCAGAATGTGCGGCTGCTTTCATTCGACATCCATCTTGACAGCTCCCCAAAACCGGAGACCCTAGGCTGCGGGTTCGCTAATCAAGATCAAAGATCAGTGTGTATGAAAGTCTCCATTTCGACCTCGGTTCATAATTTACATCCAGACCTAGGCCTCAAGAAAGCGTTCACGCTCATCGAGCTTTTGGTTGTCATCGCCATCATTGCGATTTTGGCCGGAATGCTTCTCCCAGCGCTGAGCAAATCCAAATACCAAGGCAGCCGATCCGTTTGCATCAGCAACATCAGACAACAACATCTCAGCCAAATGATGTACGCTGATGACAATAAAGGCCGCTTTCCAAAGCACGATGATCCCAGCCCAGATTATCATCGTTCGCCCGCGACAGGCGCTCAAAGCATCGTGAACGCGATGCAGGGATCGTACGTGCCCAACTCATGGATACTTATCTGCCCCATCACGAGCAAATCGTTCGGCAAGCTCTGGCCGATGTATCGATCCCCCTCCGCTCGTGATCCCGGCTACGGCGGCTGGGATACCAAAGAGCCTCACGTGTACACTCCCTACATGTGGCTTGCGAATTATCCGGGGATGAGGTTTGTCTCGCTCAGTGGAAGCACTGATCCGAATGCCCTAGACAAAGAACCCGCCTGGCCGAACACGGCCGAGGAATGCGACAGTTCTCGCGCCTTCATTACGCATCGAATCAGCGATACGCCAGGGACAGCGTTGTGGGATGTTGGGCATTTGGGAAGACACGGCGCGGGAACCCAGAGCAAACCTTTATGGGCCTTCTCCATCACACCGGATCAACCGGTCGGCCACGCTGACGGAAGCGTCAAGATACGCCCGAAATCTCAAATTAAGAAACGGGCTGTAGGAGCTGCCGGTGGCAACACCTCGTACTACTATTGAGCCCAGTCACAGTCAGATCGTTATTCACCAACCAAATGCTCAAGGTCTTCGCGCGAAACGGTGAACACGTCCATATCGGGCTTCACTGCGCCAAGACTCACCAAGCATTCTGTGAACAGTTCGCGCGTCCTCAGCTCCAATTCCTGCGCCCCCAAGCTCGTCATGCACTTCAGAATATGCTGGCCCTTTCGGACATGCGTCCGTTCATCCGAACGAATGAAGTCCGCGATGTGCACCAGCAATGCATCATCGCGCTGCCGCGCGGTGTCGATCAATCCGTTGATCGTCTTCAGCACGCCGACCTCTCCGAACAAATTGATTTCGGCCATCGCAAACGCAGGTTCCATCGGCCCGCGGCAGGTCGATCCGGTTAATCGGTTCCGCAGTTCAAATGGATCGTAGCCTGCCGCAAGCAATGCGCGATGGCCAATCTCCGTGTGTCGCGCCTCGTCCCAAGTAATCCGCGCCAAGTCGTACTCAGCCTGAAAATCCTTAAAGCGAATGTCCCAAATGAATGTTCCGAATGCTTCAATCGCGTCCACCTCATCGCGCTGCGTGCGGATAAAGCGAAGTCGAAGCCCTTCGTATGAGTCCGCCGGAAATCGCGCCTCGCCATCGGCGCGATCGTAATCGCCGGTATGCTTAAACGTGTCGAACCGCGCGTCGCGCAACGGCGCCGTCCCGCGCTCGAACGGTTTCTCGGCGATTCGCATCGGACTGGGCTCAGCGTTCCGTGCCTCAACGCCTGTCACTCCACCGATGCTGCCTAACACGCGTTGCAAATGCCAACGCCACGACGCCAGCCGGCTTTCGTCAATCCCACCCGCGACATAGGCGGCGATGGCCGCTTCGGCCCATGCCAGCATCGGTTCGTAATCAACCAGAATTCGCCTGAGCACCCGGAGCGTCGGCGCATCCGCAACCGGATCCGTTTGGTCGACATGATGGCGATAGGCTGTTTCAAGAGATCGGCCAACGACCTGATGGATCCCGACAAGCAATTCGGGCGCGTCAGCCGCGCTCAACATTTCGTCAATGAACCGATCAATCTCAGCGTCGCGAAACTGGTCAATTTCTTTTGGACGCATTTCCTGCTCGCTCAGCCTTTCTCTCAATTGCCGCGCGGCGTCCGCATGAAAAAACAGGTGGCGTCCAGTTTCGAGCTTAACCTCGAATTCGCGGATCGAAAGTGTCCAAGCCCCGAGGGCCTGCATCAAGCGGCGTTCAAAATAAAAATATCTCAGCAGCCGCCGCGCATTCTCCGCCACCGAGAATCTGCCGCTCAACTGCCGCGCATCACGCGGAAAACGGTAAGGATAAGCTTTCCGCCGCTCTTGCGCAGCGGCACGGTCTTCCGGTCGCGACACGGCTGGAATTTCAGCTTGAAGGTTATTTTGCTCAGGGCTCGCACTCATATAATTCCTCATTCGCTTGGATGTACTGTTATCACGAGTGGCAAGCACGACGCAACACACGCGACACCAACAAAGCACTTGACGGGATAATAGAATCCCTTAGGCTGGATTCCGAACTAACCCCTAAAGGAGGTTTGACCTATGACAAAAACAAAGCCCGCTCATGAAGTCCGCTTCGGCGCCATCAAAGCCACGATTTGGGAGAATTCCGTTGGCGAAGGCACCAAATTCAATGTTACGTTCTCTCGCATCTACAAGGACGGCGAGGAATGGAGATCATCCGAGAGTTTCGGTCGCGATGACTTATTGCTCGTCGCCAAAGTTGCGGACGAGGCGCACTCATGGATTCATGAGCAACGCCCGGTGAAGGAAACGCCCGCGCCGCCGCAGCGATTTAACAACTCGCCAGCGAACGCTTAACCAAGAAGACAGGCCACTGCCGCAAGACCGGAAGAACGAAGCTGACGTGGAGGACTGGCGGGCTACCGTCAGCGTCGGCCGTTCGGGCGTTGCTGCGATTCGCTTGGCCCTGGGTGTGTCGCATTAAGCTTCGCCAGGGACTCTCTTAAGGAGGCGATTCTTTCTTGGGCGGCCATGTATTCGGGATGCCTGGCCCGGTATCGCTTTTTCAGTTCAGCGAAGCGAGCCTCTTCCAGCGCCAACGCTTCGTTGAGCCGGAAGGCCTCCGGCTGCATCCGATTCGCCATCTCCGTCATCCTGCGCAAGGACTCTTTCAGGGAGATGATCTTTTCCTCGGTGGCGATGTATTCGGGATGCTTCCGAAGGGAGCGCTTCTTGAGATCTGACAGTCGCGCTTCTTGCAGCGCCAGTTCTTGCTCTAACTTTCGCACGGACGCATTGGCTCCAAATTGTGTTTGCGGATCAATCGATGCAGCGGCGTCTTTCAAGGCCTTGGTTGCGTCGGCGGTTTCCGTTCCATTTTCTAATTTGACGCCCTTCGAGCCAAGCGGATGGACGCCAACATAACTGGAGTACTCGAATCCAAATTGATTTGCGAATGTCGCGGCGGCCGTTTGCGCTTCGTTAGCTTGAGCCAGCGTTAATTGGTCCGATTCGACGGCAACCTCCAGAACGGTTGCAGCGCGGTTCGGAATCTTATCGAGCAGGGCGGGCAGTTCTTTCAAGTTGTCGGCGTTCCTTCGAACGTCAAAGAATTCCGGCCAACAAAAATCCGAACGAAGCGCCGTTTGCTATTCTCATGCTGCGCGGCTTGGAGCAATTCGAACGCCCCTTTGGCCTGCTGATACTCCCGTTCGCTGACGAGCTTTTGTTCATATAATTTGCCGACACGTTCGAACTCTTCTTTTGCTTGCAAGAGCTGCAAGCGTGAGACGGCGGATTGGTCCGCAGCCAGCTCGGCTTTAAGCAACTCGATTCTGTCCTTCGCTTTCTTCACTTCGTACGCACTGACCAGGTTCTGAGATTGAAGGGCGGAGATTCGATTGAGTTTCTGCACCGCAAATTCCAGCGTAATGCGCGCTGTTTCAGCGGGATCGCCCTTAAGCCTGGCCTTCAGCAAATCAAGCTTGAACTTGGCCTCCTGAAAGGCTGCTTCGCCAATGAGCTTTTCTTTGTAGTGCGACGAAGCCCGCCGAAATGCCTCTTTGGCCTGGCATAACTCCACAGCGGCAATCGATGGGTCAGGGCTTTGGTTTTTGCCAACTGCTTCGCTTGTATCGTTTACGCCCACCGTCCCGCCAACCGGCAAAACCACTGTTCCACAAACCACGCTGGCGCAGCAGAGCCGCTCCCAAAATGGCTCTGCACTGAACAATTTGGAGAAGCTGTTAACGCAAGATGAAAGAGTCATTGTTTTCGTCCTTTCTCTTTGTGTTTGGGGCGGATATTACGCGACACGCGACAGGCTCAAGCAGCCCCCCTACAAATGGCGAATGCGGCTCTTGTACTTCTGGAGCAACTTTTCGTTATGATCGTCCCCGCAGCTGTTGCTGCTAATGTAGATTTCGGGCTGGAAGCCGCGGGCGACCGCATTCTCAATCGCCTGGACGATAATGACGTTGATTATCATTGCTCCGGTGATGGTCGAGGTCGGGCCTACTTTGTCGGGCATACCGGGCAAATCGAGGCAAGCGTCGCCAGGCACGCCGCAATTATCGATGGTTAGATCGGCAACGTCGGCGAGATTTTTTCCGGAGCGATGGCGGGATGGCCATTGTCTGCTATGAGCGAGATTGGTCACAGCGATGACTTTCAATCCACGCTGCTGCGCTTCCAAAACCATCTCCACGGGCACGGCGTTTCGCCCTGAATTCGAGGCGACGATCATAACATCTCCAGCTTCGACAGGATAAAGGCTCAGGAATTGCGCGGCGTAGCCTTCCTTGCGTTCTTGCCACGTCGCTTCAATGGCATTCTCGTGCAGCATTAACTTTGAATCGAGCATCGGAACACCACGCGCCAAACTGCCGGCCCGGAAGAAAATCTCTTCCGCCAGAAGATGGGAGTGGCCAGTGCCGAATGCGTAAAGCCAATGATCGTTGGCCAATGCGGCGCCCACCCAGTCGGCCGCTTGTTCCAGTTTGTTCCACTGCGTTGAACGCAGTTGTTCCAACTGGCTCAAGGCGGCTTCATAAAAGCGTGTCATCGCGTTCTTCATAATTTCTTTGCCAAATAGAGGTTTTGCTCGGGGCCCGAGCCGACGCGCGTCAGTTCGTGAAAGCCAAGCTTCTTATAAAATCGTTCTGCGCGCGCATTGCTGGCGGCCATGGCCAGATGCACGCCGATTGACTTGTCCCGTTTAAGTTGTGCCAACAACGTCTCCATCATCCGGCAGCCGTTCCCCTGCCCCTGCGCTCGCGGCAACAAGTCCAAGTGCAGGTGCGACGGATAGCCGCGAAAGCTCTCGGGCAAATAAACTTCGGGATGATAGCATTGGTGATAGATTTTCTCCGTCGGAGTCCAGCATATTGGATCACCGCTGGGAACCGGATAACCGTTGCGAACCCGGGGCAGCCAATCCCCGACGTACTTCTGGTAAAACTGCGCCGAGTCCAGCGCCCCCAACGCGTACCCACAAACGCCCTCGCTGTCCTCCAACACAAAGGCACGTTGAGGTTCGAGGTTAATGTACGGTCCGACGAAGATGTGTCCCAAGGCCATTGGATCTGAGTAAAGATGGGTGGCATCTTGCCCAGCGTCACTTGTCTTAAGGCAGACATTGTACACGGCAGCCTCGTCCCCTGGCTGATACGGACGGATGCGGTAAGCGCACTCAGACATTTGAAAGAACATAGTAGGATAGCGCGTCTCGCCTGTCCCGATGAGACCCAACTTTTGTCCGCATTGGGACCATGAACCTGGTGCATAAGGCCCCTCTCCCTAACCCTCTCCTCATCGGATTGGGCGAGGGAAAGTTTTTGCGTAATCCAATCGCTTCAAACTTATCTAAGGCAGACGCGCCCGGCTCTTTTCCCTCGCCCCATCCGATGGGGAGAGGGGCTGCTTTTTGCCTTCGCCAGCCACAGTTCACAAGCAGGTTCATGGGGAGTTCTAACGTCATACACACAGGTTGACGGGATGGTGCTAAAACTTGCCTCACTTTGTCTATGCGGGCGGAAATGCCTCGTTGTTGCCCGCAGGTCACGCATGGTCCAAACCCCAAACAAAGAGTCGATTGCGGACGTCCTCAGGAAAAGCTCCTTCGCCCGGCACGAACACCATTTCGTGGTTTATGCCCTTTGAACTGGGCAACGGACTCAGGGGCAAATCAAGACTCCGAACCCAGTCTTTCAAATCGGGACGCGTGTGAAAGATGAGCATTGGCACGTTCGTATCAGGCGTCCAAGTCTGGGCGATGCGCCGCAACAAGCTCACGATTCCGGGAAGTTCTCCGCCATATTCGGTGATCCCTTGTTTGTTGACGGCTTGGGCATGACAAACATAAGCAACGACACGCCCATCTCGACTCGCTACCCAAACAGATACTTTGGGAAGCGAAAACAACTGCTCAGCTTCGGACCGATTACGCGACAGACGAATTGGGTTCCGATCATAAAGTTCGAGCACCGCGTCGAGGTGCCTATGAACATCGAATGGCACGCACTCATAAGGGCCGGCCGAAATGCGGCCGCCAATCGTCCTGGTCAACTCGGTCATTGCGCCGCGCGGCGTAACGAGCTGCCAACCCAGCTTGAGATAGAAGCCGGGCACGGTGGTCCAAAGGATTGCGCAGTCGTACGATTGAAGCTGCTGCTGCAAACTTCCCATAAGGGTCGTTGCATAACCACGATGCCGAAACTTTGGATCTGTGGCCACGGAAGCGACGATCGCCACCTTGAATCTCCGGCCATCGCACACCAGCTCGCGCGGCCAGAGCGCCGCGTGGCTGACCGCACGACCTTCCTCGACGATCAAACGATTGTTGCGGAGATTTTCAGGACGAAAGATCAGCGGAAAATCGGTTAACTGGCTTTGGTCGAAGACACCTCTCGAACGTCGAAAGACATCGTCCAACAAGTCGCCCACCAGGGGTAAATCTTCGATGCAAACGGGGCGAACGTTTGCGGGCGTGGCGATATGCGATGTCGCGGTTGCGTTCATGGTTAGCGGCTCTCGATTGGTGACACAAAGCAATCGACGCCACTTTCGGAACTTTTTCAGGGCTTTCCAAGACATTCAAGCGCCGTCTCAATGGACAGGTCACTCGGATAATTAGCGAGCATAGGCAGAGTGCGATCAAACTGCCGATCAGGGACCGCAGCGGTCGCAACGGCTTCCATCAAACTGCGCATTTCCTGCACCTTGGCAGTTCATCGAACCCGCACCGCCTCTTCCACTTTAGCCCATTCCGATGGCAATTGCGGTGCGCGCAACTTCACGCAGGCTTTCTTGGTCA
>VHDE01000148.1 GCA_016871515.1 Verrucomicrobiota bacterium
AATGTTCGCGGACCGTCTTTTGTTCAATCGGCGAGCCGCACGCTTCCATGATTTCTGCCACGGCGGTTTCGATGACCTTCCTGGCCCGATCCTCGGTAAGCCGACCGGAACGCGCGCGGTCCTCAATCTCTTGGAGCTTATAACAGACTCGCTCAGCTTCGCGCTTATCGACGGTCAAGGTCGATTTACAACGTCGCTTGTTGGTTCGGTCGGTGAAAAAGCAAACCCAATTGGGCTTTCCTGGAAGTTTGTGAACGCTCGCCATAAATGTTGGTAAAACAATACGGTATAACGTTCACCCGTGTCAATGACGTTCAAAGGCGTTGATTTCATTGGTTTTTTGCGTTTTTTCGAGGCTTTAATGTTCCTCCGAGTTCCATTCCCATGCCTTAAAGAGCACGTCCACTTGGGCCATCAGACTTGCATGCGTGTGCACGACACCTTTTGGCAACCCAGTCGTCCCAGAGGTGTAAAGAATCAATGCCGGAGCGTCGGCGCCAAAACCCAGTCCAGACCCGGACCCCGTTTGGTTGAAGAGTGACGCGGCGTCAATCCGCTGTGGTGCGATACCCTGCTCTCGGCTGATCGCCATCGCGTCGGACAAAGCCTTTTCCACCGCCGCCTCGGTAATGATAAGCGAAATTCCGGCATCGACAATTTGGTGGGCAATCTCCCGCGCCGCCCCGCGCGCTGACAATGGCACCGCTACACCGCCCGCGCCAAAGATGCCCAACAACAGAGCGACTGATTCTTTTTGCCGAACCGGAAAAAAGCCGACACGGTCGTGCACGCCCAAAAGATGACGGCGGCGCAAGCCGGCTGAAACGCGCTGCACATTGCGAACCAGTTCTTCGTGCGTCCAAGACCCGCGGACATCAGTGAGGGCTTCTCGTTTGGGGGTTCTCCAGACCTCTGGCCAGATATGTCAGCGCGTCCATCGGTGTTAACCTATCGCGAAGGCTGTCATTCGTGCTATGGCGGATCAAGCCGAATTCGGTTTTTCCTGAGAAATGAGCGGAGCAACAAATTAAGTTCAAATTCTTCCCGGTTCGTGCACCTTACTGAGTAAGGCTATGAAACTCATTCGTTTGTTCTTTCTGCTCAGTTCGCTGGCTTTGGCAGTTCCTTCGCTGCACGCGCAGGCGCGAACGAAAGTGCGCTTGCTCCTTTCCGCTGCCTCGGCCAAACCCGGCGAGACCGTGATGGCCGGGATCGAGATGAAGATGCCTCCACGCTGGCATACTTATTGGCGGAATTCCGGCGAATCAGGTTTGCCGATAAGTGTTGAATGGCAATTGCCAACTGGAATCTCCGCTGGAGAAATTCAATGGCCCGTTCCGGAAAAGCACGTTGCCGCAGGGCTGACCACGTACGTTTATCACGATGAAACCGTCCTGCTCATTCCGCTCAAACTGGCGAGTGATCTCGTTTCAACTGCGCACGAGATCAAGGCCCAAGTTTCGTGGCTGGAATGCGATGAGCTTTGCCTGCCTGGTAGTGCGGATGTTCAGAACAGCCTGACGGGGAGCAATGAATCGATCCCGTCGCCGGACGCAGCCCTTCTTGAGGAGTGGAAGAAGAAGCTGCCGGTTTCTGATCCTTCGCTAGTGACGCGCGCGTTTTGGGAGAAAGCGCCTTCGGATGACACACGGGCCTTGATCGTGCAATGGGAAGCCAAGGCTAAACCGGAAACCGCTGACTTTTATCCTTATGGCGGTGACACCTATGAAGTAGCAGGGCCGACCGAACGAATGAACGAAGCCGGGAACGTCGTCAGCCTTCGGAAAATGGTCAAGAAGACTGGCGACCGATGGCCTAGCTCCATTACTGGAATCGGCGTGGCGAAAGCAAACGCCAGCGCTTCGCCCGAAGCTTATGAAGTGAGTTTGACGATTGCTGAATCTGGACCGGGAAGCAGCACGAGCGCGCCGAAGACTTCGGCCATCGCGACGGACGGGTCAAAGGACGAACGATCGTTGCTCGCAATGCTTGGCCTAGCTTTTCTGGGCGGTCTAATTCTCAACATCATGCCGTGCGTTCTACCCGTGATTGCCCTGAAGATTCTTGGCTTTGTCAATCAGAGCCATGAAAAGCCCCAGCGCGTCCGCCAATTGGGTTTGCTTTATACGTCTGGTGTGCTGGCTTCCTTTCTCGTCTTGGCGTTGCTTGTGGTCGCGGTCCAATTGGCCGGCCGCTCTGCCAATTGGGGAATGCAATTTCAAAACCCGCAATTCCTGGTCGGCATGACCCTTCTGGTGACCCTAGTAGCCTTAAATCTGTTTGGTCTGTTTGAAATTAACCTCGCTGGTCGAGCGATGGGCGCGGCGGGCACACTGGCGTCGAAAGAAGGGAACGTCGGCGCGTTCTTCAACGGTGTGTTAGCGACGGCGCTGGCTACGCCCTGCACGGCGCCATTCCTCGGCGTGGCGCTCGGATTTGCTTTCGCTCAATCCGCGCCGATCATTGTGCTGATGTTCCTCGCAATCGGCCTGGGCTTGGCAGCGCCTTATTTGGTGCTGAGCTGGCAACCGAGCTGGCTGAAATTTCTTCCAAAGCCGGGAGTCTGGATGGAAAAACTGAAGGTCGCAATGGGATTTCCCATGCTGGCCACGGCGGTCTGGTTGTTTTGGCTGACAACGCTGCATTTCGGGACGAGCGGAACGCTCTGGTTGGGATTGTTCCTCGTTACAGTTGGTCTCGCGGCATGGATGTGGGGCGAGTTCGTGCAACGTTCGTCGAAGCGCAGAGGTTGGGCCATTGCGGCCAGTTTGGTTCTCGTCGTTGCGGCTTACCTTTTGGTGTTGGAAAAGCAATTGAGCTGGCGATCACCGGTTGTTCTTGCGAAAGCCGGAGGGTCTCTTCAAAAGCATCCCGATGGCATCGATTGGAAGCCGTGGAGCAGCAAAGCCGTCGAGGAAGCGCGCGCCGCCGGTCGGCCAGTCCTCGTCGATTTCACAGCCGACTGGTGCCTGAGCTGTCAGGTTAACAAGAAGACCAGCCTCGAAGTTCCGTCCGTGCAGGCCAAGCTCAAGGAGATCAACGCGGAAGCGCTTATTGGCGATCACACTCGTATTGACCCTTTGATTACGGAAGAGCTTAAGCGGCACAAGCGCGCTGGAGTGCCGCTCGTCTTGGTCTATCCGGCCGACCCTGCAGCCAACCCGATTGTCCTGCCGGAACTGCTAACGGAAAGCATCGTCTTGGATGCCTTGAACAATGTATCTGGATCGAATCCGACCAAGCCGGAGACAACGCGCGCGCAATGATCTTTACCGCTGATAACGCTGATAACGCTGATAGGTATTCCGCCTTTTTGCCTTTCTACGCTTATCCGCGTACATCCGTGTCATCTGCGGTCTCACTTCAAACCGGCTACGGCGACTGTTGTGAACGCACGACGCGCTTCCACTGTAAACGAGAGTACTTGAAGTTCAGAAGCAACGCCAGTTCGAGGCCAGTTATAGCCAAGTAGCCAAGCATTTTCGCCAGATGTTCGCCGCTAAAGGCAGTGACAACCTTCGGATCTACAATCACCAAATTATCAACGATCAGATCAGGAACCAGCGTCCCAACCAGATGGGTTTTGTAGTAAACAGGGTATCGTTTTGTTGGTCGACTTGAAATCCGCTGCTCCGGAGTTCGACGACGATGGCGTTTTCGCACAGCTTTTCATCGAGTCCTGGTTTCAATTCGTTAAGAACGGACATCGCCGCCCCAAGAATTCTGTGGCTTACTTCTTTGTGGGTGATTTCCTCCCGCATAGCCTTCCTCCTCGAGTCTAATCCGCGCCCATCCGCGTGATCAGCGGTCTAATAGAATCTGCAGGGGAACCTTACAAGAATTATCTCAAGCCTCCGGCGGCGCCAGCACGTTGAATGGCCGCCACCATCGTGTTGACACTGTGGAGGATTTCCTTAGCCGCGGCGGGATCGGGAATCTTCAAACCGAATTGTTTGTCGAGTCCCACCACGAGTTGCAGGGCATCGACAGAATCCAATCCCAAGCTGTCGGGACCAAAGAGTGGCCGTTCATCGACAATTTCGCTGGCGGTAATCTGTAACATCAGATTCTCGACGATCATGTTCTTAATCCGTGCTTTCAGGGCCGTTGCGTCTTCCATGTGCTTTCAAAGAATTCCGCCGTCCACTTTCAAAATCGAGCCTGTAATGTAACTCGCTTCCGGACAAGCGAGAAATCGAACGGCACTGGCAATCTCCTCGGGCCGGCCAAAACGGCGCATCGGGATTTGAGCTTTCGCGGCCTTGCGATCCACCTCATTCATGCCCGCCAGCGCTTCTGTCTCGACGTAACCGGGACAAACCGCATTGACGGTGATTCCAATGCGCGCGACTTCTTTGGCGAGCGATTGCGTCAAGGCAATTACTCCCGCTTTGGCTGCGGCGTAATTGGTCTGGCCGGCCGGCGCCAGCAATGCGCTGAGCGATGCGATGTTGATAATCCGCCCGTTCCGTTGGGAAATCATCGCTGGCAAAACCGCCTGGCAACCGTGAAACACGCCATCGAGGTTGCTGGCTAGGACCGATTGCCACGACGCTGCGGGAAGCGTGCCCAACAATCCGTCTTCGTGCTTGCCGGCGTTGTTCACTAGCACATCAAGCCGCTTGTGTTCGTCGAGGATTCGCGCGACCGCAGACGCCCACGCCTCTGGAATGGTCACATCAAGATTGATGCAGCGGCAGCGAGCGCTATTCTTTTCAACCAGAACCTCCGCTCGCTCGCGCTGACGATGAACGCCCAAGCAGACCAGATTCTCGCCGGCTTCATCCAGAAACGTCTGCGCGATGGCCTGGCCAAGCCCGCCATTGGCGCCAGTAATCAAAATGACCCGCTGATTCATCCGTTGAAGTTTGGATTCACGAACTGCGCGCCAATCGCTTGTTGATTGCAGCCCACCACACTCACATTTGCCGCACGATAATGTCCTTGCTGAAGAGCATCGATAGCCGCCACACATTGCCAGGCCGCTGAAGCCGCCAGCCCTTCTCCCAGGATTGTCTTTGGCGACAGACGAGGTGCGCTCCAATCGTTCCAAGCCAGTGACTCTGCTGCATCCAATCGGGCGAGCCCCTGCATGCCATCGCACAAAACATAGTGCGGGCCAGCGCCTGGCAGTTCCGCACGCACCGCGTGTGCCGCTCGGATTCGTGCGGACCGCGACGAGAAAGAATAGGAGTTCGTGATGGCGGCCAGCTCAATAGCGGCGTTTTCGGTTGTTCGCCGCTTCAGATAAAGCGCCCCTGCTCCGTCAGCAAGAACAATCCTGCGTTCAAAACGCCGAAACGCATCAGCCGTCAACCAATCCGATTCCTCGGCGCCAACAACGAGACATCCATCGACCTGATTGCTTGAGAGCCAGTCCGCTGCCAGAGCTAGGCCCAACAGAAAAGTTCCTTGATCACCCACCAACGTATAATTGATTCCCGTCGTTCCAAGGATGGCGGCGACATGGCTGGCCGGGGCATTGAAAACAGTCTCGGGAAAGACCAACGGACTGGCCGCCGTCGGATCTTTCAGCGTTTCGTCGTAGAAACGACGCGAATAATTGACTCCGCCGGAAAGCACACAAAGGACAACTCCAAGAGACGCTGGCTGTTGATTCACGCGCGAAATGTCGGCGCCGAGCGCTTCGATGGCGGCGCCAGCCGCGTGCTGAGCAATTGGGCTGGCACGTCGCAGCCTGGCATGCGTCATGAAGCTTGGCCGATGCGCCGCACGCGGGACCGGCCGGATTGTGAGGGGCCGCGATACACCGGGACGCGACAATTCTTTGGTTGAAAGGGGCTCTCCTTTGGCCAGCGATTCGCAAAAGGGCAACAATCCCCAACCTGCCGGCGACACAACCCCGAGACCGGCAATCACAATTGAACTCACGGCCACCTCCGAAGAATCAACGTCGCGTTTGCTCCACCGAATCCGAACGAATTGGTCAACGCGTATTCTAATTTAGCCGCGGTGGGCTGCCGCACAACCGGGAATCGAGCCGCGGGATCAGGTTCCCGCAATGTCGAAGTCGGCGGCAACCATTGGCCCTGTAACGCCATCAAGCAGACAGCCATTTCGACGGCGCCCGCCCCGCCCAACAGATGGCCGACGCTTGATTTCGTGGAACTCACGGGCAATGTCGGCGCGTGCGCTCCGGCCCAGCGATTGATCGCCGCGGCTTCGGCGCTATCGTTGAGCGGTGTTCCGGTGCCGTGCGCGTTGACGTAATCGATCTGAGACGGTTCGAGGCCGGCGCTCTGGCACGCGGCGTTCATGGCTCCCAGAGCCGCGTCGCCTTGCGGATGCGGTTGAGTTAAGTGATGCGCGTCGGTGGTGGCACCGTATCCAACAATTTCACCCAGAATGTCTGCCCTGCGTCGTTCGGCCGAAGCAACCGTTTCCAACGCGAAGACGGCGGCGCCTTCACCCAACGCTAATCCATCACGTTGAGCATCGAACGGCCGGCATTGTGTGGGCGATAGCGCTTGCAGCGAATCAAAACCGGAGAAGACCAATTGGCTGAGCGCATCATAGCCGCCGGCGAGGACGCGTTCGGCCCGACCGTTGCGGATCAGTTGCCAGGCGTGGCCAACGGCGTTTGCGCCCGTAGCACAGGCGTTTGCGATGACGAAGATCGGTCCGCTGAAGCCAAATGCGCCCGCGAGATCGAGTCCGTGCCGCTGCGGTTGATAATGAATGACACGTCCCGCTTGCCGGTGATGGTTTCTCGGCCGCTCGATCGCTTGCCGATAGTACGTCTCACCGAGGCTCATCCCGCCGCTCGTTGTTCCAAGGACAACCGGCAAATGCGAACAGGGCGTCCAGCCCGGCTGATTCCACGCCTGATGCGCGGCGAGCAACAAAAGTTTGGCGGCTCGATCCAACCGACTCCGCTGCCGTTTGGACAGGCGCGTCGATGGCAGGTCGCTTGGCAAATTGACTTGGGCCGCTGATTTGACGCGTTGCCGAGAAACATCGAAGAGTGTGACCGGTTGGAACGCCACGCGGCCCTGGCGAAATCCTTCTGCATTCGTTTGCCAATCCAGCCCTAGCGCCGTAACGATTCCGGCGCCTGTAACCACGACGCGGGGCGGCACCTTTGCAGACTGCGGCGCTGGGAATAACACGATCCAGTCTTTCCAGATTTTCTGTCGAAGGACACTAGGAATATTCTTGGCTTAAGTCAAATTCAGCATCTTATTTCGGAGAAACCCTTGCAGGCGCCGTACGGAGCGTGGACATTCCTGTCCGCAGCTATTTCCATCTGACGAAATGAGTGGACCAGTCTTACTCGAATCTAGCGCTTTCGAGGTCGATCTTATAGATCATGCCAAGATCGTAGCCGATAACATACAGCTCTCCACTCCGATCACGTCCAAAGGCCACAATCTTCGCCGGGCTAGTGCCAATCTCGCGAATGCTCTGCAACGTCCGATTCCGTTGGGTGATCCCCCATAGCCGTTTGGATTCGTAATCACCGCAAATGTAAATGCCCTGAAACGACGAATCAGGACGAGCGCGATAAACGTGCCCGGCCGTCACTGAGGCCCCATGCCGTCGACGGAACGAAACAATCGGCGGCACGTACGTCTCGCGCTCTTTGCGATAAACGGTCGAGAACAGCTCGAAACCTTCAAACACATTCCATCCATGATTTTCCCCCACGCGCACAATGCCCACTTCCTCGAAGCGGTCCTGGCCGACGTCAGCGACCCATAAATCGGCCGTCGCGGGATCGAAACTGAAACGCCACGGCTGCCTCAGACCGTAAGCGAAAATCTCACGACGAACTTCCGGATCAGAGTGACGCACAAACGGGTTGTCGACGGGAATGCCGTAGGCTCGGCCTGCATCCGTGCGATTGACATCGATGCGCAATAATTTGCCGGCGAACGAGCGCAGGTCCTGTCCGTGCCCAAGCGGGTCCTCTTGGGGTCCGGCATCACCCATCCCGATGTAAAGGTATCCATCAGGACCGAATTCGAGACCGCCGCCATGATGAACCTCGGTCGTGACATCGATCTTCAGAATGCGACGTGAAGGTCCGCCCGCGTCCGCTCGCAAATCTGCTCGCGCGCTCCGTTCCGCAATGATCATCGACCGCTGATTGTTCTCCATGAATTCGTGCATCAAATAGTACTTCCGGTTCTCACGGAACTGTGGATGAAGAGCAACGCCGAGCAATCCCTCGGTCTCCGTGACAAATACCTCCTGGCGGACGTTCGCGAACAGTGTCTTGGCATCACCTTCAACGCGTTTCTCCAAAAGCCAGAGCGTCGCATTGGTTTGTTCAGCGACTATGAACGCTTGGTCGAGCACCGGGTGTTGCTCAAACCAAATCGGATGATCGAAACGATGGGCTGCGCTGTGAAATGGCTGCAACGTAACCGGACGCGCGAGCCGTTGAATGGCGCCAGGCGTCCCGGCCTCGTTGGCCAGCCGCATCTCCGGTTGTTTCAAGCTCTCCAAATAGGCCATCAGGTCCGTGAATTCCTCCAGCGAAAGCCCCGCCTGCAATCCTGCTGGCATGATGGACACCGCGCTCGTGCGCTGGTCTTTGATTGAAGCGCGGGCGACCCGTTGTGTCACACTGTTCAGCCCGGCCAGCACGAGTTCTGTTTCGGACACAGCTTTGACGACGCCTTCGATACGCTCGCCGTTCAACGTTTCGACAATCGTCGTGCTGTAACCCATCATAATCGTGGCGGAAGGCTCCAACACCGAGCGAATGAGATCCGAGCGCGAATACTTGTCTCCGGCCGCGTACAGATCGGGACCCGTCTTACCGCCCTTTCCATCGGTGGAATGACACTGAAAGCACAATGCGCGCTGGTCGCTGAAGAGCGCCCGGCCGCGTTCCGCATTGCCTTCGTTGCGGAGCGCATGTTCGCGATATTCGCGCAAAGTTCGTTCGGCTTTCGGCTTGGCCTCCACTTCACCGATTCGAACAACAAGCAACCCAGCTTCGCGGGCCGCAACATGAGCGTGATTGCCGGAGACAGCGACGGCGAGCCCAGGAGTGCGGATATCTCCGATGCGCGATGGGTTGGCCGGATTGCTGAGGTCCAAGCCGGACGAACAAACAATGAAGCCTGTCTCCGTGGCAACCAGCGCTGCAAAGAGGATTTGAAATATGGCAAGCCCGGAGATAAAGGTAGCTCTCATGGTGAATCGTTCCTAGCGAACGTACGTGCGAAGTCAAACCAATTGGAACCAATTGGAATTTCATGACCAGCCACAACAACCTCACGCTCGCTGCCGCCCTGTCGGTCTCAGCCGTCCAGGCGCGCAATCTTCGTCCAGATTGCAGGGAATTATCATCAATCGCTCCGACGTGCTTTCCTAAACGCATTTTGTCCAACGTCCGTATTTGATAGCAGAGCACAATCGATTCGTAATCGAGGCCTGCCGTGCCGACGGGCAGAAGGATTTCGTTCGGATAAACCCTCCGGCCAGGCTTTCGTACGGTCAGTGGCAGCACATTTACAACTGGTAAAA
>VHDE01000149.1 GCA_016871515.1 Verrucomicrobiota bacterium
CGGCCTTGGGGATTTGAAATTTCACGTTCTGCCAAATCGTTGCGCCTCCCCAATCTGACAAATTCCCGTCAGGCACAATGGTCTTCCGCACCGCTGTGTAATTCTCTTTCCCGGATTCAATATTATTGGCTGCAGTAATTTGCGGACTCGGCCAAAGTGCAAGTGCGCAAAGGAATGGGAGTGCTTTTCTATGCATAGTATCGTTTGTTGACGTTGGGTCTCGTAGCCATCTGTCAGCTAGGGCGCGGGCTAAAAAACATCGTTGACGGTGGATTGTCAAGCTTTTTCGCGTGTGCCGTGGCTCGGCCTAGGACGCGTCTTTTCAGTTGTAGCGGCGTCGCGTAAGAGCGCCGCATTCTTCCCGACAACGTTAGCGGCGCTCTTACGAGACGCCGCTACAGCCAGAAAAGAGGCGCCCCTAGTCCGATTTGTTCACGCTCCAAACACATCTCTCCTTGCAGCCAAAAGAACCCTTCAACGTGAAATCTCGCTCAGAGCAACGCGAAAGCCGACGAAGTAGATGCCGTTAGTCGGCGCCATCATGAATCGATTCCCGGAGCGTATGAAATCGGCCGTGTGATTCCAACTGCCACCGCGGAATACTTTGTATTTGCCAGTCGCAGGGCCGGAAGGATCCTGCAATTCTCTGTCGGGATAATCTCCAAACCAATCCAGACACCATTCCCAGACGTTGCCATGCACGTCATGCAGGCCGAATGGATTAGGGCGTTTCTGGCCGACTGGATGCGTCGCGCCTTCGCTGTTCTCGAGCGTCCAGGCAAATTGGTCCGCTTCATCTGTTGTGTCGCCAAAGCTGTAAAGGTTCGTGGTGCCCCCGCGACACACAAATTCCCATTCCGCTTCGAATGGGAGCCTGTACTCGTAAGTGGGCGGCAAACGTTTTGCCTCGCGTTCGCCCTTGGTCAATGCCGAACAATAAGCCAGGGCGTCGTAATAGGTGACTTTTTCTACCGGACGATTTGGGTCGTTCTTGAAGTGACTCGGATTTTTCCCGATCAGAGCCGCGTACTCCGCCTGCGTCACCTCAAATTTGCCGAGCCAAAAATCACGCGTCAACGTGACCGGATGATGGACTCGAACGAACGTGCCGGCTTTGATGAAAACCATGTTGGTCAACGGGACCAATTCGATCTTCGAGGCAAGCCGCGAATTAGACGGCGCGCTCGACTCCTTGTCGGATAGATTCGACGGTTGTTTGCCGCATCCCGATTGAGAAAGACCTAACAAAACTGCGCAGATCAGCCCGCCAACCCAAAAAACATCAACGCCAGGTCTTTCACATATCCGCCGCAGTTCGAGCTGGAAGCGGCAGCGCCACGCACTATTTGGGTTCATCTTCAAGGACGTGGACATCCCAGACATTGTCTTTCAGCGCAATGATTTTCTCCTTCCCATTAGGCCAACGAATCCAAAGCCCTATCGGCGCTTCCGCCAGTCCGAGCACTTGGGCCGCGGCATTCTGCGACCAGTAACCCGACCCAGCTTGAATCGTCCGGCATGGACCACGGCGGTCGTTGGAATAAACCAAACGCAGCTGAACCCCGATTGCGTTCGGGTTCGCAAGCGAGCCGCGACAGACAACGCGAAGCCCTCGCTTGCCGTGTTGATTGAGATAGAGTTTGGTTGCCGCGTTGTTTTGCGAAACGGCTAGGTCAACACGCCCATCATGATTGAAGTCTGCCAGCGCTCCGCCGCGTTGTTCACCATCAATCTTGATTCCGGTGACGCTCGCATCCACCGCGGTGAAAGTCCCCTCTCCTTTGCCGCGCAACCATAAGCCACGCCCCGCGTCATCCCGTGTCATATCGGACACGCCACCAAAAAAATTCTGGCTCAAGAACAGGTCTTCGGCCCCATCCGCGTCGAAATCACCGACGTTCACAGAAAAGACGGGGCTTAGCTGTGCTTCGCGCGGCAGTGGCAAGCATTCGAAACGGTCGCCTCGATTCAGGAAGACAGCAGATTCAAGGGAAGCAACTTCGGCGATGCCGGCATTCTGGTAACGAGTTCCGAGGATTTCCTGAATGCTCGCTTTTCCAAACGCTTGGTGTGTCGTGAAGCGGTGCGGCAGCTCGGACAAACCCCGCGTCAACCAGGTGCGGTCGTGGACAGGCAACCAATGATCTCCGCGCTGCCAAGCCTCAATCAGTTCAATGCGTCCATCGCCATTCCAGTCTCCATAAAACGCGCGTATGGGCAATGGCTGATAAAGTTCATAGATGCTATTGCGACCCCAATTTCCCGCTGCCATATCCAGCTTGCCATCGCCGTCAAAATCACCTGTCGCGACGCTCGTCCACCATCCCGTCAGTTGATTGAGAGTTGAGAGCTGAGGGTTGGGCGTTAGACGTTCCTTGCGAACAGTGATCGGCGCATCCCAATTCCTGAATGCTCCTTTCTCGTTTAGGAAAATCCGAAGCGGGCCCCAGTCGCAGGCCAGGATCAAATCCGGATCACCGTCGTTGTCGATGTCCCCAAAGCACGCGCCGCTCACCAAACCCGCCGGCGCGAATGGCGCACTCAGCGATTCATTATGTCGCAACTCACCTTGTTCATTGATCCAAAGGGCCGACGATGCCGGTTCGGGATAACGTCCAGGACGAAACCGTCCGCCAACAAAAACGTCGAGGTCGCCATCACCATCGCTGTCTGTGACGGCCAGAGGACCGAGGCTGGCCTTGCCGGCTGGCCAGCGCTTGGCGTCGAGCAGCTGTTCTGACGGAGCGAAGTTCGCCAACGAATAGGCCGCGACCTCGCTCTCGCGGTCCGCTGGCCATTCGTAATTCGACATCGCAACCAACAACGATTGATTCCCCTTGCCATCAGGCCATCCAACAACGGCGCCTTGATCTGAAGCTGCGGGAGAGCCACGCTCGAGCTCGCTGAACTTTTGCCCTTGTTCGTTCGCATAAATCGCGAGTTTGCCGCCACGCGCTGCTGCAATGATCAAATCCTCCCAGCCATCTCCGTTAACATCGTGCCAGCTCACGCCGGGTCCCGAGCGGTTCAGCTTGCGAGTGAGCAAAGGCTGTTTGATCGCATCGTCAAAAGAATCCTCAACATGGCTGTGGCCCAGCATCGCGCTCACATCAACAAAGATCGGATCACCGCGCGGCGCCTTCGCTGACGCCGGCCTCGCTGCCAGCGCAGGTCCGGCGGTTTGGAGAACTTCGTAAACTCGATTCGGCTGGACATTCGTGATCGCAGCGTGAGTTCCATCGCGCCAGCGAACCTCGAGACTCAATGGTTTTCCCAAGCTCGCATCCGCCGCAAAGACACGCACTGCCTGATCTCCCGACATGTATCGGCCTCCGCAAATCATCTCTTGGCTTTGCGTTACCGCGCCGCCAGCCAAGCGGACTCGCGCGCCAATTCCCTCCGTGTTTGGCGGAAGGCCCTTCAATCGAACGGCGATTCGGCCTGCCACCGCCTCGTTGCGATACACGCTCGCCACGGCATTAAGATTATTGACCACCACATCCAGATCGCCGTCATTATCGAGGTCACCCAAAGCCATGCCATATGAGACGCCCATTTGGTCGAAGCCCCATCGATGGCCCATCAGTTCGAATGTTCCATCACGGCGGTTCCGAAACGCGGCGTTCCGCGTCGGAAACGCCGGATTGAATTGCCGCGAGCGTTTCAGTTGCGCCTGGGTGAGACCGCGGCGTCGCCGGAACTCGTCGTTGCTATCCTGATCCATCACATCAAAACTGAACCCATTCGTAACGAGCAAATCTTCGTAACCATCCAAATCGACGTCGATAAACACGGGACACCACGACCAATCGGTCGCCGCTAGGCCCGCCATCAGCGCCGCTTCGACGTAGGAACCATCCGCTCGCCCCAAGAATAGTGTGTTGCGATTGAATTCCGGACGTTCACTCATTTGCTCAAGGGATTTCGGATCGGGACGATCTCGCGCCAGTTGCGTCATCCGTTTCTCGTGTTCCCGTCCGAGCATATCGACGACGATGAAATCATCGTGTCCGTCCCGATCTATGTCGGCAAAATCCACGCCCATCGAAGACCGGCTCGTGTGCCGGAGCTTTGACCGATCGATTGCGCGGAAGGCGCCTTTCCCCGAATTGATCCAAAGCCGGTCCGAGGACGCGTTGTCATTGCAAACATAAAAATCCGGGGCGCCATCGCCGTTCAGATCGCGAAACATGACCGCCAAACCCCAATCCCGGTGGGGCGGAATGGCCTTCCCCTCCTCGTCCAGATAAACGCCCGGTTCAAATTGGATTTCGGCAAAGCGCCCTTGTCCGTCATTCCGATATAACCCATGAACTTCCGGCAATTCGCGGACCTTCCCGTCCGGCAGCGCTTCAAAACGATCCTTCCAACGCGGCATCGTGGCCGGTTGATCGTTGACCTTCGTAACCATCCATTTGTCACCGCGCCGCGCCAGCGCAAAGCGAGTCGTCGGATCGGCCAAATGCATCACATCGATGTAATGCGCGCAGTATAGGTCGAGGTCGCCGTCGCCGTCGATGTCCGCCAAAGCCAAAGAGGTGGGGGAAGCTGTGCGGGACAAACCTGAGTCCTTCGATTCGGTCCATTGCCCCTTTCCGTCATTCAGAAAAAGGCGCGTTCCGGTTGCGATGCCATTCACGAGCAGGTCCAAATCTCTATCGCCGTCCACGTCAGCCAAGGTCGCGCCGGTGGAGAGTTGGTCCGCGCAAGCTGCGTCGCCGAGGTTAGCTTCTTCGAAGCGCCATTGGCCAAGATTACGGTAAAGGCGATTGGGCCCTTGCAAATTGCACAAGTAAACGTCGGGCCAATCGTCGCCATCCACGTCGCCGATGGCGACCCCAGCGCCATTGTGCGCCACCGCATTGGTCAGATACATGTCGCCTTTCAGAACGTTGGTAAACCGCACCCCCGTCGTCGCGGGTTCGGTGAGTGTGAAGCCCGGCTTGCCGCTGCTGTCCGGCCGCACCTGCAAACTTCGAAACCCGTTTCCAACGGACCATGATTGCGCGAGCGCGGCGCCGTCATACAGTCCAAGCAAAATCGCGGCAGCGCGCGCCGCGAAACCAATCCAATTCATGCCGCCAGCAAAAGCAGACGGCGCAGTGCTGTCAATCCGCCATTCGACCGCGCCCGGGAGGGTGACAACCTTTTGTTCCATATGAGACAAAAGTTTGTCGGTCAGCCGAATTATCTTTTCGCTCCAGGGAAAGCCTGTTAAGAGAAGACCGCGAAACGCCCTGGCCTGATGCGAGGCTGAATCCGAACGCCGATGAATTCCGATCCACAGAGCGTAAATCAGATCAAAACAAGCGCGCTTCCCTCCCCCGCCGCCACCCGAGAACCAAGCAAAGCAGGCGACCCGTACCAGCTTCGCCCGGAAGATGTCGCTGAGCCGCCACAAACCTTGCCAGGCATATTGCGCCGCATCGGACCAGGCATGATTTTGGCCGCGTCGATCATTGGTTCCGGCGAACTGATTGCGACGACCCGGCTCGGAGCCCAAGAGGGATTCACGGCGTTATGGGTCATTATCTTGAGCTGCTTGATCAAACCGGTCATCCAAGCAGTGCTGGGGCGTTACACGATTGCGAGCGGAGAAACTGGTTTGGGCAGCTTGAATCAAGTGCCGGGACCGCGTTTCAAGGTCAATTGGATCCTTTGGGGCTGGGCGGCGATGGTTCTGTTCACTTTGCTGCAAGTGGGCGCGATGTTCGGCGGCGTGGCGCAGGTCATGAATTTGCTCGTTCCGCAAATCTCGGTCACAATCTGGGTCCTCCTGTTTCTGGGGCTGACTCTGGCGCTGTTGCTCGGAGGCGCCTACGCGCGCATTGAAAAGCTGGCGATGGTCAAAGTGGGTTTGTTTACCTTGCTGACTTTGCTCGCAGCGATCGTGCTGATCCGCATGCCGCAGTACTTTTCGTGGAAAGAGTTCGTGAGCGGATTTCAGTTTCGCATGCCACAGGAAGGATTGCACACCGCCATCGCTGTGTTCGGCATTACTGGCGTGGGCGCGTCTGAACTTTTTATGTATCCGTACTGGTGCGTCGAGAAGGGCTACGCGCGGTTTGCAGGGCGGCGCGACGGAACACCGGAATGGCGCCGGCGGGCGACGGGCTGGATTCGGGTCATGCACGTGGATATCATCGTTTCGATGATCATTTATACCGTCGCGACGCTGGCGTTCTATATGTTAGGCGCTGGCATTCTCAATGGCATGGGCAAGGTGCCCAGCGCCAATGATATGATCCCAGTGCTTTCGAACATTTACACGCAGACGCTGGGCCCGTGGTCGCTTTGGCTGTTTTACCTCGGCGCCATCGTGACACTTTATGGAACGATCTTCGCCTCGACGGCCGCGAATTCGCGGGCTTATGCGGACGTTTGCCGGTTGATGGGCTTTTTCGCACCCGATGATTACCAGCGGCGCGTCGCCTTCCGGAATCGGTTCGTATTGTTTCTGACCATCGTGCCGGCAATCATGTTTCTCTCGATTGGTTCGCCCGTGAAGATGGTCGTCGTGGGAGGGCTCGCTCAAGCAATGATGCTCCCTGTCATTGCTGTCGGAGCACTCTACTTGCGGCACAAACGTCTGCCCAAGGACATCGCGCCATCAACTTGGGCCACGGCGTTTCTCTGGTTCGCCGCCGCGGTCATTATCTGCTTGATGGCGACGTATCTCGCTGGAGAACTTGGGAAACTGTTTGCTTAATTCCTGGAACTGTCGAAGACCAGCACCTTGTTCGCAGGATGAAAAGGCTTGATCGCAGCGCATGCCGTCCGACTGATTGATGACGCGCGCCAGCGTGTTACGATATCCATCGTTATCCTCAACCGTCCAGACGCTAATCATAAGTTCGTCCATTCGTTTCTCACTTGGCGAGCTCACTTCGAGCGCAGTCATAACGGAAGGACAATAAACGATCCCACGAGCAAGCATATGGCGTATTCACGTGAACGATACGATCAGCTCAGCGGTGCTTCCAGCCTGATCTCAGATCCTTGCCCCGGCTTTGTTATTGTGGCCAACGTCCCGCCCAGATCGTCGGCTCGCCGCTGCATACTGGCCAAGCCATGCCCCCGCCGCACGGACTGGGGATCATATCCGCCGCCATCATCCTTTATCCAGACGCTGAGAATGCGTTCTTTCTGGCGGACCCGAACAGCCAGATGATGAGCGCGCGCATGCTTGAGCGCGTTATGCAGCGCCTCTTTGTACAGAAAGAAAACGTTGCGCCGAAAGAGCAGCGAAATCTCGAGTTCGCCCGTCTGCAACTCCGCCTCGAAATCTACCTGCAACGACGGCGTCAACCGCTGTGCAACGGCCTCCATCTGCCGAACCAATTCATCGAGCGTATCGCATTCGGGATTAATGAACCACACCAAGTCACGCAAGGCGTTGGCCGTCTGCAGGGCAACGGTGTTGATCTCCGCGAACTCAGCGCGCGGCCGAGGGGAAGCTGGCTTTTCCGCGGCGCCAAGGTGGGCGAGCAACGCGATATTGCTGAGATTGGAACCGACTTCGTCATGGAGGTCGCTGGCAATTCGCCACCGCATCTGTTCCACTTCACGGAGATGCCGAATTCTAAGGCGATAGAAAGAGATTAGGACAACCGCGCCGAAGAGCGCGAACAACCCACGAAACCACCAGGTTTTGACGGAAATGCGGCAGGACCACCAGAGCCACCATGGCTTCGCTTAAATTCTCATTCGGTTCACCTGTCACGGAGGCAACGCGGAATGTGTAATCACCCGGAGGAATCCGGGTGTAAGAAAAAGTCCGTTGCGTTCCCACATGCTGCCAATCTTCGTCGTACCGTTCTAGTTTGCATCGAAACTGAACCTGGTCCCGCGCCGAGAAATTCAACGCCGCGTAATGAAACTCCAAACGGCGCGCCAAAGGCGGAACTTTCAGGACGATTGTGTCCGCTCCACCGATTCCACTGGCATGACCTGACGCGAGAGCAGTCTGTTTTTCTTGAGGACGACCTGGCTTGGCATCCGGGGCGCGGGCCGCGATGTCGTCACCGTCCACAATGACCTTTTCGATCTTTACCGGAGCCGCAACTTGTCTCTGCACAACGCGCCGGGGATCGACCGACACAATGCCGCCCGGACCGCAAAACCAGAGCCGGCCGTCTCTGGACTTCATGCAGGCCGGTTGAAATCCTCCCACAAAACTTAAGTCCAAAAGACCGTCTGCCTTCGTGTACGATGCGCAGTAAATATGCTCCGCCTTTCCATCCATAACGTCCGCGATGTTCTGCTTTCGAGCGCGGAAAATACCCATGCGAGATCCCATCCAGAGATTGCCGCCATCATCTTCAATGATTTGAGTGATCACGTCTTGGGCCAGGCCGCGCTCGCGGTTAACCGTCGCAAATCGTCCTTCATGGAAGCGCGTTAACCCGCCACCCAAGGTGCCAATCCAGAGAGTGCCTTCGCTATCGGCAAATAACGCATTGATGGGGACTGGCGCCCAATCCATCTGCTTTGAAGAAGCGAGCAACAGTCCCGTGCCGAATTCTGTTCAAGCCATCCTCGGTGCCAACCCAGATATCACCGGCGCCATCTTGAGCAATGGCGGTCACGAAATTGAGAGAAAGGCCGTTCTCCGTCGTGAACCATTGCACTTGCTTGTCCTGGAAGCGTCCGACCCCGGACTTGCTGGTCCCAATCCAAACGGCGCCCGCGCGGTCTTCAAAAATAGCGCGTGCGACTGATTCTGGCTTGTGGATTTTCTCCTCGACCCGATCGCCATGCCAACGAAAGGCGCCCGCGCCGTAAGAACCCAGCCAGAGAGCGCCATCGCGAGTTTGGCAGAGCGAGATAATGTGGCGCGCGTCAGGCGAAAGTCCCGGCGGCTGGAAGGGACGCCAGCGTTCGCCCTGCAACAGATGGAGCCCTCCCTCAAACGTCCCGGCCCAGATGCGGCCATCACGATCTTCCAAGATAGTAATGGCATCGCTGTTGGTTAACCCTTCTTGCGTGGAGTAGGTTTCGACCCGCTTTTCACGCAGTCGAACTAACCCATGATCGGCGGTGCCGAACCAGATGTTTCCTTCCCGATCCTCGTAAACAGGCCTGGCGTCGTTGGCCGGAAACCTCTCTTTGACCGAGATTTGCGAAAGAACAATCCCAAATCCAAATGCAACACCGGCACCTTTCAAAGCCGGTTCAAATCCGCTCATGGCGGACGCGAACGACTCCATGCGCTCAGTCACGCCAAATTGCCGAACGTGCTCGACTTATGAAACAGAAAAGACGCGTCCTATACTGGGCGCGGTCACAGATTGAGCTTTTCCAGAACTGGCTCAGAGGCCCTTTGGGGATTACGTTTGCCTAAACCGCAGGAGGCCGGCCGTGATCCAGATGACTTTTAGCTTCGAGCAAATCGAAGCTTTGACCCAAGAGCGTTTCACTCACCGGCATCGGTTTGTGCGCCGCAAGATGGAGGCCGTCCTCTTGAAGACGCAGAACCTGCCGCATC
>VHDE01000150.1 GCA_016871515.1 Verrucomicrobiota bacterium
GCACCCGCTCGCGCCACAGTTCCACCGTATGCCGGTTGACGCCGAGCCGATCGGCAATGGCTGCATTGGGCTCGCCTGCCGCGGCACCCAGAATGATCCGGCACCGCAAGGCCACTTGTTGGGGAGTCCCGTGGGCTGACTCCCAAGCTACCAATTGGGATTGATGGTGAGGTTCCAACAGGACGGCAGGGCTCGTTTTGGGCATGACACAAATCATATCACGCCTGAAATGCCTGTCTGGTTATTTATGACACATTATACTAGCAGCGCTCTTATCTCCTCCACACTCGCTGTCCCAGTCGTGCCGAGTTGATGAACCACAATGGATGCGGCGGCCATCGCGATTTCCAACGATTCCCGCATCGTCCCTTCCGATGACAAGGCAGCGGTGAGATTTGCCGTTACGGAATCTCCAGCGCCGACAACATCGATTTCACCACGGATTGGGAAGGCGGGAACGTGTTCGATTTGGCCAGACCGTGACGCCCCCAGGATCCCCTGCTCTGCTAAAGTAACAAACACACTGCGACCGTGGCTCTGTGCCAACCCCGCCGCAGTTTGCTTCAGTTCATTCAGTGACAATTTGCGGCCGGCGCCAGTGAACGCCTGCAACTCGGATGCATTCATCTTGAAGCAGACGGGCGGATAGCCTTGCAAGCTGCGCCGGCTGTCGGCGATTACCAGCCGGTTCGCGTTCGATTCCGAAAAGCAGCGGACAACTTCGAGCAGCTTCGCGGTGATCACACCAGTCTCTGGAACATCGACTTGGTCCATCAGGATCATGGCGTTGACGTAATCCGACAATTTCCGGAACGACTCGATAATCCGATCTTGAATGGAGGCTGGCGTCGGCGTCCAATTCTTGCTGTCTAAGCGATTCAACTCGACGGGCGCCTTGCCCGCTTCGCGCACGAGAGGTTTGCAATAGGTAAAAGTCCGGCGCTGATTGGTCTGCAGAAAATGGTCGAGGCGCACTCCGCGCTTGGCAGCCAAAGCACGCTGTAACTCGAATCCTTCGCCGTCCTCGCCACAGAATCCGACCGGATAGATTTCGCCAATGCCAAGTGCCACCAGATTGTTCAGGATTGTTCCGGCGGCGCCCGGTTGGCTCCGCACATTCGTTACGTTATGCACCGGCAAACCGGTTTCGATGGAAATCCCTTGCCGGCGAGGGTCAATTTCAAGGTAACGGTCCAGACAGAAATCCCCGACTACGGCGACGCGAAGATCACTGTAGCGATTGGTTATCTCTTTGAGACGCGATGCCTGCACGGTTACAATTGGCAAAGCCGGCGATACACATGATGAACGAACGTCACATTATCGCAGCAGACGTATTGCATCGTGCCGCCCATGCGCGAAAAACTTTTGCAAAAGCGCAAGTAATAGGCGGGATTCGCTTTCGGGGGTTCGCCTTGGGTCCAATTCCAATTGCCGCCATCTTGAATATCGACCACGTAAATCGTGTGATCGTGCACAATAGAGCGGCCGCGTTGCAATCGGAGGTTATTGACGCAACTCAAACTTTTCTCAAACACCTGCGGCCCCATGATCGCCGAACCAATCGAAAGAACGACACCGCCATCCAAGCCTTCCACGGCTGCGCCGAACTTCCGAAAATCAAGGTCAGCCGCGCGCCCGATCACGGCTCCGTTGAACATCGGATGATTTGAAATGATGTCGTAACCAATGCCAGGATGGACTGTCAGTGGCACGTCGTGAAGAAACGCCTGGCCAAAGATCGACGCGTACTTCCAGCGATGCGCCACCTCGATGCGCCCGGAGGGCAGCTTGTGGTTGCGCATGGCTTGAAGCAAATCCGCGCGGGCTGGCGTCAAAGGATGCGACGGATGCGCTTTGACTTGTTGGGCGAGCGATTGTTCGGTGGGCAGGGTTATTCCGTCCTCGGCAATGAAACGTCCGAGAGCCTGACCATAACCTTCGTTGACCAAGCCACCGGCTAAGAGCGCCAAATGAATGTTACGCCCCGTTTCCTGCCATGCGCCGAACGTGCCGGTCGCAACGTTTTGCTGGACGCTTTCGGTGGATCGGCCGAGAAAAGCATATTCCCAATCATGAATCGAGCCGGCCCCATTGGTGGCCAAATGCGTGATCCACCCTCGCGCCATCATTCGTTCCACGAGCAACGCCGCGCCGTTTCGCAAGAGATGCGCGCCATACATTAGAAGAACGTTGGCGCCATGCTTCCGAGCAGCCCGGATTTTATGAGCGCATTGATGAAGGATAGCGGTCGCACTGTCCGGACAAGGCGCGGGAGCTGCATCCGGCGAGATGAGAATCTCTTCGACCTTGGTCAGGCTCTGGCGTTGGGCCAAAGGACAAACTTTAAGCTGCTTCAAATCGAGAAGAGCCGGGCGTTCCTTGGCGTTTTTCGTATCCGGTTTCAACGCACCTGTTCAATCGAGAAGATGCGATCCAACAGCGGATCTGCGTCTCGATAATCCGGGATAACGACATCGGCGCCCACTCCGAGCAAGCGTTGCCGTTTCCATTCATCCATCCTTCCAGAGCCATTGTGGGCTTCATCGCTGGCCACAGCCACGGCGAGCCCGCCCACCGCCTTCGTATTCTCGATCTCGACGTAGCCGTCGCCGAAAGCGAGCAGTTGAGCGCCGGAAATGCTGTTGTCGCGCATGATGCGTTCGATGACCATTTTCTTGGAGAAGGTCTTGTAATCGTCCTTGGCGCCGTAAACGTGTTCGCCAAAGTAACGATCGACATCGAGCAACGCCGCTTCCTTTTTGACAAACGGTTCGTCCGTGCCGCTGGCCAGATAAAGCTTCAGGCCTCGACCTTGCAGGTTTTCGAGCAGTTCACGCGACCGATGGACTAGGAAGTTATCGCGCGCCAAAGAGCCGTTTGCGATCCCCTCGAGGCGGTGGCGGATGCGTTCGTCCAAGCGGCGAAGGTACTCGTTCTTGTACCAAAGAGGTTCGCGCGCCTGGCCTCCGCGTTCCTTAACACGCTCGGCAAATTGAATCATTTGGTAGATCGTTTGCTTGCCGTTCAACCGCATGATGTCATCGAACAACAGTTGCCGCAGGCTTTCATCGCTATCGCCGTTTTGCTTAGGCAACATCTCCATGAACATCGGCAGCATGACCTCTGGCCAGCCCTGGCGAATCAAGGAGAGCGTGCCATCGAAATCAAACAGCACATGGCTGATCTGGCTGCGCGGCTTAAAGCTCGGACTGAACTCGATCAACCCGCGAAACGCATTCGTCGAAAACATCGGTGTCTGATAAGTGCGAAGCAACGAAATGTCAATGCGGCTCAAGCGAGGTGGTGCCTTTAATCATCGTTCTGCTTTTGGGAATTTCAATTGAACCAAATCGAAGCACACAACATTGGCATAGTCCGCAGTTGATAGGGCGAACCTGCCGGTGAGCCGGCAAACAGTAATCGCGAATTGCTTCTGTCGGCTAGCCTTGTGACCTCGGCTGCGACTAAAGTCAGAGTTTCAAATCGACTGTCGCGCCCGACCGAGCAAGCGGCCTTAATAGGTCCAGCAATTGGCCATACAAGAGGTCGGAGCTGGGCAGGACCAACAGGTGCGGAGATTTTTCAGGCATCGCAGCGAGCCATTCACGGACCGCCATCTCATCTTTCATTCGGGTAAACGACGAGAAACTCGCCAGCCCTTGGCTAACTCGCAAGACTCCGATACGCACCTCATTGGCAGAACGTGTGACTTCAATGACGCCAGCCGCAGCAACCGCGGCGTGCCGCAAGTGGATGACCACGTTCGAATTGTTGGCGAATGGTCTCAGGTGGAGGGGCGCGGCCAGTTCGGGTTCGAAAGTTCTCAACTGATCGGCGGCCAATTTGAGCCTTGCGATCGTTGTTTCGTTTTCGGGTTTCAAAACCAGACCCACGTCCCATCCCAAGTGTCGGCGAACCGAGAATAGCGCCGCGACACGGTTCGATACGGCGACATTCAAGTCACGTGCTCGTTCGTTCAATAAAGGATGAATAAAGCTTGCGTGCCCGTCAGCATTGACGGCGATTTCCCAATCGACACGCCCTGGCTTCGGAGCGAGCGGTTTTAAGTGCGCTGCCAGTTGCAATTGGCGCGCCAATTCAGCGGCGGACGGCGAAGAGCTGCCGAGGTTGAGCGCGACCAGGCTGGATCTGATTTCGGTCAGGTAAGTCCGCAGCAATTTCAAAGGCGCATTTCGAGCGCCAACAGCCGGTCCCGCCGTAGCTCTGTTAATCAATGACGCGACATCGTTCTGAGTGAGTTCCCAACGAATCGAAAGTGAGTTCGAGGGGACGCGCGGTGTTTGTGGGCCATCCGCTGCGAGATCAAGAAACACTTCGTAAGTGCCGAACGGTTGTCCTTCGAGTTGGTCGGCCGCGAAAGGGATATCGTTCGTCCATCGGCTGCCGGGCGGCAGCGCGATCTCCGTGTAAGGCGCCTTGATTAGGCCTGCAACCTCGCGCAATCGCTGACCGGAGTGGGTCATCACCCACAGTTGGAAGTGACTTGGCCAGACCGCACGTTGGGTCACTTGTGAAGTATTGATCACCATCGCGCGCAGAGAAACTGGCGTCTGTGGGGGCAGAACACTTGGCCCTCTCAATTCGATGGTTAATCCGCGCGCTTGTCCGCGCTCGGCCCGTTGCCGCAGATAATCGGTCGTCTTGAGCACAGTGAGCTGAATAGGCGCGGTCACCGCTGTGTCGCGCCACAGACTTAAGCCGCGTGCGACTTGGGGTTGTTGTTGTGGCAAGACACCTACGTACTGGCCTTGCAATTCATACGTTCCGGAGTCGGATAAGCTTGCCCAATCGCTGAGGTGCGTTTCAAAGTCGCGCGAATGTCCTGGCTCCAGTCGCTCGGCTTTCGCGAACATGTGGGCCATAGCTTCACCTGGCGGGATTGGCGTGAGGATCTGACCAAGCTGTGTGACTTCCAAGCGGCCATTCAACCGGCAACACCCTTCCCACATGAAGCCGAGCGGTTTGTCCGAAATGTTCTTGAACCGCCACACCAGCGGAATTGGATCGCCGATGACGTATGTCGCCGCGAAGGGAATGACTAGTTCGGCATCCACCGCAGGCTTCGGTGCGAGAGCGCCGTCAGCGATGATCCCGCCGCAGAAGATTACTAACCAAACGCGCAGCTTCATGACGACGCTCTACTTGAGTAACAGAAGATCGCTAAGGACGCAAAGACCAGATTCTGACCACGTGGTCAGAATTCGAAATCGTTGTGGAGCAACGGCTCATTCCCGATCCCACAGCCAGCGCGGGTCGTACTTGCCGTTGCCGACGCCGATGATTCCGTCGCCTCGAGCCGCTGCGCCATCCGCCGCAATGCCGGGGAAGTATTGGAAGCCGATCTTGCTGACTCGAACCGCTTCTCCATGTCCATCCGCCCACGCGCTCATGGCGCGTCCACCGTGCCGATTGACCATGCGATGCGGATTGTTCACCGCGTAATCGGGATGGCTCGGTGTTAAGAAATAAAGCAATTGCGCCCCGCGTGTCTCAACCCAAGCATCGGGATCCTTTTGCGAAGCATTCTGAATTCTGCCGGCATCGCCGAAGACGACAGACTCAGCCGGTTTCTTCACGCTGGACAGTTTGATCGAGTAAATCCGGTCCCCCGCCCAAGGCGAATAGCTGAATTCAATGTGATTCATGCCGATGCCGAAACGCCCTTTGCCGCGCGAACTGGGCGGGCCGGTTGGAACTCCGGTCTGATTTGTGCCCACCGTGCTGGGACAATCCGAAGCGTACTTGTTCGGCAAATAAGCCTTGAGCAGATCGGGCCACCAAATGGTGCTGCCGCGCGGGACATACGCATCGGCCGGCGGCGTGCCGAGTATTTCGAGCGGGACAATGGTGTCGTTGTGGTCATCGGCATACATGACGAGAGCGATCCCGATCTGGCGTGAGTTGCTCAAACACGCGGCGCCCTTCGCTTTCTCTTTGGCTTTGCTCAGCGCTGGCAGAAGCATTCCGGCGAGAATTGCGATGATGGCGATGACAACCAACAATTCGATGAGCGTGAAGGCCCGGCCTTGCGTTTTCATGGGTCTATGAACAGTGTCACGGTTATGAGGGATTCGCCAGTCTTTATGCATGACCAACGCGCACTTCGCCGGTGTTTGGGTCCACTTCCTCCTTAATGGGCGTTTCGATTACGGTATGAATCTTCACGCCATGCTCGCCCTTCTTCACCTTGCGTCCTTGGGCGTTCCAGGCTTTGAACGTGAAGACGTTTTCGCGGGACTTGATCTGGTCTTCGGGAATCCCTTTGGCTGAGTGGTCATGAGCAGAAATACGATGGCGTTCGTTGCTCCTCATTTGGCCGGTGGCGAGTTGTTCTCTGTCTTGTAGTAGAGGAGTTTTTCATAAAGTTATTCGCAGGGTTGTGGGAATTGGGTTTTGGTTAATCAGCTTCAAGACCCACGAGCCGTGTTTCTTTTGATTTCGGGAGTGCAGCTCAGCGTCATACGGTTTCCGGCAGTCAACATCTTGAACACAATCTTGAGCAAGCGCTGTCCTAGGCAACGCAGCGCACAGGCATGACTCATCCCATTCTTGCGTTTGCTCTCGTAGTAGGTTTGCGCCCAAACACTAGTCCGGCGAAAGCAGTTAGCCCAAAGATGAACAGTATGTCGCAGGAATTTGTCGCATGCCCGGCGCATTCTGGTTTTGCTGATCTGGCCGGACTGGAAGCGGATTGGCGCGGTCCCGGCAAAGCACTGGAGCACCTTGGCGTCACCATAGCGTTCCGGATCGGTGCCAATGGCCGCCAACAGCCGCGGAGCCAACATCTGTTTTGCTCCCGGCAGACTGCCAAAGAGAGCATGATCAGGATGCTCTTTGAATAACTGCTCGATTTGTTTGCGGTATTCCTCCAACTGCTGATCCAGCGTACGCAGAAGGTGACAGAGGCTCAGCGCCAACTGGCTTTTGGCTTTGGTAACAGCGGGCGAGGCTTTGAACTGATCGGCTCGCGCGAAGATAGCCAGGCGCTTTTCCGCTGTTTCCGGGCGCCACAGTTTGTGCTGTCAGCGGCGGAATGAAAGTGGTGGAAAACCGGCGGTTTGAAATTCCGTTTTCTTCCGGGTGATTTTCTTCGGGATTCGGGGCCAAAACTTTTCTTCCTTCTTCGCCTTTTTGTCTTCTTCCCGGAGCGGATTCTGATTCAGTGGCCGACTTCATTTTCTTGCAGCTTGGCTCGCGATGAGTTCCAAGCCCACCCGACGCAAGTGCCGCTGCTGCAAAAAATTCTTCACGCCCGACCGGCATCATCCCCAGCGCCAGTTTTTCTGTTTGGCCCCCGATTGCCGCCGGGCCAGTAAAGCCGACAGTCAACGTCGCTGGTTGAACCAGCCCGCCAATCGCGATTACTTCCGAGGTCCGGCCAACGTCGAGCGGGTCCGGCAGTGGCGCCAAGCCCATCCCGGCTATTGGAAGCGATCGAAGTCTCAATCCAAGCCCAGTCAACCCACAGCCTCCCAGCCACTTAACCCCAAAACGGCTTCTTGTAACGCACCCCAACGAGAGGTCGTGGCGTTACAAGATTTCGCTCTGACCGATCATCCTGCGTTTGTGGGGCTTATCTCCCTGGTCACCGCGAGCGCTACCTGGATCGCTGCGACTGCACCGCTCTGGCTCTCTACCTGTTCCTGGTCACCGTCTCCGACGCCCAAGGCTTGAGTTACTACTCCGACGCGTCCCTGTGTCGGCGCTTGAAACTGGATCTGCTCCAGTTATCGGCCGCACGCCAGCAGTTGCAGCAAGCGGATCTGATCGCTTTTCGCAAACCGCTCTACCAAGTCCTCAAAGAGTACGTCCGGTTGGTTCGACCGCCCCGCAAACCCGCCTTCCTCATGCTGGAGTTTGCTCCCGGAGAATGTGCGCAAGTGGACTGGGGCCAGTACGGATCGGTTCCCGTGGGCTCCACCCGCCGCCGCTTGAGCTTCTTTGTCATGGTCCTGTGTTAGAGCCGGATGCTCTACGTCGAGTTCACTCTCTCGGAGGCCATGGAACAGTTCCTCTCCTGCCACCGGCACGCCCTGGAGTTCTTCGGCGGCGGCGTACAGAAGGTTATGATCGATACGGTGAGACCCATCAAAAACCCCTCGATCTGTTCCAGAAGGAAAAGCCGCTGCTCAAGCCCTTGCCGGTCATGCCCTATGATTGCGCCGTGATTGAATCCACCGCCGCCAACCGCTGTTGCCGCGTGGTCTTCCAGACCAATCGCTATTCAGTCCCTTACCTCTACGCCTCCCAGCGGCTGTCTCTGAAAATCTATCCCGACCAGCTCTGCCTCTTTCATCACGAAAAACTCATCGCCGCCCACGCCCGGTCCCCTGCATTTGACCCATCGCCAGGATCTCCTGGACCTGGAAATCGCCGCGCCCGACTTGAGCCTTTACGAAACCAAACAAAACCCATGAAACACAACCTCCTCCCCGAACACCTTCACGCCCTCAAACTGAAGTTCCTGGCCCAGCAGCACCAGGCCCTGGCCACCGAGGCCGCCGCCCAACACTGGGATCACCTCGAATACCTGCGCCGCTTGATTGAGGGCGAATACCACCTGCAACAACAACGCCGCATTGAACGCCGCATCCAGAACGCCCGCTTCCCTGTCATCAAAACCCTCGAACAGTTTCATTGGACTTGGCCCAAAAAGATCAATCGACTCCAGGTCCAGAACCTCTTTCGCTTGGAGTTCATCCCCCAAAAAGCCAACGCTGTGTTCCTGGGTCCCGTCGGCGTGGGCAAAACTCATCTGGCCACAGCTCTGGGCTACGCCGCCTGCCTGGAGGACCATTCCGTGCTCTTCGTCGGGGCCATCGAGGTCATCAACGACCTGCACCAGGCGCAAAAGAGCGGCGGACTTAAACGCGCTCTCAAAAACTATCTCCGGCCCCAAGTCCTGATCCTGGATGAAGTGGGCTACCTGCCCATCGATCAGCACGGCGCCGATTTGCTCTTCCAGGTCATCAGCCAACGCTATGAACGCGGCTCGATCCTGCTGACCACCAACAAACCCTTCAAACAATGGTCCTCCATCTTCAACCACGACAGCACCCTGGCTTCGGCCGTGCTCGACCGGCTCTTACATCACGCCGAGACGGTGGTCCTCGAAGGTTCCAGCTATCGCATGAAGGATCAGACCGACGAATAACTTCCCCGTCGAACCTCTCGAATCCGCGCCC
>VHDE01000151.1 GCA_016871515.1 Verrucomicrobiota bacterium
GCGCCGGCGGGCTTCCTGCGCACCTGGACCGTTGACCTCGGTGGAGAGGGCCGCGGCCGACTGACTTTTGGCTCGCAACCCTCGGCTCTTGTTGGAATACCAACCGTAATACCTCGCGAGATGATCCGCTGGATCGGGGATGTGATGGGTCACTTCCGCCAGAAAATCCAACGGATCGAACACCTGAAAATTGCCCTTGGGCCCGGCTAACAAATCCTCACTGGCGGTTTCGGGAAAGCTGGACTACGGCGATGGAGTCTGTGCAATCGCCGCTTTGGCCTGAAATTTCCCGGGCGGCTCCGATATTGGAGAGCGTCTTTCGAAGCCGCGGACGCTGCGCAGACTAGACTCGGTCACCGCAGTCCAAGACGCTGCCGCGCCGACGTATGCTCCAACCAACGCCAGATTATCGAGGAAAGTGATTGGAAAGTGATTGCGAAGGATGCGCAACGCGAGTAAATAAGCAGGAGTGTGAACCTCTGCGAGAATAATAATTCATGACTAGCTCTTCTTTGCCGTTTTTGAGCTTGTGTTTGCTGTCACTCACCTTTGCGGACAGCGCCTTCGGCGCGAACACCGCTCTCTCCGCCAAGGAAACTGCGCCCAAACCACCTCCGCTTCCAGCCATTCAGTCCATTAGGGCAGAACCCGCGTCGCTCACGTTGGCGAACGGGTTCGATTCGCGCCGCGTTTTAGTTTGGGGAAAAACTGAAAGTGGTGAAGAGATCGATGTCACCGGCCAAGCCAATCTCGGAGGTGACGCTGCTGTCGTCGAGATTGTCGACGGCTGCGTTCATCCCAAGTCGCAAGGCGAAACTGAGCTCGTGATTTCAGCAGCGGGGCGGCAAGCCAAATTGCCTGTGAAGGTCGCGAGTGCCGACGTTTCCGGAATCCGATTCGTCCGAGATATCATGCCGATTCTGAGCAAAGCCGGGTGCAATGCCGGCACCTGCCACGGCTCGGCCAAAGGCAAAAACGGATTCAAACTTTCGTTGCGAGGCTACGATTCGGAATTTGATTACCACTCCTTGATCAATGACCTTTCCGGCCGCCGTTTCAATCGCGTCGCCGTCGATGAAAGCTTGATGCTGCTGAAGCCCACCGGCGAGGTGCCCCACGAAGGCCGCCAAGCGATCAAACCGAATTCCAAAGAGTACAAACTGCTTCGCCAATGGATCGCGGAAGGAGCCAAATTCGAAGATGTCAACGAAGGGCGGGCGGTCAGCTTGGAGATTATCCCTCCTGCAGTTAACCTGAGTTTGCCCGGCATGGGTCAGCACATGATCGTGCTGGCGCGGTACAAAGATGGCGCCGTCCGCGACGTGACACGCGATGCCGTACTCTCCAGCAGCAATTCCGATGTCGCCGAGGTCAAACAAGCGGTTGTCACCGCGATCCGCCGCGGCGAGGCGGCAGTGCTTATCCGCTACGAAGGATTGTATGCCACACAAGAGATCACGGTGATGGGTGACCGAACTGGTTTTGCTTGGGCCAACGTTCCGGAGCACAGTTACGTGGACAAGCACATTAACGCGAAGCTGAAAAAAATGCAGATTCTGCCATCGGAAGTTTGCACGGATGCCGAGTTCATTCGCCGGGTCAGCCTCGACTTGGCCGGCCAGCCGCCAAAGCCGGAACGAGTCCGTGATTTTCTGGCGGATACCCGCGTGAGCCGCGAGAAGCGAGAACGGTTGGTGGACGAACTGATTGCGAGTCGGGATTACGTGGAGTTCTGGGCCAACAAATGGGCTGATCTGCTGCAATGCAACAGCGAAAACATCGGCGAGAAAGGCATCTGGCTGTACCGCGATTGGATTCGGCGTTCCATCCAGGAGAACAAGCCTTACGATAAGTTCGTCCGCGAATTGATTACCGCCGAAGGCAGCTCATATCAAAACCCCGCCGTGAATTATTTCCGTGTTTTGCGCACGCCGGACAAGATAACTGAGGACGTCAGCCAAACGTTCTTGGGCACACGTTTCAATTGCAATAAGTGCCACGATCATCCATTTGAGAAATGGACCCAGGACCAGTACTACGAATTCGGCGCGTACTTCGCGCGTGTTGCGATCAAGCCCGGCGCCGTCGGCAGCCAGCGTATCCCCGTCGGCGAGAATTATTCCGTGACGAACGAAGAAGTGGTCTATCGCAATTACAATGGCGGCGAAGTGAAGCATCCAAAGACGGACGGCGCAGTGACCCCGAAAGTTCCGTTTGGCCAGGCCAAGTCTGCCTCGGGTGATGACGACCGTCGCGAGTCATTTGTCAATTGGTTGATCTCGAAAGAAAATCCGCTCTTCGCCAAATCAATGGCCAACCGCATGTGGAGCTATTTCTTTGGCCGTGGCATCATCGACCCCGTGGATGACATTCGCGCCGGAAATCCACCGAGCAATCCGGCTTTACTCGACGCGTTAACGGACGATTTCGTCAAGAGCGGGTTCGACATGAAGAAACTGATGCGCGCGATCTGCTTGTCCAGGACTTATCAATTGTCGATGCAAAGCAACAAATGGAATGAGGATGACGCGATCAATTTCTCGCGCGCCATTCCACGCCGGTTGAGCGCCGAACAGATGGTAGATGCTGTTTCGGTGGCGACGGGTCATCGGCCTCGCTTTGCGGGTTTGCCCGCGAACATGCGTGCCGTCGAGCTTCCCGATGGCAAAGTAGCTGGCAATGATTTTCTGTCGCTCTTCGGTCGGCCAAAGCGCCAATCAGCGTGCGAATGTGAACGGACGAGTAACCTCACCCTCTCGCATGCCATGAGTCTCATCAACGGAGCAACCATTGGCGAGGCGGTAAGCGCTCCGAATAATCGAATTCAGAAGATCATCGAGTCGGAAAAAGATGACAAGAGAGTCGTGGAAGAGATTTATCTCTCTTGTTTGAGCCGGCTGCCCAGCGAGAAGGAAGTAAACGCAATCGATTTGTCGTCTGGAGCATCGCGCCTCGAAACTGCACAAGATTTGGCGTGGGCGCTGATGAACAGCCCGGCGTTTTTGTTCAATCGTTAGCCAGTATGCGGTTAAAACTGCCCCTCTCCATCAATCTCCTGGGTAGGACAGTGCGTCTCGCCTGTCCAAACATTGGGGTGCAACAGGATGAGCGCCCTGCCTGTCCTGCTATTGGTGTACGAAGATGCTGGACAGGCGAGACGCCTGTCCTACGACCGGTTCATGGAGAAGGGTTTCATAAACTAACTGTTACCGATTAGGAGACCATTATGTTATCGATACCTGGAAAATCCGGCAGCACGTGTGATGGTTTTAGCCGACGTGAATTCTTGCGCGTGGGTGGCGCCGGGCTGTTCGGCGTCACGCTCGGCGACATTTTGAGATTGCAAGCTTTGGCGGGAAATTCATCCGCGACTAAGCCGAGGACAGGGTGGGGACAGGCGAAATCGGTCGTCCTGATTTTCCTGCAAGGCGGTCCGAGCCACATCGACATTTGGGACCCCAAACCGGACGCGCCATCGAACGTGCGCGGGGACTTCAAGCCCATCAAGACGAACGCGCCGGGCATTTGGCTGAGCGAGGTCATGCCGCATCTGGCCAAACAAATGGACAAAGCAACGCTCATTCGCTCCGTGAGCTACACGCCGGCCGGACTGTTCAATCACACCGCCGCGATTTATCAGATGATGACCGGTTACACACCCGACCGTGTGTCACCTTCCGGGCAATTGGAACCTCCCGCGCCGAACGATTTCCCGCACGCTGGCGCACAGATTTCAAGGCTCAAACCGCCGGAAGTCCCGATGTTGCCATTCGTGATGTTGCCGCGGCCGTTGCAAGAGAGCGGTGTGATCGGCAAAGGCGGAACCGCCGGCTTCCTCGGTGCTGCTTTTGACCCTTACTACTTTTATCAGGACCCAGCCAAAGAAATTAAGCTCGACGATCTGACCCTGCGCAAGGATGTGTCGAAGGAACGCCTGGCGCGGCGTGCGAAATTGCGCGATCAAGTGAACGACGCAATGCCGGAAATCGAGAAAGCCGTCTCGAATTACGCGCTTGATAGCTACTATCAAAAGGCGTTCGACTTGATCCTGTCGGGGCGCGCACGCGATGCGTTCGATCTCTCGAAGGAACCGGACAAAGTCCGCGATCGTTTCGGGCGTCACACCTTTGGCCAAGGTTGTTTGATCGCGCGGCGGCTGATCGAAGCTGGCACGCGGTTCGTCCAAATGAACTGGCCCGCCGTCGCGAATGGGGATCCGACCGTCGATGCCTGGGACACGCACGCAGCCAACTTCGGTCCGTTGCGCGATTTGCACTGTCCGAAATTGGACAGCGGCCTTTCAGCACTGCTTGAAGATTTTGACCAACGCGGCTTGTTGAAGGAAACGCTCGTGGTTGCGATCGGCGAGTTTGGACGCTCCCCGAAACTCGGCGTCAGCACTTCGGGAAACGGCAACGCTCCCGACGGTCGCGATCATTGGCCGTACTGCTATACCGCACTAATCGCTGGCGCCGGGATCAAACGCGGCGCCCTCTACGGGAAGTCCGATGCCACGGGGTCGTCGCCGGCCGAGAATCCTGTTCATCCGACGCAAATCTTGGCCACGGTTTATCACGCGCTGGGAATCAACCCGCACACGATTGTCTATAACCACCTCAATCAACCGCGTGAATTGGTGCAATCGGAGCCAATTCCGGCGTTATTTGGATGACGTTGTTCGGCGGTTATGGCAACGGTTAGGAACGCGACAAAAGAACGCGCCAGGAGGAGAATGACAAAATCATGAACTCAACATCCAGCGTGCCCCCCCAGCAGTTGAAGAGACGGATCGGGATGATTTTTTCCGATCATGATTTTGTCAGTTCAAACCCCGCGTGGAGTTAGCTCAGCGACAGTACGGACTATGCTAAACAGAGCGGAGCGCGGACATTCCTGTCCGCAGCAATCACCGAAAGCCTTGCCGGGTTCGCAAGCTCGAATGCTCTCATCCCTTCGCGAATTGCGGCGGATAGGAATGTCCGCGCTCTGTCGTCAGCCCAGTGGCCGCACGCTTGGTTTGGCATGCTTGGCATTGGCGACCGCCTCCGCAATGGCCCAGCCTATTCCTAAAATCAATTCGCTCTCGGCCGAATGGCTCCAGCGCGGATCGACGAATGAAATCACGTTGACTGGCGAAAACATCGGCGACGCGACCGGCTTTCTGATTAGTGGCAGAACGGGCCTTTCCGCAACCATCTCGCCGATGGGCAGCCCAAGCATCAACGTCGAATCCAGTTCCGGAGGCATTTCAGCGATCAATGCTAAGGACGACAAGAGCGTCACGGCCAAAATCGCCATCGCGGCAGACGCTGAGTTAGGCGCACGCGAAATCCGTATTGCAACTCCCACAGGCGTCTCAAATCCTTTGCCATTAAATATCGGCCATTTGCCAGAAATTGCCGAGAGGCAGCCAAACCACTCACTCGACCAGGCGCAAATGATCGAATTGCCTGCCGTAATTACTGGAAGGATCGGCGCAGCGGCTGAGATCGATCACTTCCGGTTCAAGGCTCGGAAAAGCCAGAACGTCGTGTTCGAAGTTTATGCCGCGCGGGCCGGTTGGCAATTGGACTCGTCGCTCGCCCTGCTGGATGCCAAAGGCAACGAACTGGCACGCAACGAAGACGCGCGCGGTTTGGACTCGGAGGTAGTCATAACGATTCCCGAGGACGGGGAGTACATCGCACAACTGCGCGATTTCCGTTATCAGGGCGGCGGCGATCACCGGTATCGACTGCTGGCCGGTGTGATGCCGCACGTTACTTCGGTCTTTCCCTTCGGTGGCCAGCGCGGACAGAACGTCGAAGTCGAATTGCAGGGCAGCAATCTCGGAGGCGCTTCCAAAGTCACTCTTCGCATCGATCCGGCCAGCCCGCTGGGATCGCAGGAAATTCGAGCCAACACGTCCATGGGCTTTTCAAATCCTTTTCCATTCGATGTGGGTCTGCTGCCTGAGTTCACGGAACGCGAGACTAATTCAGCGGCGAATCGAACCAACGATGTTGTAGTCCCCGTCGTAATCAATGGCCGAATCAAAGGAGACAAAGATTCCGACGCGTTCAAGTTCAGCGCGCAAAAGGACCAGCAATTCATTTTCGAAGTCATCGCACAACGCTTTGGATCCCCACTAGACGTATTGCTCACCCTCACCGATGCGAACGGCGCTATCTTGCAACGCAACGATGATGCGATGGGCGCCGACGCCCGGATCGAGCACAAGTTTGCAGCCGACGGCAAGCATGTCGTCCTCGTCGAAGATTTGCTCCAGCGTAACGGCGACACTTTTGGCTATCGACTTTCGATTCGGCAGCCGCAGCCAGACTTCAGTGTGCGCGTCCTGCCCGACAACCCGCGGATTCATCGTGGAGGGCATGTCCCCCTGCGATGCGAGTTGACCCGTTTGACCGGGTTTGCCGAAACGGTTCGAATTGCTTTTTCCGAGTTGCCGGCCGGACTGCATAGCGAACCTTTGCTTCTCACGCCGTCAAGTCCCGGCAGTGGTTTGCTGATCATCTCCGCCAGTCGAGACTGCCCGCTTGGGACATTTCCTATTAAACTGATCGCGACGAGCACGATGGCGGGAAAGCAAATTTCTCGAACGGTTGAACCGTTGTCTGGCGATAAGACCGCGAAAGAGGCGTTTCTCACCGTGCTCGAAGAACCGCCATTCGAGATCGAGCTGGCGACACTCAGCGCGGCTCTCGAACAGAATCAATCCGTAACCCTGGAAGTTGTGGCGCAGCGACGCGAAGCTTTCAATGGAGAGATCAAGATCACAGCCGAAGGATTCTCCGCCGGACGCGAGCCAATTACGCGAAGCTTGGAATTCGAACCAATCACACTCAAGGATGAACAGACGCGAGCAAGACTGACTCTGAAAGCGAAAACGGATTCGGAGATTGGGACGCGCCCTGTCATTATCAAAGGTGACGCTAGCTGGAACGGCCACAATGTCACTCAATACAGCCCGAGTTTGCCCGTCACGATTACGCAAGTTCCGTTCGTTCTTTCGACAACCCTGAAGCGCCTCGCGGTAACCGCCCTGCCTCCCGGCTCGCAGTCCGCCGCGAGCGAAGCCACGTTCACGGTGCGAGCGGAACGTCGCGCCGGATTCACGAATGAGATTGGATTAATTCTGGAAGGTTTGCCGGACGGAATCACGGCCATGATCGATAAGATTCCTGCGAACACTGGCGAAACTCAGGTCAAATTGGTGGCGACAGAGAAAGCGCCAGCTGGAAAAGAATTGACGCTCAAGGTTCTCGGGACGGGCCTCTTCAATGATCGAAACTACAAACACCGTTCCGGCGAGATTAAGTTATCCGTCAACGCTCCGGCTGAGAACGAGGAGGCCGTGAAGGCTGCCGGATCAAATTAGATTGCGCCATGTCATATCTGCGTCGATTTAACCATTTACCGCTTTTAACTTTAATAACGGTTTCACTGATCTTCGTTCCACACCGGCTCGCGGCTGCAGAAACAAAACCCGTTAGCTACTTCAACGACATCGTGCCGATCTTCAAGAAGAGCTGCACGGGCTGTCATCATCCGGGAAAGCTGAAGGGACAATTGGACCTAACAACATTCACAGCGTTCCAGAAAGGCGGCAAGCAAGGGCCGTCATTCAAAGCCGGCGATCCCAAGAGCAGCCTGGTTGTCGAGGAGATCAGCGGCGACGAACCATCCATGCCCAAGGAAGGCGATCCGCTCAGCAAAGCTGAGATCGCCTTGATCGAGCGTTGGATCACTGAGGGCGCCAAAGATGATACACCTGCAAGCGCTTTATCGAACAAACTTAGTGAACCGCCGGTCTATTCTGTGCCTCCGGTCATTTCAGCGGTTGCGTATTCTCCAGATGGCAGCGTGCTCGCCATTTCTGGGTATCACGAAGTTTTGTTGCACAAGGCCGACGGCACGGGATTACTCGCGCGGTTGGTCGGCGAATCTCCGCGCATCGAGTCACTGGTTTTTTCGCCTGACGGCAGATCGCTCGCCGTTGCGGGAAGCGCCCCGGCGCGTTTTGGCGAAGTCCAAATTTGGGATGCGGCCAAGCACGAACTGTATAATGCGTTTCGAGTTTCGCTCGACTCGGTTTACGGAATTTCCTTTTCACCCGATACGAATCGAATCGCTGTGGGTTGCGCGGACAAAACCGTTCGCGTGCTTTCAGTTCAGGACGGGAAGGAGTTGCTCAAGTTCGAGAATCACAGCGATTGGGTGCTGGGAACGACCTTCACGGTTGATGGCAAGCGGTTGGTGACCGGAAGCCGGGACCGCGCGATGAAATTCATCGATGCGTCGAATGGCCAATTCATCGATGACATCAACAAACTTCTCGAAGGCGTCTTGTGCCTCGCAAGGCATCCGAAGCTCGATCAAGTTGCGTACGGAGGCGAACTTGGCACGCCGCGCATTTATCGCATCTCGGATAATCAAGGGCGAACCGCCGCGAACAACGACGTCAATTTGGTCCGCCAATTCGAACGCCAGCCCGGACCGGTCTATTCCGTAGCCTTCAACCCCGACGGGACCCTGTTGGCTGTCGGCGGTGTCGCGAGCGAAGTCCGAATTTACAAGATTAGTGACGGTTCACGGGCCGCGACGTTGAAAGGGCATCAAGGCGCTATCTTCTCGCTCGCATTTCATCCGCAGAAGAACGAGATCGTTACCTGCGGTTTCGATGGCCGCATCCGCATTTACGACGTGCCGTCGGGGAATCTGATCAACTCGTTCATTCCAGTGCCGATTAAGACTGGGGGACAAACTGCCAGCGCGCAGTAGCTGCGCCTGTGAAACGGTAATTGAACCACCGAGAGCGGGTGTGTGGTTTGTCAACGGGAGACCTTGATTTTTTCCTCTGAAGAGTTTTCGAGGAAGAGAAAGGCCGCCAAAGTTGGTGGCGCTCCCTCCTTCCGGTTTTCTCGTTTTCTTG
>VHDE01000152.1 GCA_016871515.1 Verrucomicrobiota bacterium
ATCCACCCGGGCCTCCCGTTGTATTATTCACTATGGAGCCTATACGAAAACGCGGCACGAACGCTGCCCGGTCGGTCCCAAAACCCGGCTGAAAAACCTACGAGTTCTCTGCAAAATCTTCATTATTTAATTGGCTCATCAAATGAATAATGAATAGACACGACCCCAAAGGCTCCCAAGGCCCCAAAGGCTCCCAAGGCAATTTGTTGGAGCAGTTCACCGCGAAGCGGGCCTTCCGGATAGCGGTTTCCACCCCTACCCACCCCGCCACCGATCCCGCGAATCAAGGCCAGGGCCAAGCCAGCGTCAGGTGGAGGTTCCATCAGCAGCGCTTTCAACATGGGGCCGAGCTCATTCCGGGGTAATTGCTCAAGCATCGTAACAACCGCCTTGTCGTGGGCGGCTGGGCTTTTGACCAGCGAGTTGACCCAATCGACCATGACGCCACGGTCGCGATTGTTGTCGACGAGCCCGAAGGTGATCGCCTCCACGACCCTATCGAGTTCCACGGCGTCCGTGAGGCTGCGCGCCCATTGCGTCGCCTGCTGGACATCCAACTTGGCCCAGTGTCCGGCGAGTTCGTAGAGACTGTTGAACTCCATCGCCAATTCGATGGCCTTGGCCGGATCGCTGGCCACTGCTCCCGCCGCGAATTTCGCCATCAGCGCGGAATACATCGTCTTCCCATCCTCCCACCCGGCATCGACTTTTTGGCCGTCCCACTTCTTCAGGTTCTGGAGCAGGACCAGCCCCTGCTGCATGTCCTTTGCGCCAAGTTGAAAGGCAATCCCTTTGGTCAATCCCAAGAAGCGCCAACATTCCTCCGGGGAAAGGTTTTCGATCGCCCACCTGCTGGCGGCCAACGGGTTCTTCATGCCCCAGTCCTGCAAACTCTGGAGCCAACGCAATCTTTCTTCTCCGTCGCTAGGTCTAGGGGCGCCGGGGGGCTCAAGCGGAGCAGGGTTAGTCCTTCTCGCTGACCGTGACCCTGATGGCGATGGACTGTCGTCCGCCTGTCTTCCCGCACCCGCCGGTTTGGCAGTCGTTTCCGGAGTGGCCCTAGCAGCGTCAGGTGGCGCCATAAGCCGCAGCGTGACTGCAACAATGCACACGAAACATACGGCTGCACGCAGCAGCCAGACGGCCGGTCGGATTCGGCGGTTTTCGCTCATCTCGTGTTGCCAGATAACATGGGGTTGTCAGGCGGGTTGGAACCCTCCAACCTGACAACCGTTATGAAACATCATAAAACCACTAGTGTCGGATCCCACGAGTCGGTCAAGCTCGGAATCGACGCCCAAGAGCTCTGCCAGCGGCTCGACCAGCAAGGGCAAGAAAAGGAATGACAAAAAGGAGAGAAGAGCGTTATCATTGCTCTCAAGCCTCAATCTGCATTGCGAAGCGATGAAGCGGCCCGGCTCAGAAATCTGTGAACACCAACTGATCGAGGCTTTTCATGAATTCCAACCTGCTCCGCCGCTCGCCACGCCAATTGAAACCGGCCCACGCCTTCACGCTTATCGAACTGCTCGTCGTCATCGCGATCATCGCGATTTTGGCCGGGATGCTCTTGCCCGCACTTGGCCGGGCGAAGGAGAAAAGCCGAACCATCCGTTGCAACAGCAATCTTCACCAACTGGCTCTGGGATTTGCCATGTACGCGGACGATCACCAGGATTTGTATCCCGCCTATGAAGAATGGGCCACGCTGGGCGGCACCACCGGCATCATGACTCTGGCCGGGGGCCGCGTTCCTGCCTCAAGAAGGCCCTTGAACGCCTATGTGCCGGGAGCGGAAGCCTGGCGTTGTCCTTCGGACAAAGGCGACTCACTTTGGAAAACAATGTTCACTTCCGAGTTCCGAAGCGCCTTCCCGACGGGACGCCAGAGCAGTTGCTTCGAGGCGTATGGCAACAGTTACCTGACCGTGTGGGCCGTGGAGACGCTCCGCATTCAGCACGTCACGTCTGATTCCCGGGCCGCCAAGGGCACCCCTCAGGCGACCTCGATGAAAGCGAGCGAGATCGCCAAAAGCCCCTCGAACAAACTCGTCTCGGGTGATTGGCCGTGGTGGGCGGATCGCGACAAGAAGGACTTGTTCAGCCAATGGCACAACGTGAAAGGCCAGTACCGTTTCAACGTGTTGTTCGGCGACGGGCACACGGAGTTTTTCGAGTTTCCCCAGGAAGCCTACAAGTGGAACTACACGGGCCCGAAGCCCGATCCGAATTTCAAATGGTGGTAGGCCGGCCCTGGCCTGAATGCTTGCCCGTTACCTCCTGGAGGATGTTGACCATTCGTCGATTGGTCTCGGCATCTTTCACCGCCACGCGAACGGAGTCCGGGCCCATTCCCATCAGCCCGGCGTTACGCAGAAACAGGCCCTGTTCGCCGCACCGTTCAATGAGCGCTTCTGCATCGAGAGACTTTTCAGGCAGATGGCAAAGAAGGAAATTGGCGACACCCGGGCGAACCTCCCAATCGAGAGATCGCAGTTCGCGAGCCAGGCTTTCCTGCAGCGCGTGGGTCTCCTGATACCGGGTAGCGTAATAGTCGGGATCTTCCAACGCCCGAACTGCGGCAACCTGCGCCGGCAGGCTGACCACCCAGGGTGGCGTGATGGCGCGCAGAGTTTCGAGTTGATGCGGCCCCGCGCAAAGATAAGCCACGCGCGCACCGCTCAGCGCATAGACCTTCGACATCGATTTGCACACGAGCGTGTTCTCCGAGCGCGCCGCGAAACGTTCGAGCGATTCGCCGGAGCCGAGGTAGTCCACGTAAGCCTCGTCGATCCAGAAACGAGTCTTTGGCGGCGCGTTTTGGATCACGCGCTCCAGCTCCAACCGGGAAAGATGTGTTCCTGTGGGGTTGTTCGGATTCACCAGAACAACCAGGTCGTAATGATCCGCGAGCGCCGCTTCAAGGCGAGCCACATCCATCGCGTAGTCGTTCGCGCGGTCGAGACGCAAGCGGTCCACGGTGCAGCCGATGACACGTTCGAGCACGTGGGCATATTCGCCATAGGTCGGATCGAGAATCAGCGCGTGCGATTCCGGCGTGAGCCAATGCCGAAGTGCCCGGAAGATGAGGTCGGACGAGCCAGCGCCGGGCAAAATGTTGCCGGGAGCCACTCCGCGTGCGCGAGCAATGGTTTCGATCAAGCCTTCGCACGCGGTCGGCGGCGACGTGCGCAACAGCCAGGGAAGGTGATCCTGCAACGAGGCGAGCACGCCCGGCGCGGGCGGAAACCAGGCGTCGAGCACATCCGCGTTGATCACGGTTTTGTTTCGCTCCAACGCGTCAAATTTCGCGCCGATGGCGTTGAAAAATGCGCCGCCGTGGAAACAGGGATCAGGCTTTTGAAACGGGAATGGCAAGCGCCAGTCGGTTTTCTCTTCGAGGCGTCCGATCAAACCGGAGAGCGCGGCGATCTTCTCGCGCACTTCCCTGGTGGAAGCAAGCAGCAGGTCGTAGATCACCGCGCCGCTCTGTGCCGAAAGACCGATGGGTGTCAATCCCACTCGCAAATAAAGCCCCAAGATTTCCCGGCGGCCGATTGCGACGATCCGGGTTCCCCCATGCGCTTCCACCCAGCGCAACGCTCCGTACATCAGCAATGCGGCCAGTTCGCGGCCACGATGGTCTTTGAGGACGGTGAGCAAGCGTATTTCGTAAAGCTGACCATCGAAAGCGCAAGGGATCTGGTCGCGCGAAAAGTATTTGTCGATGGAGTAGGTCGGGCTTCCAGGCGGCGTCACGCTGATGAAGCCTGCCACCTCCCTTTCAATGGTCGCCACGAGGTAACTGTTCCAATCATCGAGCGCGTCCTTGAGCTGGCCGTTTGGGTTGATCCGATGCTGTCCAAGCTCGGCTGCATAGACCAGATGACGGATTCGATAAATCATCTGGCGTTCCTTGTCCGATGCCAGGGTCAGGGTGATCGGCGATGGGGAACGGTGGCAAGTGACGCTGGGGTCGCTGAGGCAGTTCGAGGAATGTGGTTTCATGCGCCCGACGATACACGGCAGTCTCTCGAATTTGGAAATTGATAATCTCCCGCACTACCATTGAGAAATTTGATGACAATGACTTCGCTGTCTTCGTCACTCTCCCGTCGAAGCCCCGTGTCCTTGCGGCCAGCCGGTCCTCTATTTGTTCGGCAGATGGTATCCTTCTTTGTTCAACCGGATTCGATAGAGGCTCTTTCCGGCCGTGATGTAAAGCGTCTTGATCTCCGCGCCGCGGCCGAAGCCGACATTGGTGGGCACTTCGGTTTTGATGTAAGCGAGTTCCTTGCCTTCGGGTGAATAGACGCAAATCCCCGGCCGATTTTCCGCCCGGACCGCCACGTAAAGATTTCCTTCCTTGTCGCAAAGCAATCCATCCGGGCCGTCGTAAGGCGCGTAATGGACCAGGACACGCCGGAATTTGGCGGATCCGTCCGGCGCCAAGTCGTAAGCCATCAGCGTCATATGGCCTTTGCGCAACGGCGTGGACACCTTGTCCGCTTGCGCCGCGCCGCCTTTGTTCAGGCGCTCAAATCCGGTGGCGCCATTGTCGTTGCTCACGACGTAGAGCGTCTTTTGATCGGGCGACACGCACACGCCGTTCGGCTTCCCGGCGTCGGTGATGATGCGATGAATGGACTCATCCAGATCGATTCGATACACGGCCATCACGGGTTGATCGATCGTTTCGTAGCCGAGATAACGCGGGTCGCTAAAATAAATCCGGCCTTTCTCGTCGATCGTGACATCGTTCGCCGCGTTGGGTCAGAGCATAGGGGTCAACTCCTAACAATTAACATTTGACGGAAGAGAGTGGGTCGCTATGCTGCGGACATGGCTAGGCCATTGCGCATCGAGCAGGCAGGCGGATGGCATCATATCACCGCGCGAGGCAACGAACGCAAAGCCATCTATCGCGAGGAACGCGATCGGCGGCATTTTGGGGAATTGCTCGCCGAAATGACCGAGCGATTTAGGCTCCGGCTCCACGCGTTCGTCTTGATGGAAAACCATTACCATTTATTAGTCGAACTGCGCGAAGCCAACCTGAGCCGGTCCGTGCAGTGGTTGAATGTCAGTTACAGCGGGTGGTTCAACCGCCGGCATGGGCGGAGCGGACATTTGTTCCAGGGCCGCTTTAAGTCGGTAGTAGTCAGCCCGGAGGAATGGGCTTTGAGCTTGAGCCGGTATATTCACTTAAATCCCGTGCGCCTGGGGCGGCTGGGTTTGGGCAAAGCCGACCGGCAACGGAATCGAACAGCGTTGGCTCCAGCGCCCAGCCCCGAACAAGTGCGCCAGCGAATGGCTGTTTTGCGCGGGTATCGGTGGAGTTCGTATCGGGCTTACATCGGGATAGAGGAGCCGCCCAAGTGGCTGGAGTGTGAGGAAGTGCTGAGCCTGGGCGGGGGAGCCAAGCAACAGCGCCGCCGGAATTATCGGGATTATGTGGAGAGGGCCGTGCGTGAGGGATTGGAGAAAAGCCCCTGGGAAGAAGTGCGGGAGCAGGTCGTGTTGGGGAGCCAGGAATTTGTGAGGCGATTGCAATCGGGGGCTGCCGACCCGGGGCGTCAGGAACAAGCGCTGGCGCGAATACCGGCGCCGGCGGCGCGACCGGACTGGAAACTGGTCGTGAGGTGTGTGGAGCAAATCCAAGGCGAGAAGTGGAAGGAATTCCGAGAGCGGCATGGCGAGAGGGCGCGCGATCTGGCGATCTATCTGGGGCGGAGGCACAGTGGATTAACGCTGATGGAGTTGGCGAAAGCCGCGGGGCTGAACAGTGATGCCAGCGTGGCGGCATGTTTGAAGCGGTTTTCTGTGCGCTTGGCCAGCGATCGATCTGAACGGGACCGGCTGGACAAAGCGCTGCAAATGTTAAGTGTTAGGAGTTGACCCCAAACCGGTGTCTGGACCCCAAACCGGTGTCTGATAGCTTACGCGGGCATGCCGGCCTCGTTGGCAGGCAACAGCACTGTTAAAGCGCGCGCGCTAACCGGGCGCACCTGGAGCGCGCTCAATGAGGCACGTTTTACGGGGGGTGAGTAAGAAGACAGGGCCCTCTTGCTTTCCGACCTCCACAGAGAGCCTCCCTGGGATAAACGACCTAACGCTGTCACCGCGTAACAGTTTCAATTGCTCCGTCGAAACTCTTCTTCGAACGCGAGCATCCGGCGGTCGAGCACAAACGGACCAAAAGGCAATAATGCCGCGACAAAAATCAGCGCAGTTCGCGCGAACGGCCATTTCGCCACCCGCGCTGCCTGGACCAGAGCGCCAAAGAAGACGATGAAGAGAATCCCGTGAATCCATCCCACCGCCTTCACGGCGAGCGGCATTCCCCAGACATATTTGAGCGGCATCGCAATTCCCAATAAGAGCAAGAATGAAACGGCTTCAATTAACGCCACCTTCCTTAAAAACAGAATAGGACTCTTCATCAGTGTTCTGTTTTCTACTGCAGTTATGCCCGCACTATTCCAGAACACGATCTATACTTTTTCCCGAAACGCATTTCCAGATAGCTAGAGCTGTCCCAAGGATTGAGTTTAGCGCGATGACGTGCGTTGGTCAGCGGCGCCTTAGAGTGCGGTGGCAAGCGATAGCGCGACACCGCTTTCTCGTGAAACTCGAGGGGAACCTCCGAATTGTCGAGCGTTTGCTTCAACAAGCATCAACTTTGCGCTCGTTCGGATGCACATGTCTGGACCGCGACCTCTGGCTAACATTAAGATCGCGAAGAACGCAAAGAAACTTTCGCAATGGTCTGCGTCTCTTGCGCTGGCGGCCAGGCTGGTTTGCAATCAATCACACATTTCAGAACGGCACGGCGCAGACCGGCAGCACGATACGGACCTTATAGGTCTCGTGGAGGTAGTAAACTGGGATGCCCAGTGCGCAGCCCAAGCCGTAGAGAATCGCCGTCTCGGCCTTAAATTAAATCGACCTGTGGCATTGAAGCGAATTGATTTCCGAACAGGCGGCGCGGGGATCAGCTTTCACGAATTCCGCCGGTTGCTTGTGGCGGCGCAGGACGTTTTCCAACGGCCGGCCGCTGGCTTTGGCGTAATTAATTAGTCAGCAGACTAATGCGGACGGTGGCAATGTGAAGTTGGTTCATGAGCATTTATTAGATTCTGACGCGTGGCTCGCGATCCGCAGTCAGTCCCAGAAGGCCTGCCGATAATGTTTACGAATCGATTCATCTTTGGTCAGAAGCGGGGCGGCGGCGAGGTGCGCGTGGGCCGTGATAATCCGGTCAAAAGGATCACGCGTCCAGGATTCCATCAAAGCTGCGACGATCGTCCTTTCGAAGTCCTCAGTGTGAAGGTCCAAGCCAAGGCTCTTTTCCAATTCCTTCACGATCAGAGCCGGGCCTTGGCTAACGCGCGATAGTTCGTGCAAATATTGAATTTCCAGAAGCACCATGGGAGAGATGAGCAGCGGTTCGGTTTCCAGCTTCTTGCGCGCTCGATTTGGGAACCGGCCCACTTCGCCAGCGTAAAGCCAGACCACGACATGGGTGTCCAGGAAAATCACGGTTTCCATTCACCTGACCAGTCGATGGAGACGAGCTTTTCGGGGTCGCCCTTGATGCACTTGCGTTTCGGCAAGCGAGCCAGCCGCGAGACCGATTCAGCGGGAACGATCCGCAGTTTCCGGCCTTTGCGTTCGATTTCGAGCGGCTGCCCCGTCTCAATCACCCGGTCGAGAAGCTGGTAAATATCCTGGCGCAGTTTGGAAGCGGTGACAGTCATGTTGCAACGGTAGCGTGCGGCCGTACGTGCGTCAATGATCGATACGTACGGGACGTACGGGCTCGATGTTTGAACTGAATCTGTCATCCGGGAAAACCAGTTTTAAACCAAAACAGCCGGCATAGCGCAGTTCTTGATTAATTTCAGATGCCTTTCTTCTGTTTGTCGGCGCAACTTCGCAACGCTCAAGACATCCGTCTTAAGGCTTTTTCGAAGAAGCTTGCCACGAACACGAATCCGGGCGAAACATGTTCCCGATGGAAGATAACGAAGTAAATTTGCGTATGGGGTTTTGCGCCAAACGGCTTGCTGCTCAGCAATTTCCTCTTCATGCGAGCAGTATGAAAATCCAGTATCAAATTGTCAGTCGCGTTCCATTGTTTCTACTGTAAATGGTTTTATAATTCGGTAGTGCGTCCGTAGCTCAATTGGATAGAGCTTCTGACTTCGGATCAGAAGGTTACAGGTTCAAGTCCTGTCGGACGCGCCACTCTACATCAGCCACTTACGCACAGAAACCAATGTCTCATTTCTAATGCTCGGACATTTCCTGGACACTTCTAAACCTCTGAAAGAAAGACATCTGGAGCATGCTGCAAAGAAGTTCGATCCGCTGATCCGCTGACGCTAGAGATTGTTATCGAGCCGGTCTAAATTTAAGTTGCCGCGTCGTGGTCTGGTCCTTCCGTAAAGGTAACGAAGGAAGCCTGCCGCAAATAGCCGGCCTTGGACTTTTCCAGAAATCGAACGCGGGCAAAAACGACGGGATTCAACCAGGCGAAAGTTTCGCGTTCGGAATCCGTCAGTCCGACAGACCAAGTATCGCCGTTTCTACGGCGTAGATGATCGAAGGGACACTGCGTGATCTTCAGTTCGTCGAGTAATTTGACTACCGATACACGGACGCGGGGCATTGAGATAGACTTCAAGCTTGGCGACGTATTGGAAGCCATCTCCATCATCATAGGTAGAGCCTGTCCCCAAATGGCGGAATTTGGCGAGGGGATAGGCGCGGGGCTGAATTTTCATGGTTAGAAGCGGCGGCGCGGCGTGCTTTCGAGCGCGCGGGCCGGAGTTTTCGGGGAAAGAGCCTAAATCGGTACATACTGCTTCCATGATTTCTTCC
>VHDE01000153.1 GCA_016871515.1 Verrucomicrobiota bacterium
GCGCGCATGAGGAGTTATTGATCAATTGGTTTCGGGCCAAAGGCGAGGTCTCGTCCGGGGCGGTCGAGGGCCTGAACAACAAAATCCGAGTGGTGACCAGACGCTCGTATGGCTTCCGGACCTTCGATGCTATGGAAAAGGCCCTCTATCACACATTGGGAAGACTCCCGGAGCCCGAATCAACCCATAGATTCTGCTGACGAGGCGTTTCTTCCGCATCTTTCGCGCGAAGATCGTTTTCAGACACGTGCGTAAAGACGCGCAGCGGTTTTTTCTCGCTCTTTTCAATGAGCTTCATGCTCGAGTGATATTCCCACGCGCCCAGCGGATATTTGGCTTCCTCGGTCGCATCGTCGCCGCGGAAGATTTTGCTGCCGGCCAAGCGCATCGTGAACTCGAACGACTTCCCCTTGGGATTCCCCTTGTCGGTGAGATCGGGATCGATCTTGTACTCGGGGCCAATCGTGAATTTGCCATTGCCCTCGGAACCGGGATTCTCCGTGTAAGCATCCGCCGGGATCGCAACCTGTGCGAACAGACTGCTGACGATCAGCATCCCAAGATAGTGAGGAAAAACTAAGAGAATAGGCCGGTTTTTCATGGCGAATGTTTAAAACATCTGGCCCGCAAGAAACAAGACGCAAATCCGAAGCACCCATGCCGAAATCAAAGTTCTCGTCCTCGGCGGCTGTTGGCGCCAGCCGCAATGCGTAGCCGCGCGATTGGAATCGCTCCCTGAAATCGTGCGCGAAGTCGAGCTCAGCAGCCAGATCGAGAGGGACGTTAGCGTCGAGTGCCAGCCACTTTCTTGGACTCTGCTCGACCATAAATCAACGCCTTGGCGCCTTCCAGAGCTTCCGCGCGCTGGGCATCCGTGAGCGCGTTGGCGCGTCGCCTGGCCTCCGCGGCCAGCTTGCTGCCTGGAGTCTCCGTTGGATAGTGCGCTTCTCTGGTTTTTCGCTCAATCTTTCTCATGAGTTCCGAAACACTTGGTTGTTCATCTGGTAGAAACGATGATACACGGGGCGACGCCTCGGTCCCGAACGCGGCTGCAAATCTGCGAAATAGATGTCTCCTCTTGCCATTCGGTATCTCGCAACAGCCGCTGGACCACGTGGTCTTCGGTCTCGGCCACAAATTGCTGGCTCTGTTGTCCCAGACTTTCAGCGTAGGCACGCATCGCTTGAAATACAGGCCGGGCGGCAACCGTGACCGCCACACGCTCTCCGGCTGCGAACGGCAAGAAGCAACTCGCCGCCGGCGGCGAGTTCGGCCTCGGTTTGAAACGTCTCAAGATCGTTAATCTCGGGCAGCCTTGCGATCTTCTGTTCGGTGTCTAACACAAAATGTTTACGCGATTGGAGCGGAAGCCGCCAATCGCGCGAGCGAGTTGGCCAGGCTGGCTACGGCAGCGGGATCAGGCAAGGTCACTGTTAGTTTAAAATGTCCCCGCTCGTCTTTTTCGAGGCACTGGTCCAGTTGCCTTCGGAACAACTCGCTCAGGCGCCGCGACTCTTCGGTTTCTGGCTGGCCAGGAATAAGCTCGCCGAGGAAAGCGAACGCGGAACTGAGCAATTGACCGCCGGCGGCGGCGATGCGTTCGCGGTGCGCTTGCTGTTCTGCCACTGCTCGCTCGCGGATCTTTTGCGTCTCGTCGATAGCTCCTTCGGGTTTGGCGCCCAACAGCACTTCGAGCCGGCGCTTCAATTCTTCCATGCCGCTGTGGAAATCGACTGATTTGACCGTGGAATTGACATCCAAGGCCGCCAGCGCCAGTTCGTGTTTGGCCGATAAAGTGGCCAGCAGGTTTTCTTCAATCGTTTGTTCGGTGACCAAAATGAAAACTTGGACCGGCTGTTTCTGGCCCATCCGATGAGCGCGAGCAATGCGCTGTTCCAGCACGGCCGGGTTCCAGGGCAGATCGACATTGATGACCGTATTGGCGGCTTGGAGATTGAGGCCGGTCGAGCCGGCATTGGTCGTGATGAAGACCCGGCAGTCTGGGTTGGTTTGAAAGGCGTGGACCAGTTGCTGGCGTTTCTTCTGCGGGACTTGGCCGTCGAGCCGCACGAAGCGGAGCCGGTGTTTTTCAAGCAGTTCGGTGATCAAATCGAGCATCGTTGTCCATTCCGAGAACAGGATAATCTTGCGCCCTTGTTCTTCGGCCAGCTGGCCGAGCAGCTCATCCAACTTTTCCAGTTTGCTCGAATGCCCGGGGAATTCTTTATCGACGAGACCAGTGCTGTCGGCGGCCATTCGGCACATGAGCAACGCTTTCTGCAAGCGCAGAAGGTCCATCTCGCTGATAAACTTCTTTCGGACAATCGTACTGACGATCGTCATGTGCGTCCGGTGGATTTCGAGCTGCTCGTCGGTGGGCGGGATGCGGACCATCTCGGTCGTGCGTGGAGGAAGCTGTTGCATGACGGATTGACGAGTCCGCCGCAGCAGAATCGGTTTGAGCCGCTCGCGGAGCACATCAAGATTTTTATAACCGAGCACCTTGCCTTTTTCATCGGCGAGGCGGTGCCGGTTGAAAAAATGGAAGGCGGGTCCGAGCCGCCGGTCATCGATAAACTCGACCACCGAGAAAAGTTCATCGAGCCGGTTCTCCAGCGGTGTGCCGGAGAGGACGAGGGCGAAGCGTGATTTCAAGCCTTTGATGATGCGGCTGGTCTTGGCCTCCCAGTTTTTGATGCGCTGGCCTTCGTCCAGGATGATCAAGTCCCACTTCACTTGTTCGATAGCCAGGATGTCACGGAGGACTTGCTCGTAGTTGCAAATGGTCAGAAAGCAATCGTTGGCGTATTGCTGGCCTCGCTCGGCCATGCTGCCGATGGCAAGCTGGCAATCACGATTTGAAAACCGCTGGATTTCCGAGCGCCACTGGGACTTCAGCGAAGCAGGGCAAATGACGAGCACTTTCCGAATGTCCGCCTCGCGCGCCAGCAACTCGGCGACGCCGACTGCTTGGATGGTTTTGCCAAGGCCCATGTCGTCGGCCAAAATCGAGCGCCCGGAGCCGGCCGCGAAAGCGATTCCGTCGAGTTGATAAGGCAACAGTTCCACCTTGAGCAGCTCTTTTCGCAGAGAATGGGCGGCGGGATTGGCGCGAATGGCGCGCGCCTTGGACTCGATCTGGCTTTGGAAGAGCCGCTGCTGGATGTATTCCTCGGCGTCGGGATAAATTTGGACCGGATAACCCCGCGCCTCGAGCTGGCGGATGCGATGCAGCAAATCATTGCAGTCGGTAATCGTCCGCCCTTTGAGTGGAAAAATAATCGGCGCTGCCTGGCCGTTTAGATTGGGCGGAAGTGACACGCGAAGTTCGAGTTCTTTGCCATAACGCAAATGTACGACAACGGATTTTTGCACGTAAGGCCGCTGGGATTCGGTTCCCTTGAATCGGCGTTTTAATTTGGCGAGGGCGCTCATGATGTGCTTGCAAGTGCCCAAAGTGTTTTTCCGAAAATCCGGGCAAGAACAAAACGATTCGCCGCGTTCCCATCCGCGCAGAGCCAGGCGGTAAGTCTTGCCGGAAAGCGCGCTCGTCATGGTGTAGTCGGTCCAGAGCGTGTTCGGAGCGGTCGATTGCAGAATCATCTTTTCCGTGCGCGCCCGTTCTTCGCGCTCCTGAAGCGCTTGCCGGACGAGTTGTTCGTCGCTGAGGCTTTCGACCGGGATGCGTTCGGGCGGTGGCACGGCGAGGCCCAGAGCCATTTTATCTTCCAAGACGAGAGAGAAGGCGGCGCCGGCATGTTCGCACTCTGTCTCGCACGCGCTGCATTCCCAATGGAGATAATCGCGTTCGGAAGCGGCCCGGCGAATGGTGACGACTGGTTCGGCGGACGCGTCTCCCGGGTCTGAGGCGCTCGGAAATCGGATGCGCAAAAGTTCCCCGTTCAGCGTGACGTGGTTGTCGATGTCGATCTCTCGAGCGCCGCCCTGTCGAATTAATTGGCCGCCTTGTGCGCCGAGGAGCTTGCAAGCTTGGCGGAAGGTCAAGCGGGACAGGCGATCCTTCAGAGTTCGTTCGTGGCTTTTCAAAGTTTGCGGTTCCATTTGCGCGAATGCTAGGCCGGGAGTTCCGGTTGTTCAAGATGCGCCGCGCTACGGAAAAGTTCAGAGCGGCACGCCTTTTTCGAGCAAGACCCGCTCCCGAAAATCAATGATGATTTGAGCCCCTTCAGAGCGGCATATCTCGTGACGACCAAGCTGAGTGGATAAGCTGGAGATAAGTGCGAACAACTTGGCATTTCGAGGCGTCAGAAATTGATGTACCTTGCGGCCATGGGAAAGAAATCGCGCTTGAAAAGATTGCGGCGGGAATTAAGACCGCGATCCGAATTAACGCCTGCGCAGCTCGAACAAGCTGACCGAGTGATGGAGCAATTCCCCGATTGCAGGGTAATTCACCAACTGGTTGCCGAAAAGATGTCCGAAATTCTCCCCGACTTTGCCAAACCGCTCCTGAGTGACGGGCAGACGCACGATGCTATCAGGAAGGCACTCGGATTCGCGGCGCTCGCCTGGAACTATTCGATCTTCCCCTTGGACATGCGAGGTGAAACGGCTGAGAAAATCGATTCGCTCCTTCGAGACGAAGAGGTAAGAAAACTTTGGAACTTTCTGCTCGAGCGAAAACGGCGGCTCTATCCCGAGAATCGGCGGATCATTCTCGATTATGAAATTGATTTCCGCGAGACAGGGCTGGCCTTGAATGTTGTCTCGACCTGTAGCCTGCCTCCGGGCAGTAACGGCGGCAGCCCGAGAGTCTAAATCGTATAATGAGGCAAATTAAATAGATAGGCCTTGCAGTTTGTGGGAAACGAACCTGACCGAGGAGAGACTTCTCCGAAACGCGATTTCGTGCATTGAACCCATGAACCTGACGTTGCGGCATGTAGTCCCGGCTTTAGCCGGAGCGATTGCAGTCCGCAAAACCTGTTTCGCTACCAGCAAATGCTGCCGCCTAAAGGCGGGACTACGTACCGGGAGGTTCATGGAGAGGAAGAAGAAAAGGTCTGAACCGCTGAGCCGATTTCTTGATCACGGGATTCGCGGATTCGCGGATCGAGAAGTGATTTTATCCGTGTGATCCGCGTAATCCGTGGTTGAATCAGGTTCGTGGGGAGATTCATCCGAGCGCCCGTGAACTTTTGGCAGGACAGCGGGTCCCGCCTGTCATGGTGCACTTCGACGTTTGGACAGTCGAGACGGACTGTCCTGCCAGACGGTTCATGGGACTCAGTCAGCGCACCTGGCCGTCCACCAATTCGACCACCCGCGGAGCGCACGCGGCTATTTTGGCGTCGTGGGTGGCAATGACTAACGTCGTGCCGCGTTCACTGCGCAACGAGCACAGCAATTCAATAATCTCCTGTCCTGTGTGTGAATCGAGGTTCCCGGTTGGTTCATCAGCCAAAAGCAACTCCGGTTCGTTGATCAGCGATCTTGCGACGGCGACGCGTTGCTGCTCGCCACCCGAAAGTTCGTAGGGCTTGTGGTCCATGCGTTCACCCAACCCAACACGATGCAACAATTCTCGAGCGCGGGCCTCAGCTTTCGACGGGTTGATTCGGGCGATTCGAGCAGGAAGGCAAACATTTTCCAAAGCGTCCAGCTCAGGGAGGATGTGATACGATTGAAACACGAGACCGACCTTCAGGTTCCGAAACTGCGCCAGTTTCTGTCCGGAAAGATTCGTAAGCTTTTGCCGGCCAAACCAGATTTCGCCTTCATTGGGAGCATCCAGGCCGCCTAACAAATGTAACAGCGTGCTCTTTCCTGCGCCGGAAGCTCCCCTCAAAGCCATAAACTCGCCTTTCGCAATCGTAAGATCGACTCCACGCAATACTTCCACATGCCGTTTGCCCAGCCGATAGAACTTCCTGACCCCGCGGACGACGAGCAGAGGATCGGTTCCCACGGTAGAAATTTCTGTCATTGCCTTCTTGGTGTGCGAGCTCGCGGTCTCGAGTCCTGGACCGTTACCTTGATCATTCATGGCGCAAGGCCTCAACGGGCTTCAACCGCCCGGCGTTCCACGCCGGAAACAGGCCCGCCAAAACACAAATCACAAGGGACCCTCCACAAATCATTGTGATGTCGCCTGGGTCGACGAGCGCCGGTAATTCTGTGAACTGGTAGATCTTGGCTGGGAAAAGTTCGAAACCGGTCGCTCGCCTCAAGAACAGGAGGAACTCGTTCCGATACGAAATCGCCAGCATGCCGAAGCCAAATCCGGCTGTTACACCTAACAGCCCCACCAGCAGGCTTTGGCTGAAAAAAATAGCCATGATCTGACGGCTCGAAGCTCCGAGGGCCTTGAGGATTCCTATTTCGCGCGTCTTTTGAACCACAAACGTGATCAAGGCGCTCGTAATTCCAAAGGCCGCCACGATCATGATAAAAAAAAGCAGATAAAACATGACGTTCTTTTCCACGATGAGCGCATCCAAAATGTAGGCGTGTTCTTCCTCCCAAGTTTTGATCAAATAGGAACGGCCCAACAACCGCCCCAATTCATCCCGAACTTGCTGGGCTTTGTCGGGCTCGTGCAGCATGATCATCAAACCTTGAACGGAATCTTCTAAACCATACAAATCCTGGGCATTGGCCAGCGAACAAATGACGAACTGCGCGTTGAAGTCGTAGTAACCCATATCGAAAATCCCGCGGATTTCGAACTCGGTTGGCAAGAGTCCCTCTTGCAGTTCCTCTTTGCCCCGGCTTTTCTTCACGATCTCGTCCCACTTTTCAATGTCTCGCGCCGAGTAAAGACTCAGCCGATCGCCCACTCTCACTTTGAGGTTTAGGGCAAATTCGTGGCCCACCAAAATGCCATTGCCGCGCACATCATTTGTGCCGTCAACAATGCTCGAGAGCAGCGCGCTGACGTTCCGTTCCACCTTCGGATCGATTCCCCGGATCATCGGGAATACCATCTTGGCGCTGCCTTGGATGGGCTGCGTCTTAACCATAACCGGTCCCGTCACAAAAGGAGCGACCCCCTTGACGTAACGATTTGACGCGATCACGCTCATCGGCCCTTCGTGCTCGCGGATGGGCACGTCTTCCATCGTCACTTTTAAATGCGCGTCAAAACCGAGAATCTTGTCTCGCAATTGGCGGTCGAAACCGGTCATTACGCTGATCACCACCATTAACACTGCGACGCCCAACATCACACCGATAATGGAAATGAGCGTGATCGTTGAGACGAAGGTTCGCTTGGGACGCAAGTAACGGAGAGCGAGCAAGACTTCAAATGGCAATCGCGACATCGAACGCAGGCTAGACCGGGAGTTTTTTGCGCGCAAGGTTTTCGCGCTCTCGGAGTGCTATTAAAATGCCGGTCCAGGAGAAATTTCTCCGAAACACATTTCGCGTATTACATCAATGACAGCGCGTCCCGCCTATCCTGCTTTTGGTGTGCGCAAATGCTGGACAGGCGAGACGCCCGTCCTACGACACACCTCAAGGGGTCGGCTGTGGTGTTGCTGCAGGCTCAAACAAATCGCTGTGCGGTTCGTTATCCCGATGCCATCGCTTGAGCATCGCGGGATCGCGCTCCAGAAGAAGTTTCCCAAATTTGATCGATTCGACATGGCCATCGCAGAACGTAACCGTGCTTCGCCGCGCATGGCGTTGATTGATGATTCTGTTGCCGTCGCCCGGTTTGCCAATGTCTCCGAGGTTGTGCATTTTCCGAGACAGCATTTCGACTCCGATCAAAATGACACCCCGCTCTTGGGACAAGGTAGAAAACGCGTCGCCGAGGGCGATCATGTCGGAAGGTTGCTTGACCTCGATTTCCTTGATCGCTGTCGTGGTCAGCGTCGCGCGCGGGCCAAACACCCCCGCGATGCCGTACTGATAGGTGTCCGTTTCATCCGATGAACCCACATTGTAGCCATAACTGCCAAATGAAACGTAAAAGCGCCCTTCTTCGTTCGTCCCGTCAAAATGCGCCGCTTTAAAGTTTGGACACCGAAAAAGGTTATTCGTCCAGCCCTGCGTCGTATAAGGAGCAAGATCGTTGTACCATTTCCCCCCGGCCGGTTGGGACGGACTGATCGGCGTGGCGAGCAATGGAAATTTGGCATGCTCCTGAAGATAAAGATTCAAGGCGAGTCCGACCTGGCGAAGGTTATTGCGGCATTGCGCCGTCTGTCCTTTGAATTTCGCGCTTACTAACACGGGGAGCAGCAGCGACGCCAGAATGGCAATGATCGCAATGACAACGAGAAGTTCAATTAACGTGAATGCGCCGAGGATCGATTCTGCCAAAGGCCGCGATTTCACATTCCGCGTCGTCATTCTGAGAAACGCGATGCGCGCTTCGGCCGTCACTCTAGTCCTTTCCTCGAGAAACACCATTCTTTTAGGACGCGTCTTTTCTGTTTCATAAGTCGAGCACGTTCGGCAATTTGGCGTGAATGAGCGCATGGAGTCGTTCGCGTCCGCCATGAGCGGATTTGAACCGGCTTTGAAAGGTGCCGGGATCTCGTTGCTTTTGCGGGCCGTCACCGTGCTCCCCAGAAATCGGCCTTGGGAATCGGCCGCATTGACGATCTCTACTCCGGCATGACGCACTTTCTTGCCGTCGACGATGACGATCTGATCCTGCCACGGTCCCAGCACTTGGCTCTGCCAGCCCAAGAGCACTTGTTCCAACAGCTCGTCGTCAATCTGGTGCAAC
>VHDE01000154.1 GCA_016871515.1 Verrucomicrobiota bacterium
AGCAACGCCCCGAAGCGAATTAAAACCAGCAGAGCGGCGGGCTTTTGAGCCTTAGCTCCCGCCGCTCTGCGGTCGAAGTCTAGCGACTCTTTTCTCCGTTTTACCCCGCAAATTCTGCTACAGACCCGTATCCGTGTTCATCAGCGTCATCTGCGGTTCAATGATCCCTTTGAGTTCACATCCTGCTGAGCGAAGAAATGGGCGGAGTTGGCCAATTGTGAACACGTGTTCACAATTGCAAAACAACGACGAGACTCGTTTTCACCAGAATTTGGATGGTCCGTGGCGTTTGCCTGCCTCTTGAACGTACGGTGAGTCGTTCCCTGAGTTCGTTGCGGTTCGTTGCGTGGGTTGCGACGAATGTCGTTGTAACGAGGCAGGCTTTTTGATATGAACGTAGGGGTTGATCGACCTTAACCAGCCAGCGTGCACGGCGTGAAAAAACATCCTATTGCCCAAATCTGTTTGTTGACACTTCTCATCGAACCTTTGCAGGCGCAAAACCCACCGGCAGCCGGATCGAAAGGAGAAGCGGTCGTTCTAGAAATTGAAAACAAAGTCGAAATCCTGCCGCTAGGCGCCAACGCCTGGACGGTGGCTCAGACAAATCAGAACCTGAAGGTCCAAGACCGCCTCCGAACCGGCTTCAAAAGCCGCGCCGCCTTGCGCTTGTCGAATCAGGGCATCTTGCGGGTCAATCAACTGACAACGCTCGAAGTCCAGCCTCCCGCCGACGCCACCAAAGAACAATCCGTGCTCGATCTCAAAAACGGCAGCGCGTACTTTTTTAATCGCGATAAGCCGGTTGAGACCCAGTTCCGAACTCCGCAAGCTTCCGGAGCCATTCGCGGCACCGAGTTCAATATTGACGTCGGCGAGGATGGTCGAACGCTCGTGACGCTGCTCGATGGCCTTGTCGATTTGACCAACGCGTTGGGGCAGGTCAGTCTGAAGAGCGGCGAACAAGGAGTTGTCGAACCTGGCCGGGCGCCGGCCAAGACTGCGGTGATCGACGCCATTAATATTATCCAATGGGGACTCTATTACCCCGGCGTGCTTGATGTCGGTGAATTGGGATTTAAGGCCTCGGACGCCACAGGTGTCAGCGAATCACTCGCAGCCTATCAGAAAGGAGATTTGCTCCAAGCGCTCGCCCTATACCCGACAAATCGGGCGCCTGCATCAGCCACCGAGAGAATTTATTTCGCCGCACTGCAACTGACGGTCGGCCAAGTAACGGAAACCGAAGCGGCCCTGGGCCAGCTAGGCAATCAGGACGAGCGGCTCGCGGGGTTCGCTGACGCTCTTCGGAAAATCATTGCCGCGGTTAAATTCCAAACTTGGACCAACACAAAGACACCCGCTACAGCGACGGAGTGGATGGCCGAATCGTACTACCAACAATCGCGTTCCAGGTTGGAAGAAGCCTTGCAAGCCGCGCGCAACGCGACGGAGAAGTCTCCGGAATTCGGCTTTGCTTGGGCGCGATTGGCCGAAATGGAATTCAGCTTTGGGAGGACTGGAGAGTCGTTGGCGGCGCTCGAGAAGGGTTTGAAGCTGTCGCCGCGAAACGCGCAGGCTCTGGCGTTGAAAGGATTTCTCGTTGCGGCGCAAAACCGGATTGGCCCAGCGTTGGAGCTGTTCGAGCAAGCCATTCAGATTGACGGCGGGCTTGGAAACGCCTGGCTGGGCCGCGGACTCTGCCGCATTCGGCAGGGCAATCGGGCCGCGGGTCGCGAAGATTTGCAAGTTGCGGCAACTCTGGAGCCGCATCGCGCGGTGCTGCGCAGTTATTTGGCCAAAGCCTACAGCAATGAGGGCGATCTGCAGCGCGCCAGCGAAGAAATTGAACTGGCCAAACGCTTCGATCCCAATGATCCGACCTCGTGGCTTTACTCCGCTTTGATTCACCAGGAGGGCAACCGCGTGAATGAAGCCGCGCGCGACCTCGAAAAGTCAAAAGAGCTAAACGACAACCGCAGCGTTTTCCGCTCGCGTTTGCTGCTCGATCAAGATCGCGCTGTTCGCAGCGCTAACCTAGCGAAGATTTATCAGGATGCGGGCATGGCCGATTTGAGCGTGCGCGAAGCTTCGAGGGCCGTGAATTACGACTACGGCAATTATTCCGCCCACCTGTTTCTCGCCAACAGCTACGACGCTTTGCGTGATCCGCGCCAGGTCAACCTCCGTTACGAAACGCCTTGGTTCAGTGAATTGCTTTTGGCCAATCTGCTCGCGCCAGTCGGCGCCGGGGCGCTTTCGCAGAATATTTCGCAACAGGAATACTCAAAGCTCTTCGAGCGCGACCGTCTCGGCCTGAGTTCAAGCACCGAATATTTCAGCGGCGGCGATTGGGTTCAATCAGCTTCGCAGTTTGGGACATGGAAGAACAGCAGCTACGCGTTCGACGTGAATTATCGGTCCGACAACGGCCAGCGCCCGAACAACGACGTCGAGTCGTTGACCTGGTACACGAAGTTCAAACAGCAGATTACGCCGCAGGACACGCTTTTCCTGCAAACGATCTATTATGATTTCGAATCAGGCGACGTGGCGCAGTACTATCGCCAGGCCAGCGCCAGCCGCACACTTCGCATCGGTGAACAGCAAGAGCCGCTGCTCTTCATTGGTTATCACCGTGAATGGAACCCAGGCTTGCACACGCTCTTTTTGGCCGGCCGCCTGGACGATACGTTTACATTGAACGACACTAGTCCCAATCTGGTTTTCCTTCGGCAGCGCGGTGGCGCGACGACCGGCGTGTTGAATCCGTTGGGATTCGGCCTCGATTACAAGTCCGAACTCGAAGGTTACACGACCGAACTGCAACAGATTTGGCAAACCCAAAAACATACGACAGTTGCGGGCGCGCGTTATCAAACCGCTTGGTCGGACACGGAAGTTGAACTCAGCCGCCAGCTCACGGGGGTTGTCACGAATCAGTCGATCAGCACTGATCTGAATCGCTTTAGCGTGTATGGCTATCATCAATGGCAGGTTTTGGATTCGGTTCGGCTGTCGGCCGGCCTGAGTTACGATCGTCTGCATTATCCGCGCAACGTCGATACCGCGCCGATTACCGATGATGAAACCAGCCGGGACCAGGTTTCGCCGAAGGCGGGAATCCTCTGGACACCGCTAACGAACCTCAATGTGCGCGCCATTTACTCGCGGTCTTTGGGCGGCGTGTTCTTTGACAACAGCATTCGGCTCGAACCATCGCAGGTGTCCGGTTTCAATCAGGCTTTTCGAAGCCTTATTCCCGAATCGATCATCGGTTTGGTCCCGGGAACGGAATTCGAAACGTTTGGCATCGGAGGCGACTACAGCTTCAAAACCGGCACTTATCTAGGCGTCGAAGCCGAGCTGCTCACGTCGGAAGCCCGGCGCACGTTCGGTGTCCTGACCAATCGCACATTCCTGCCGGTTCCCGATGCTGCTTCGACTTCGCGCGAGTCGCTCGATTTCGAGGAACGCTCGCTGACTTTCACGCTCAATCAACTGATCGACAAGGAATGGTCGGTAGGCGCGCGCTATCGGCTTTCGCAAGCCGATTTCAATCGCAAGCTTCTGGATGTCAATCCGGCCACGCCCGGTGCGGCTGGCCTCAACCAGGATGTCGATGCGACATTGCATCAGTTGAACCTGTATGCGAACTACACGCTGCGTTGCGGATTCTTCAGTCAGTTCCAGTCGATCTGGAACACGCAAAGCAATCACGGATACGATCCTGACCTTCCCGGCGATGATTTCTGGCAATTCAATGTCTTCGCTGGCTATCGATTTCCGAGGCGCCTCGCGGAAATTCGGCTCGGCATTCTGAACCTGACGGACCGTGATTACCGGCTCAATCCACTCAACCTTTATTTCGAGCAACCGCGTGAACGCATGTTCACGGCGCGCTTGCGATTTAGTTTTTAGCGCATCTGAAAAAGCTTTTTTCATCTTGGGCGGGTTGGGGCGTCGGTGGCCTCTTGGGGGTTGGCTTAGGCGCCCTCTTGATGCTCCATATATCCGCAGTTCTGCATCTGGAGAAGATTGGGCTGTCTGCCCTCGGAGGCGCCGGAGACAGGCTCGGACGCCGCATGCAGTATTTGAGTTATGAGCTTCTCTTCGCCCCGCGACCGTATATTCACTCGAAGGAAGTGGTCCTGGTTTACATGGACGACGATTCTCACGAGCATTTAAACCAGCCGCATGACAAGGCTTGGGATCGTTCGCTTCACGCGCGGCTGCTGGAACGGCTGAAAGAGGAGAACGCCCGCGCCGCGGTCTTTGATGTCGTCTTTGACGCACCCGGCGATCCGGCGAAGGATGCGCGTCTGGCGCGAGCGCTCAAGGAATTCGGGAAGGCCACTTTGGCGGCCGACTTGGTTCGAGTCGATACACGAGAGGAATCGAGTGAAATTGGAACGCTCGCAAGGAAGATTATTCCGCCCGCCGACATGTTTCTCGAAAGCGCAGCCGGCGTCGGCACGGCCGAGATGACCGCAAGCCAAGACCTCTTCGTTCGCCAGCATTTTGCGGGGTCCCCTGACGATGTGATCCCGAGCTTGACGTGGGCGGCGGCTGAGACGTTGGGCGCCGAGATCACCAAGACCAATCATGCCGGTTTGAAATTTAAGACCAGGTGGGTGAACTACTACGGACCGCCCGGGCACTTGCCGCACGTGAGTTTTTGGCGAGCCATTTCCACAAATGTTCCGGCCGGGTATTTCCGCGACAAGGTCGTCTTCGTAGGCGCAAAGATTGTGACGCATTACTCGGGCGAACGAAAGGACGAGTATCGTTCGCCCTTCTCGCTCTGGATCGAGTCAATCGAGACACAGAGTCAATACATGCCGGGAGTGGAAATCCAGGCCACGGTTCTTCTGAACCTGTTGCGGGGAGATTGGATAACACGCGTTCCGTTTCTCCTGGATCTTTGGTTGGTGCTGATTGCCGGATTGGTCTTTGGCGTCGGTTTGGCGAAGTTGCGCCCCATTATGGCTGCGATCGTTGCGTTGGCCAGCATGATCGTTATTACCTTGCTTGCGTATTATTTCTTTGTCGTGGATCGGGTTTGGTTCTCCTGGTTTATCATTGCGGGCATTCAGATCCCAGCGGCGACAGGATGGTCGATCCTGTTCAACTCCATTAACATTTATGTTCAGAAGAAGCTGATGCAACAATCGTTGGGCATGTATGTCTCGCCTTCTCGGGTTAATCAGATTCTCAAGCGGCCCGACATTCTCAAGCCCGGCGCCGAAAAGCAGGAGTTGAGCATTCTTTTCAGTGACATCGCCAATTTCACTTCGATGTCTGAAGGCATGGATTCGGATCAACTGGCGACTCTGATGAACAACTATTTCGAAACGACCGTCGGTCATTGTATCGACCCGGCGCACGGCACGGTCGTCAAATTCATCGGCGACGGGATATTCGCGATCTGGAACGCGCCCATGCCCCAAGCAGATCATCAAGAGCTGGCCTGCAGGGGAGCGCTTCTCTTGCGTGACTCTTCGTCCAAATTCAATTCTGGCAAAGCGCTGGAGGGCCTCGAAATCCGCACCCGTATCGGACTCCATTGCGGTGTTGCTAACGTCGGAAACTTCGGCAGCTCGCGGCGCGTCGATTACACGGCGTTCGGCGAAAACATCAACCTGGCCTCGCGCATGGAGGGGCTGAACAAGTATCTCGGCACCGACATTCTTATTACCGGAGAAGTCGAGTCGGGCGTCAAAAACAAGTTCGTCACCCGTTTTTGCGGCCAATTCAATCTCAAGGGATTTGAAAAAGCCGTGGCTGTTCATGAGCTTTTGGGCACGCCAGAGCAGGCTGAGGCCTCTCGTCCTTGGCGAGAAGCGTATGCCGGAGCGCTTAAGCATTATCACCAGCAAAACCTCGACGAGGCCGAACGCGGCTTTCGCTGCGTCATCGAACTGCATCCGAAAGACGGGCCCGCCAGTTTCTTCCTCAAGCATATCAAGGAAGTTCGCGAGCATCCTGCCGAAGAAGAGTGGACGGGAGTTGTTGAACTGAAGGAGAAATGATTTATTTGGGTTGTTGAGCGCGCTCCAGGCAATCACCCACCGGGTTTTCCCTTGAGTTTTGGTTGGCAGCGAATTGTCCAGTGGACGCCGGACCTTTCCGCGGCTGGCACGGCCAATCGCCCGGAGATCAAAGCCACCTGCAATGGTTCTGACGCGTTAAGCAGCGCGACCGTTGTGGCCATCATTGTCCCGGACGCCTTGAAAATGGACGTTGGCGAAGCGCGGCTACGCGCTGGCGAAACTGGAGCTCTGCCGCTGATGCTGGACGTTTATTCTTCGTCAGGCGCAGGTGTGGCCGACCTAGCTTTCGAGCTTAACTTTCCCGCCTCAATCGCAGCCGCTCTGAGCACTCTAAGAGACGGCTTGGGCTCGCCGCGGACAGGATTGAAGTTCTGGACGCCAGCGCTCCGGAGCAGCTATGCTCGCCCAATGAAATCCACCTCTTCGAAACTCAACCTCTTCCGGCCAACGCATAACTTGACCGCTCCAACCATTGCGCTGAGCAACATCGTTCTCTGCCTTTTGTCGTTGAGCGCGTTCTCAATTCGGTCAGCGGAGGTCCCCGATGGAATTTGGGTCCGTCCTGGGTTCAAGCTAACCGTCGCGGAAAACACGATCAAAGCTCCCCGCTTCATGGCAGTTAACCCGGAAGGCGTTCTGTTCGTCAGCGTCCCCAAGTCCGGGCAGATTCAAGCTTGTCGCGACAAAGACAGGGATGGCTATTACGAGAACGTTGTCACCTACGTCGATGGGCACGATCCGAAGAACATTCTGCAAGGATTGGCTTGGCACGACGGTTGGCTCTGGTTCGCCGAGATCTCGGCGATCTTCAAGTCTCGGGACACGAACGGCGACGGCAGAGCCGACGAAGTCATCAAAGTCATCGGCGAAGATAAACTGCCGATCACCGGCGGTGGACATCGCTGGCGCGCTTTGCTGATTCATAAAGGGCGGATTTACACACACGTCGGTGATCAGACCAATGCCACAGACGAACCAATCGACGCGAATGAACGGAAGAAGATTTGGACTTTCGCGCTTGATGGTTCAGACAAGCAGCTGTTTGCGACCGGTCTCCGGAACACGGAGAAGTTCGCGATTCGGCCGGACACGGAGGAGATTTGGGGTGTTGATCACGACATCGACATGCTTGGCTGGGAGCTCGAGGGAAAAGAAAAGAAATTCGGCCAGCCCATTACGGATCACAACCCGCCGGCGGAGCTGAATCATTATAAGAAAGGCGGCTTCTACGGCCACCCTTACATCGTGGGCAAAAACATCCCGAACTTTAACTTTTTGAAGAATCCGGACCTGGCGGAGTTGGCTGCCAAGACCACGATCCCGGAATGGACAATGGCGGCCCACTGCTCTGGCAACGGAATGATCTTCTATCATGGCAAACAGATTCCAAACGGCCGCGGAGATGCCTTCGTCGCGATGCGTGGTTCGTGGAATGCGACGCAGAAATCCGGATATTGTCTCGCGCGCATTTTGTTTGAGGACGGCCATCCGTACGGCGAACAGAAAATGGTCAGTTTTCTGAAGGGCGGCACTGAAATCATCGGACGTCCCGCCGATTGCCTCGAAGCGCCAGACGGCTCGATCCTGATCAGCGATGACACGGGCAATAAGATCTATCGTCTCAGCTACGCGGGCAAGTGAAGTGAAACACATGCACGTTACAGACCCGCCCTAAGCAGATATAATGCGTTGTCGCGATAAATCTTTTTCAGGATGCTATCAGGTAAAGCAAAGGCGTGCATCGGCCAATGGTATTTTCCGAAGTAAACAGGATAAAAAATGCTCGTCGGCCGTTTCGAGCAAACGGAACGTCACTCGATACATCTCTGAATCGGGGTTCATGTCGGTGCCGTAAAGTATCCGGCGAAAGATGTGATCGCCCGTCCTTGCATTGCTCACCACATGCAAAATTCCGCTGCTCAAAATGCCTCCGCACAGTCCGGTCTAATTTTCTGATCGCTTTTTGCCGCCGGCACAACCCATGGCATCGGGGCAACTTTGTCTGTAGCGCAAACATTAGGCAAAACTTGGTGTTGCCCGTGAGACCATCGAACGCAATCACCGCCGCGTCTACGTGCATAACAGTGAGCGCGAGTTTCTCGGCGACCGAAGTGAAGCGTTAGCTTGAAACGCAAAGCAATCGATGGCGAACAAAGAAGCCCAAGCCCGAATTCGAATCAATCGTTTGCTGGAATTGGCGGGCTGGCGCTTTTTTCCCGATGAGAAAGGGCCGGACAACATTATCTGCGAGCACCGCACGACCCTGATTTCGGCCAGGCCGCGGTGACTGAATTGGCGCGATGGCAAAAAATGTTGCGCCTACAGCAAAAAGCGGGGAGCCATTCCTCGGCCACCTGACTCAACTTCATCAGTGACAGACACAACCGCAAAACAAATAGGCTTCTTCTCCAAAACATGTGGGTGATTTTCGACGGTTTTTGACTGGAGAGTGAAGGATGACCGATGATCCTCGATTGCATTTATCTGCCTCGCCCGTAGACTCCCACCGTCCAGCGAAACAGAGGCGGGCTCTGCTGGAGAGCATCCTGCCAAGGGATA
>VHDE01000155.1 GCA_016871515.1 Verrucomicrobiota bacterium
CGCTTCTTTTGACCCGAATCGAAGGAGAAAATGGTTGGAAAATCGAAGCAAAAGGATTTTAGGGGTTGGACAGATTTTGTCCAACCCACTCGTTTTTAATGCCGCAAAAACATTTCACCAAAAGGATACGAAATGAAAACTTGCGGCAACAATCTAGAACCCGAACCGATATGGAAAAGCATGCTTGGCTGCGTGGCAGTGGCTATCCTGTTTGCGCTCGCTTTGATCGTGCTTTAATTGCTTCCGTCAAACAGGGCTAAGCGCGTCTGGAAATTACGTAACGGACTCTTCATCTGTTGGATCGAGTCTCCGTTGGTGCTCTTTAACAAAGGAACTAAAGCCAATTGGCTTTCAATTCAATTCTAGAACATGATTTTTCGGCAAAATCGTTTGCCATAGGAGCCTATGGAACAGTTTCAATTTCATCCCGCCATAGCCCGGTGGTTTACGGAGAAATTCGGTTCGCCCACTGAACCTCAAACCCGCGGGTGGCGCGCGAAGCGGACAAAATCATTCGGTTGGAGCAAGCCGGGGATGTGAGTGATCTTACCGTCGAACAGGCCCTGAAAGTGGGCAAGCTAGCCGCCAGTCTGCGGCCGTACTACGCTAAGACGCTTAGCTTAGCGCTCTGTTGTTCACTTGAGTTTCAGTGACGGATAAATCGGCGATTCAGGACGCGGCGCCAGCGTTTGCCGTTGTGGGTCAGCAATCAAGTCCAGTTCTTCCATTACTACCTGCCCGATCAATGCTTCGCTCAGAGGCGGTCCGACAATACATTCCGTGGTCATGGCCCGGTCTCCGATTCTGATCGTGACCGCGCCCGCAACTGGACGCTGGTCCCTTTGTTCGTCCGCGTATGAGACGATTACGGTCCGCTGTGTCTCAAGCCCTAACTTGTCTACCACGTCTTGAGGCAGTGCCAGCATAACTGCCCCGGTATCCGCAACAGCCTTCATAGAGTGTTTGCGAACGCGATCTTCTTTCAATCGCGTCTGTTTTTGCAGCGCGCGGTCCACGAAGTTTTCCAATTCAATATCAACGACGATCTCGCCCATGATTCTTGACTGCCAGCAAAAGAGATCGGCGTCAAGTTTTGGCAAGCAGAGTTTCGGATGGGCATTAGACGGCGCCCGCGTAGCGCATCTATCCGACTCTAGTATCGTGGATGACATTCCGGCCAATCTGAATGTGCTGCGCGAAGTCCTCGAGCCGCGAGGCTTCCGGATTTTTGTGGCGCCGCGCGGTGATGTGGCGCTGAAGCTCGCCCGTTCCCAGTCTCCAGACCTCATCCTGCTGGACGTGATGCATCATTTGTGAAATCACCGTTCCGGCAGGCGCGATTAGCCGGCCATCGAGCGTTTCGACGGCGGACGACAATTCATGGCCGGCAAAAGTTCGGTCAGCCGCAGGTTCGAAGTTCTGGTTTCGTGGCCATACGATCGGGGCAGTTCAGAACTACCCCTGTCAACGCGCCACAAGCCAAACAAACAGACAACGAAAGTCATCCGTTGCATTTACCCTTTGCGAACAGAAGTCCGGTGGTGCTTAATATTTGCATGCGATCTCGAGTTCAAATTGCGTTATTCGTGAGTCGCAAACTAAGCCGCCTCGCTACTGTCTCGGTCTTGTTATGGCCGGTGCTCGCCGTGATCTCGCCGCCTGCCGCCGATGCCAAGAAACATTGGGCCTTCACTCCGCCCATGCAGCCAGTCGAGCCCGACGTGAAGAACAAAGCTTGGGTCCGCACAGCGATTGACCGCTTTGTTCTCGCGCGCTTGGAGAAAGAAAACCTGACGCCTTCGACCGAAACGGACCGCGTCACATTGATTCGGCGTTTGAGCTTCGATCTGATCGGATTGCCGCCGTCACCTGCCGAAATCGAAGCCTTCGTGTCGGACCAAAGCTCGCATGCCTACGAGAAACTTGTCGAACGACTCTTAGCTTCTCCGCATTTCGGCGAGCGCTGGGGACGGCATTGGCTGGACGCTGTCGGATACGCGGATTCCAACGGCTATTTCGACGCGGATACGGATCGGCCTCTCGCCTATAAATACCGTGATTACGTCATAAAATCGCTCAATGACGACAAGTCATTCGACCGTTTCATTCAAGATCAAATCGCTGGAGATCAGCTCGTCGATTTCAAACCGGAAGGAGACGTTACGCCGGATATGGTCGATGCGTTGATTGCCACACACCTGCTGCGCAATGCTCCGGATGGCACGGGCGAAAGCGACGGGAATCCACTCGAACAAAAGGTGGACCGGTACTCGGTGCTTGAAGGGAACGTTCAGATTCTCGGCTCAGCGTTCCTCGGCCTGACGGTGCAATGCGCGCGTTGTCACGATCACAAGTTCGAACCGATCACCCAGAAGGAGTACTATCAACTGCAGGCGATTCTGCGTCCGGCTTACGATCCGGAACGTTGGATCAAGCCGAACGACCGCGCGATCTCGATTGGTTCACGCTCCGAGCGGGAGGAGAATAAACAGCGCATCGGGACATTCGAACGTGAATTGAATGCCGTGAAGGAAAGCATCGAGGGCATGATCGCGCCGTTCCGCAAGGTAATCCTCACTGAGAATTTGGAACAGCTTGCGGAACCGGTCCGCACGGCGATCAACAAGGCGCTCGAGACGAAAGAAAAGGAGCGTAACGACCAAATGAAGGCTCTGTTGAAGGAGCACGAATCTCGAGTCCAAATCAAAGATGACGCAGTGTTGAAACGTTTCCCGGAGCTGGCAACGGGCTACGAGACACTCAAGCTATCTCTGAAGAAACGAGAAAGCGAACGGCCTGCGCGGTTGCCGCTGATTGCCGTGCTCACCGAACCGACATCGGCGCCACCGTCGCATCGTGTTCTGGTGCGAGGCAATTACGCGAAAGAGGGTGACGCTGTCGAGCCAGGCGTTCCCGCAATCCTTTGCAGTATGAACAACAAGTTCGCGCATGGCATGAGCACGAATGCGACAAGCGTTTCGTCGCGACGATTGGCTCTCGCGCGTTGGTTGACTTCACGCGAGAACCCAGCCGTGGCTCGCGTGTTGGTCAACCGGATTTGGCAACGATATTTCGGCGAAGGCTTGGTCGCCACGGTGGACAATTTCGGCGTTACTGGAGCGAAGCCGAGTCATCCCGAGCTTCTGGATTATTTGGCGGTTCAATTCATGCAATCCGGCTGGCGCGCGAAAGCATTGCATCGACTTATCGTTACGTCGGCGGTTTATCGGCAGTCGAGCCGATTGCGCGAAGAAGCGTTTGCGGCTGACCCCGACAACAAATTGCTTTGGCGGTTTCAAATGCGCCGCCTGGATGCGGAGGCCTTGCGCGACGCGATGCTTTTTGCCTCAGGAGAGTTGGACCCGGCGGCTGGCGGTCCTTACGTTCCGGCCGAAAAAAATGACGAAGGCCAATACGTTGTTGGCGAAAAGGCGGCAGGAGCAAAGCGCCGCTCGATTTACTTGCAACAACGCCGAACTAAGCCGGTCACGATGCTGGAGATTTTCGATAGCGCGCAAACCGGCCTGAATTGCACGCGGCGCAACACGGCCACAGTGCCGTTGCAGTCGCTCGCATTATTGAATTCGGATTTCGTGCGGCAGCGCAGCAAGGCGTTGGCAAAGGAACTCTCAGCGCAAGCCGCGGCTGATCCGAACAACGGAATTCAGTTCGCCTTCGAGCGGACACTCGGACGCGAACCAAAGAAGGATGAGCGCAAGGCGGCCGAAGAGTTTTTAGAAACACAATCGAAGCAATATGTCGGCGGAAATATCCAGGAAGCCGTTTGGGCCGGCTTCGCGCAAATGCTTTTTGCCAGCAATGCGTTCCTCTATGTGGATTAGGCTAAACTAAACGCGGTTGGCAGGTTCGCCCTGCCTTAAAATTGATTTGTTCAATCTAAAGGCGAAATGCACCAATGTCGTAAGTCTCGATTTAATCCCGCGAGGGTGAATCCGCGTTTCTAATGATATGCACGACATCTGGCACAAGCGAGTCATGGCAATGCTGGCAATGGCATTTGCGGTCGTCGTGCTCAACGGATTGATCGATCGCGGTCCGAAGTTCCACGGCAAATCGGCGAATGCGTGGGTGAAGGAACTCGGCTCGCCTGGTGGCAACAAAGGCCAAGCGATGAATGCGTTGCTGCGCTTAGGTTGCCCGGAGTCAGGACCGCACTTGATTTCAGCTCTTGAATCGCAAGGTACGCCTGGCTACCGCAGTCTCTGGCCGAAACTTCCTGACTCTTTACGAAAGCATCTGCCCGATCCCAACGCTCGACTTTACCAAACTCGCTACCATGCGGTGGTGGTTCTCAAAGAATTTGGGACATCGGCCAGCGGAGCGATCCCTGCATTAGTGCATTTGCTCGATGAACCGAACCCAAGCTTCCGTTGCAACGTCATCGCAGCTCTCGGGGAAATTGGGCCGAATGACAGCGCTGCGATTTCCGCATTGCGCAAGATGGCCGAAGACAAAGACCCGTTCATTCGCAGCACAGCTTCGGCGGCGTTGGCCAAGGCAAGTTCAAAGCCCAAGGACTAATCAATCAATTCGTCGTTCGGGCGGTGCATTGTTTCTCCGCTTAGGCACTGAGAAGTCCGCCTCGGACGAAATCAACAGTTCGTCTGGAGCATCGGGAAAGGCCCCGAGAATCGCCTGACTGCCCATGATCACAAATTCCCGCTGACCACTTATTCCGCTGGCTGCTCGGAGAACATGCTCAAGTTCCGAGCGCCTCATACTTAAGGAGGATACCCTTGCGCTCGGCTTCAGTGAGAATTCCACAGAAGGGATCGGATTGCCGTCGCCTTCGGCCCTCTTCGCTATCTTCGGTTAGAAGATTTAAGACTGTCTCGCGGTCGAATCTTTCGATGATCTCCTCCCATTCCTGCAACGCGCGCGGCCAGGGTTTTCGCGTTTGTTTCCAGCGCTGCAGATTGACTCGAGCGCTTTCGAAGAGCTCAGGCTTACGCCGAATTTTCGCGGCAATCAGCGTCGCCATTTCCAAGCTGCGCGCGTCGATCCACTCGTGTGAGCGCTTGCGCAGCGGCCGTTGAGCAAGATTGGACATGGCACTCTCAAATTATCCAAAGCGACGCAGGATGGCCATTCAATTCAAGAATTTGACACGCAAAAACCGTCCCGCCTACACTCTCGCCCCATGAGTAAAACCAAAGTGGCGTTGCTGGGAGCGGGCTTCATCGCCGACATTCACATCGAATCGTATCATCGTTTTGTGCCGGATGCGGAGGTTGTCGCCGTTTACACGCGCAAGGCAGACCGCGCGAAAGCATTCGCGCGCAAACACGGCATTGCGCGTTCCTTCAGTAATCTGGAGAAAGCGATCACCGATTCCGGTTGCGATGTGGTTGACATTTGCTTGCCGAATTTTCTGCATCATCGCGCGGTGCTCGCCGCAGTGAAGGCCGGCAAACACATTATCATCGAAAAACCGCTGGCGATGACGTTGGACGAGGCCAATGAGATGATCGCGGTGTGCAAGGCAAACAAACGAAAATTGATGTATGCCGAAGAACTTTGCTTCGCGCCCAAGTACGAACGCGTCCGCAAACTTGTGAACGAAGGCGCCGTGGGAAAGATTTTTCAGATGCGCCAATGCGAGAAACATTCGGGACCGCACAGCGATTGGTTCTACGATATCAATCAGTCCGGCGGCGGCGCGCTCATGGACATGGGCTGTCACGGTTTGGCCTGGTTTCGTTGGATGCTCGGCGGAAGACCGAAAGCGCTCAATGTCTATGCGCACATGCAAACCGGTTTGATTCACAAAGGCCGCACGCGCGCCGAGGAGAACTCAGTCTGCACGGTCGAATTCGAGGGCGGTGCGATTGGCATTGCCGAAAACAGTTGGGCCAAGCACGGCGGCATGGACGACCGCGTCGAGGTTTATGGAACTGATGGTGTCATTTACGCCGATCTTTTTGTTGGCAATTCGGCGTTGACTTACAGCCGGAAAGGGTACGGATACGCGATGGAGAAAGCCGGTTCCACCAAAGGTTGGACCTTCACCATTTTCGAGGAGGCTTTCAACCAAGGATACCCTCAGGAATTGAAACATTTCATCGAGTGCGTTCGCGAAGACAAAACACCGCTCGTGACTGGTGAAGATGGGCGCGCGGTGCTCGAACTGATGTGCGCAGCCTATCAATCAGCCCGGACCGGGCAGAAAGTTCCACTGCCCTTCCGGCCTAAGATGGCCAAGCCGGTCGATCTCTGGATCGGTTAAGCACGAGAACACCGCAGGGATACGATAGACGCGGAGAATGAGCGTTCTTATCTAAATCGCCTCGCTCTGTAATGCAACAGGTGAAAGTCCTGCATTTTTTAAGAAGATTTTTGGCTCCTGGTTTGAACAGAAGATCGCAAAGGACGCAAAGATGACGGAATTCGAAAACCCCTTTGCGGTTAATCAAGTCACGTTTTTTCGGGTTGTCCTCGGTCAAATTGGATTTCTAAGGCAAGGCATGAATATTTTGCGTTTTGATAATGAGACGGGCTGGGTCGAGGGTGTCGCCACGTTTTGGCGGGATCGGCTTCGGCTCAATCCGCGGCTTCGCATCTGCCTCCCGTCGGGACACACCCCAAACCCGATTTTCGCTGCAATGGTCCGGGCCGTTCAACAGAAACAGGTCTCGTTCCAACAGGCTGCTGTCTTTACGCTCGATGAATTCGGCGGTCTGGCGCCGGAAGATCCCGGCCGCTGCAAGAACGCATTGCTCGAGCACTTGATGAATAGGATCGATCTGCCGAAAGCGCAGTTTTACGCGCTCAACCCGGACGCGCCAGATTTGGAGAAGGAATGCCGCGCATTCGAAAGCGCAATCGGCGGCCCCCTCGACCTCGTGTTGCTCGGCTTGGGTTTGAATGGGCACTTGGGTATGAACGAACCTGGATCGTCGGTGAACAGCGGCACTCGCAGGACCGATCTGCACGAGAGCACAATCCAGGCCTCCGCAAAGTACGTCTCGCACCAGCAACTGCCGCGTTGGGGATTGACCATCGGCTTGAAACAGATTCTCGAAGCGAAGGAAGTGTGGCTTATCGCGAACGGCGCGAAGAAGGCAGAAATCATTCGCCGCACTGTCACCGGGCCAATTGATGAATCTGTGCCCGGTTCGTTGTTGCGGAAGCACGTCAATTGTTCCCTGTTTATGGACGCGGCGGCAGCGAGTAGGTTGTGAAAGCCGAATTTCGAGTTTGTCCTTTCGGTGGCAGTGCGTCGATCAAGCACCGTTTGGCGTAGCGCAGACTCATCTGGACTCATCTGGTGCTGAGCTTGTCAAGCATCACGCGACATGCGAGCATCTTGGGCAAATTCACGATGAACCTTAAGCACAGCCCGTTCGCGATAAATCGCCGGTCGTTTCTCGGATTGGCTGGCGGCGGGTTAGGTTGTTTGGCGTTGTCGCATCTAAGAGCGATCGAGGGTCTCGCTTCCTCTCCCAAGATTGCCAAAGCGGTTAACCCGCTCGCACCGAAGCTTCCTCATTTTGCACCTCGCGCGAAAGCGGTCATTTGCTTATTTCAGCACGGCGGCCCAAGCCAGATGGATTTGTTCGATCCGAAGCCGGAACTAATCAAACGCAGTGGCCAAGATTATCCCGGCAACGATTTGGAAATTCATTTCGACAAGCAAGCGGGCAAGTTGTTGGAATCGCCATTCAAATTCCAAAGGCGTGGACAGTCCGGCGTGGAACTCTCTGAACTCATCCCGCACACCGCCTCGATTGTCGATGAGATCACGCTGGTCCGTTCGATGACGACCGATTCAGTCGATCACGAATCGGCATTGCGCATCATTCATTCCGGAAAATTTCAGGCGGGCCGACCGACTTGGGGTTCGTGGGTGCTATATGGCCTCGGAACCCAGCGGCAAGATTTGCCGGCCTACGTTGTTTTGGCTGATCCCGGAGGGTTGCCCATCGACGGAATTCGCAACTGGTCGAGTGGTTGGCTGCCGGCGATTTATCAGGGAACGCAAATTCGTTCTTCCGGTTCCCCGATTTTCAACCTGGCCACGCCGAACGATATTCCGCCCGGGGCGCGAGTGAACCAACTCAATTTTCTGGAAAAGCTCAATCACGCGCATCTGCGCGATCACCCGGAGAACACCGAACTGCAAGCGCGAATCAACAATTACGAATTGGCTGCGCGCATGGAGACGTCAGTAAACGACGTGCTCGATCTTAGCCAGGAATCTGCAGAAACGCGCAAGCTTTACGGGCTCGATCATGCGAATAAACCGACGGCGAATTACGCCAAGCGTTGTCTGATGGCGCGGCGGTTGGTCGAAAAGGGCGTGCGCTTTGTGCAGATTTATCTTTCTGGCCAACCGTGGGACACGCACGACAAGAACGCCGAAAAGCTGAAGGACCTTTGCCTGATGACCGATCAGCCGAGCGCCGCTTTGGTGATGGATTTGAAACGTCGAGGCCTGCTCGATTCAACCATTGTAATTTGGAGTGGTGAGTTTGGGCGCTTGCCAATTTCACAAGGCAAG
>VHDE01000156.1 GCA_016871515.1 Verrucomicrobiota bacterium
ACGGCGCCCAGCTTGACCTTGCCCAATGTCCAGACCGGCGACGCTGCCGACTACAGTGTTGTGATCGCCAATTCCTGCGGCGCCATCACCAGCGCGCCCGCGAAGTTGATTTTGCTCACGCCGCCGGTCATCACCGAACATCCTTTGACGCAATCAGCCAATGCAGGCGCCAACATCACGTTCACGGTCTCCGCCACTGGTCTGCAGCCGCTGCGTTATCAATGGTTGTTTAACGGCACAGAGATCAAAGGCGCGACCGACCTGGCGTTCACGTTGAACAACGTGCAGCCGGCGAACATCGGCGATTACGCGGTGATCGTCGGAAATTATGGTGGCGCGGTGACGAGCGAACCGGCGCAATTGAGCGTTGTGGTGCCGGAACCGATTTCGGCAACGACACAATTGCGAACGGAGTTTTGGGTGCTGGACGGACCCGTGCATGCCGTGGTCGAACAGGGCGGCGTTCTTTACGCCGGTGGCAGCTTTAATAACGCGTGGCCGAACACGGGCAGCGGCGCGGTCATCGATCTGGCGAGTGGAGTTCCGGACGGCGCGTTTCCCGAAATCAATGGTGAAGTCATCGCCGCGGCTTCGGATGGCGCTGGCGGCTGGTTCATCGGCGGGAATTTTACTGCCGTGGGCGGCCAGGCGCGGAATCGATTGGCGCGCTTGCGCGCCGACAAGACGCTCGACCCCGAATGGAAACCGAGCGCGGATCGACCGGTGCGGGCGATTGTGTTCGCGAGCCCAAACGTTTATATCGCCGGGCATTTCACGCGGATCAATGACCAGCGGGGCAAGGACGAAACGCGCAACCGCGTGGCGGCGCTCGATGCCGGGAGCGGCGAATTGAAGACGTGGAACCCGGACGCGAGCGGCCCGGTGCATGCGCTTGCCGTCTCTGGTGGGACGATTTATGCCGGCGGACTATTCGGGCGGATTGGCGGCCAGGATCGGAGCAACGTCGCGGCGTTGTCCGTCAGTTCCGGCGCGGCGCTTTCGGGCTGGAATCCAGGCCCGGACAAGACGGTGTTCGCTTTGGCTTTGAGCGAGGGCAAGCTTTATCTCGGCGGCGAGTTTGAACGTGTGGCAAACGTGGCGCGGACGCAACTTGCGGCGGTCGATGCGGGGAGCGGAGGGTTGATCACCGCGTTCAATCCGGGAGCGGACAACGCGGTGAAAGCGATTGCGGTTTCCGGTGGGGTCGTCTATGCGGGAGGCTTCTTCGAAACGATTGGCGGGCAACCTCGAAAATTTGCCGCAGCGCTCAACGCCGACACCGGCGCGGCGACGAGTTGGAATCCTATTCTGAACAACAGTGTCAGCGCGTTGGCAGCGGTGGGGGCAAACGTTTATTTGGGCGGCCAGTTCACGACGATCAACGGCTCACCGCGGAATCGCATCGGCGCAGTCGCGGTCGCAGGCAACGGCAGCGTGATTCAGTGGCATCCCAATGCCGGCGCGGGCGTCAATGTGCTCGCGGCCTTTGATTCCACGATTTACGCCGGCGGCCAATTCCGGACGATCGGCACGGTCAAACGCAGCCGCATCGCCGCCTTCGACGTCGGCACAGGCCGTGTCACAGATTGGGACCCAAACGCCGAGGACGGCGATGTGCGAGCCGTGCTGGTGCAAGGCGACCGCGTTTATGCGGGCGGCGAATTCACGCGCATCGGCGGAGAACAACGCTCGTTCATTGCAGCATTGGATACCGTGACCGGCCGCTCTATTTCCTGGGCGCCCAATGCCGATGGCTTTGTCTTTGCCCTGGCTGCGCACGAAAACACCGTTTATGCCGGCGGCTTTTACAGCAAGATCGGCAAGCCACAGGCCGCGCGGACGAATCTGGCTGCGCTCGATATTATCTCCGCCAACGCGACGAGTTGGGACGCCCGCGCGGACGGTCGCGTGTTCGCTCTCGCGGTCCAGGGCAACACCGTTTATGTGGGCGGGCAATTCGAGAACATCGGCGGCTACGCACGGAAGAACTTTGCCGCGCTGGAAACATCCAACGGCAACGCCAAATCGTGGGCTGCCAACGCGGACCTGCCCGTACAAGCGGTCCACGCTGCCGGCGGGCGGCTTTATGTCGGCGGTGATTTCACCAGCCTGGCCAGCCAAACGCGGACTGGTTTGGCGCAGTTGGACGCCAACACCGGCGTGGTGCAAACATGGAACCCGAACTTGCTCCGCACCAACACACCGCCGGTCAGCAGCAGCGTCTATGCGATTGTCGAAGCGGAGGGCAACACTGTCTATATTGGCGGCGTCTTCAATCGCATCGGCGATGTGCCACGGAATTTCATCGCTGCACTGGACCGCAGCTCCGGCGCTGTCACCGCTTGGCGTTCGGATGCGAACAATCGCGTTTCGGCTTTGGCGGCCCAAGGAAGGACGATCTTCGCGGGCGGCAGCTTTACGTTTATCGGCGGACTCGCGCGGCAGTTTATGGCGTCGATCCTGCCGAAGGGCCCGCCGGTGGTGACGAGTCCGCCGAAGCAGGAGACGGTGAACCGGGACGGATCACTCACGCTGCGAGTGAATGTGGTGGGCCAGGAGCCGTTGAGTTACCAGTGGCGATTCAATGGAAGCAACATCCCGAATGCCACCCTACCGACTCATACCATCAACAACGCGAACCCGGGTCATTCCGGTGAATACAGTGTGGAGGTGAGCAACGCCCAGGGATCGATCACGACGGTCGCCGCGAATGTGGTCGTGCGCGTGAAACCGCAGATCGTCGGACCCAGTCCGTTACCGGGTCAAACGATCGCGCAATCGGCGGCGATCGGCGCAAATATTACGTTCAATGCAAATGCCGACGGCAGTCCGCCGTTGACCTTCCAATGGCGGCGCAACGGGGTGAACATTCCCGGCGCGACGCACCCGGCCTACACCATCCAGAATGCGCAACCGGCCGATTCCGGCAGCTACAATTTCGTGGTGCAAAATGCGTTCGATGCGGTCAACAGCGGCGTCGTCAGCCTGGTCGTCGAGCCTGGGCAGACTGTGGCCTTCGCGAACAATTATGCGCAACGCGGTCTTTTGATGAGTGCGTCCGGTTCGGGCAAAGGGTCGAACATCGGCGCGACACCGGAACTGGGGGAAGGGCACCACGTCGGCAAGGTCGGTGGCAAATCTGTTTGGGTGACCTGGCGGGCGCCGGCGACCGGCGCGGCGACGTTCAACACAGTGGGCAGCGGTTTCGATACCTTGCTCGCCGTTTATACGAACAGCGTGGCCAACGGCGGCGTGCGTAATCTGCGGTTGCTGGCGGGCGACGAAGAGGAAGGCGGCTTCCATTGCAGCTCGGTCACGTTCAACGCGGTGCAAGGTGGCGAGTACCAGATCGCAGTGGACGGCTTCGGCGGCGCGAGCGGGAACATCATGTTGAATTGGGAATTGACCGGGTCGGAGGCTGATGACGTGCCGGTCATTCACGTCGAACCGATTGACCGGACCGTGCCGCAAGGCGAGACCGTGACATTCTCCGTACTGGCGAGGAAGAAGGACGGCGGCGAACAGGGATTGAGTTACCAATGGTTTTTCAAGGACCAGGTGATTGCGGGAGCGACGAGCGCCTTGCTGGTTTTGAACAATGTGCAACCGGCGCAAGTAGGCGCTTACCGCTGCGAAGTGAGCACCAGCACGCGGCGGCTGACCAAGATTCGTCCGGCGCATCTGGAGGTCGGCAGCCAGCGTGAGGCCAAGACGGAAGACAAATTCAACAACCTGACGACGACGACCTTCATTGGCGGAGGGCCGGCTCTTAGCTCCACGCGGCGCAAGCAAAACTTTGCCTCGGTGGCTGCGGGCACGTTAGGAACGCAGGTGCTGGCCAACTTTGGAGCGACCAAGGAATTGGGCGAGGAGAATCACGGTGGGATCGCGGGCGGCGCATCGCGGTGGTTGACATTAAGTGTCAACGGCGAAGGAACGCTGGTCGTCGAGGCCACCAGCGGCACGGTTCGACCGGTTCTCGCGGTCTATGAAGGCAGCGATCTGCTCGCGCTAAATCTAATTCGCAGCGATAGCAATCGAGATGGGGACAACCTCGCTTCGGTTTCCTTCCCGGCCGTGCCTGGAACCGATTATCGCGTGGTGGTTGACACGGTCAACGGCCTCATCGGAGACATCAAAGTCAATTGGCGCCTCGGCAAAAAACCCGAGCCACCCCCTGGTCCGGCTCCCACGGTCACCGGAGTTGGCGGAACGAGTGTCACGTTGCGCACGGATGTGGTCGCGTCGCCGGAACCGGCGTTCCAATGGCTGCGCCCGGACGGGAGCCCAATTGCCAACGAGACGCGTTCGACCCTGACGTTTGCGAGCTTCGCGCAGGCCCAAGCCGGCATCTACAAAGTGATCATCAGCAATTTCATGGGATCGATCACGAATGAGGTGACCTTGAACTTCCAGCCGCCACCCAAAGCGAAAGTGCGCGGCAAAGTGCGGTATTATGCGGGCGGGAAGACAGTACAGGGAGTTACCTTGAACGCTGGCGGAGGGGATTCTGTAGTCTCGACCGCAGATGGATCCTTTGAGTTCGATTTGGCAGCCGGAGCAAATTATACTTTGACTCCAGCCAAGGAGACGGGTGATTCGGCTTTTGACGGACTTTCGACTTTTGATGTTTCACTCACTCGCCGGCACTTGATGCGAAAGGGGTATCTGAACAGTGGGCACGCGGTTTTGGCCGCAGATGTGGATGGAGACGGCGATGTTTCCACGCTTGATGTTTCCTGGATTCGGCGGATTCTCCTCAAGAAAGCCATATCGTTCCCGCGCCCGATGTGGAAGTTTGTTCGATCAGATCAGAGCTTCCCGGATCTTCAAAAACCGTGGACTTATGAAAAGACTCGAACTGTGGGGGCTTTGGTTGCTGACGTCTCGGACCTGGACTTTATTGGTGTTAAGGCGGGCGATGTAGATGGGGATTGGTCTCCATCATCCACACCCACGGCTCAGGGATTCGGAAGCGGTCAGCGGGGCTCAAATCAAAGCAAGTTGCTAAACTTGCCACAACGCGCCGCGCCCACGGTTCGCTTGCAGCTCGGCGGGGCTTTGAGTGGGTCTGGGGAGGTCATCAGCGTTCCGGTGCGCGTGGTGGGGTTCAAGAACATTACGAGTTTGCAGTTTACGCTGCAGTGGAATCCGGAGATGGTCGCTCTCTTAAGACAGGTCGCTGGCAGTCGAGTCGCGTTGGGACCGGAGAACTTCAGTAGCGCTGAAATAGGCCAGGGAAGGTTGATGGTCTCATGGGATGATTCGGTTGGGGAGGGAGTGACTTTGGCCGATGAGACGGTTCTTTTCGCCTTGGAGTTCCGGCCGGCTTCGAGTGCAACGGGCGTTTCATCCCTGGGTTTTGTCGATGCTCCGTTGCGCAGAGAGGTTTCCGTAGATTTTCAGCTGGGTGATCTGGCCACCGAAAACACCGTCATCGATCTCAATCTGCACAACCAGGCGCCAAGGATATCCCTGGTCAAGACCGATTCCGAAAGCGCAAACATTAAAGCCCTCATTGCCACGGTTCAGGGCAAAACCTATACGCTCGAAACCACTGAAACATTAGGCCGACCGGAGTGGATAAGGCTGCATCAAGTCCAGGGCGACGGGACCGCCAAAGTGCTGATCGATGAACGTCCGCGCGATGCGCAACGGTTTTATCGCGTGAGAGTGGAGTAAATCACCGTGAACGTTCAACCAACCGTGCGGACCGAAGAGGCCAAGGCCTTCCGTAGCGCGCTCCAGAATCAGTGCGTCGTCGGCCCGGACCTGTCCGACTTCGGAAGCCCGCATGGCGTCGTGCCCACGAGCGCGCAACAACTCGGCCAACTCAGCTCGCACGCACTGGTCCAGATAAAGACGCACGACGGATCAGGTTGTGCTGAAGCTGGCAACTTCCGTGTGCAGCACACAATGCGGCGCATAATCCAGAACGGCCTGGATATCCGTCCGGGACAATTCCGGGTAACCGCGGAGAATGGAATCCGACGACTCGCCCTCGCCAAGTTGATCGAGCACTGCAGTCACCGGGATCCGGGTTCCTTTAACCACTGGCTGGCCTTCGCAAACGCGTGGATTGATTTCAATCCGGTCGTTCATGTCCGTAACACTACGCGCTCTGCATGAAGACGATAAGCGAAGGCGAGAACGATCCAGCAATTCTCCTTTTGGCAGCGGAGAATGAGGTCTCCCCGTATGGAGTCCCGGCTTTGTACGTGTTTAGCGCGTCTGCATTCCTCGTAGCGCAGACTTCCAGTCTGCCGTATCGCAGAATTGTATTCTGCAGATCGCCGGCAAGTTCGGGTGTCCTCGAAGGTGCGAACGGTCTGCGGATTACAAATCGGCGATACGGCACACTGGAAGTCCGCGCTACGTTAAACACAAGAGACCCAAAAATACCAAGCCAATGATTGTCCTATGAAACATCGTTTCTATCGTGTCTCCGCCACTGTGCTCACCGCGTTGCTTTTAAGCTGTCCCCTTACGGCCAGTGGGGTGGGCTTCTCCGCGGGCAGTGGCACGGTGGCGCCGGGCGGCACCATTTTAGTTCCGATTACCGTGACGGACTTTTCGGGAGTGACCAGTCTTCAATTTAGTCTTCAGTGGAATTCGTCGGTACTGCAGTTCGTTGGCACTAGCAATTATGGCCTGAGCGGGCTGACTTCTGGGAATAATTTCGATACGGCATCCTCAAACCAAGGAAAGTTGGCCGTTTCCTGGGAGGATCCCGAGGCTGTAGGAGCGACGGTCTCGAATGGGACAAGAATCTTTAGCGTTGAATTGAAAGCCATTGGCTCCAATGGCTCCACGTCACAGGTGAGTTTCTCCGGCACTCTCCTTTCCCTGCAAGTTGCAGTGAACTTTACGATCGTCAGTTTCACTCACCAGCCCGGCACAGTGAATGTCTCCAAGCCGAAACCGACCATCACCTGGAGCAATCCAACCGCGATCACCTACGGCACTGCCTTGAGCGGCACGCAACTTAACGCCATGGCTAGTGTGTCAGGGTCGTTTAGTTATACGCCCTCTTCGGGGACCGTTTTAAACGCGGGCAGCCAGACATTAAACGTGACGTTCACACCCAATGACACTGCGGCTTATGACAACGCGACCGCCACAGCGACAATCACGGTGAACAAAGCCACGCCGACGCTCAGTTGGTCTAATCCTTCGGACATTGGTTACGGCACGGCCTTGAGCGGGACACAGCTGAACGCCGCAGCTAACGCATCAGGATCGAGCGTGTCGGGAACCTATGCTTATTCACCGCAATCCGGAACGGTGCTCAATATCGGCAATAACCAGACGCTCTCCGTCACATTCACGCCGACGGACACCGCGAATTACAACTCCGCGACCAGCTCAGCAGTGATCAACGTCGTCAAAGGCAGCCAGACGATCTCGTTCGGCGCGCTCAGCAACAAGAACTACGGTGATAATGCCTTTAGCGTCAGTGCGACGGCCAGCTCGGGATTGCCGGTCAGCTTCAGCATCGTGTCCGGCTCGGCCTACGCGAGCATCTCCGGCAACGCCGTGACGATTACGGGTGTGGGGAATGTCACGGTGCGGGCGAGCCAGAGTGGCGATGCGAATTACAATGAGGCGGCGAATGTCGATCAGACGTTCGCGATCGGCAAAGGGAGTCAGACGATTAGTTTTGCGGCTTTGGGTAACAAGTTCTTCGGGGATGGGCCTTTCACGGTCAGTGCGACGGCCAGCTCGGGATTGTCCGTCAGTTTCAGCATCGTGTCCGGCTCGGCCTACGCGACGCTCTCAGGGAACACCGTCACCATCACTGGCACGGGGACAGTGACGATTCGGGCTAGCCAGGGCGGGGACAACAACTACAACGCCGCGCCCACCGTCGATCAAACCTTCACGGTCAGCAAAGCCAATCAGACGATCAGTTTCGGCGCCTTGAGCAACCGGGCTTTCGGTGATCAGCCCTTCGGCGTCAGCGCCACGGCCAGTTCGGGGTTGGCGGTGAGTTACAGTATCGTGTCGGGCCTGGCGACAATTTTGGGCAACACGGTGAGCTTAACCGGCCTGGGCACTGTGACCGTGCGAGCGAGTCAAGAGGGCAACGCCAACTACAACGCGGCGACTCCCGTGGATAAAACGTTCACCGTCGGCAAAGGAAATCAAACAATCAGCTTCGGGGCGCTGGGCATAAAGTATTTTGGCGGTGCATCGTTCAATGTGAATGCGACGGCCAGCTCGGGATTGCCGGTCAGCTTCAGCATCGTGTCCGGCTCGGCCTACGCGAGCATCTCCGGCAACGCCGTGACGATTACGGGTGTGGGGAATGTCACGGTGCGGGCGAGCCAGAGTGGCGATGCGAATTACAATGAGGCGGCGAATGTCGATCAGACGTTCGCGATCGGCAAAGGGAGTCAGACGATTAGTTTTGCGGCTTTGGGTAACAAGTTCTTCGGGGATGGGCCTTTCACGGTCAGTGCGACGGCCAG
>VHDE01000157.1 GCA_016871515.1 Verrucomicrobiota bacterium
CCTGGAGAGATTCCAACTCGGCAACCGTGATCAATAAAACCGGACGCTTCGATTTTCCAGCCATCCTGCCATTGAAACCCCTTTACCCACAGTCTGTCGATACTTTATTGAAACGATGTACTAGTTCAGCCAGGACTTGATGCTTTACCTGGTTGTTGGTTTGAGCGGCGCTGAGGAGAGCTTTCTGAATCAACACCAAAGACTCTGGCCAATTCTGGGCGTCTTCAATTCTCTCCTTAGGCACGGTGTTTTGTTCTTCAAGCAGCCTCACTCTGCAAGCGAAGCTCGACAAAAAATCACGTGCATTTTCTGTTGCGACTTCCAGGGCCTTTGGCTGGTGATCTCTAAAGAAATTCTGAAGCCATCTCTCTCCAGAGTCGTAGGCTTTTTCAACCAACTTACCCGCCGCGCCGCCAACGGCAGCGCCAAGCGCGACTAAACTCAAAGGATCAGGCATACGTTGGATAACTTAGCAGCCCCAAATGCTCCGCGAAGTAGAAAATGTAGCTGATTTCGTAACGTGCGCTTCAGCAATTAGAACGCGACTTTCGCCCATTCCTGGACTCATCCTGGACTCATTGGGCCGCCGAATCGATGGAGCAAATAAGTCAGGCGAACTTTTCAACTTGCGTGCTCAATTCAGAAGGTTGCATGTAAAATTACGCCGCCTTTGAGCGTTCGCAATCCAGCAATGTCTTGAGCTTGGGCCGTAGGGGTAGTCCCGTAACTTTTTGGTTGCCGCGCTCAAGTTCCTCAATTGAGGGAATCCGCAACTCGACTTTTCGGGCGTAGGCTCGGTGGACAGCCTTCGAATTATGTCCCAGCGCTTGCATCGCATAGCGCTCTGACATTCCCGCACGTTTGGCTCTTTCGGCCCAGGCATAGCGATAAGAATGCAGAGTGACTCCCTCGATTCCAAGGCCGCGACACCGCTGCTTGAATTCTGTGGCGCGATCTGAGGCACGCACCTGCGCCAAGTATGGAAACAGCGGGCCTGATTTGGGCAGCTTCTGGAGAATTCCTTCAACGTAGCTGCCAAAGGAGATTTGGACGGGAGCACCTCCGCGAGTTCGCATTTTCTGGCGCTCGAAACAGACAACGCGCTCCTGCCAGTCGATGTCTTTGGCGTGCAAACGTGCAATGTCGCCTTGAGAGCCACCTAAATCCCAGAGCAATTCATAAAAAGACTTTCTTTCGGCGTTGCCTTCGCGGTCGATAATTTTAAGATGCTCTTCCCAGGTGATGGCTCTCTTTTCTTTATAGTGAACCGCCGGCCATTGCCTCTTCGGAAGGACAGCCGCTAGGAGCCAGCCCATGTCCAGAGCAAAGTTGTGCATACGGCGCAGAAAAACATTCGTGGAGACGGTTCCCTTTTCGAGGATGGATAAAAAATGCTCCGCCGACGTTTCCATGAGCTTGAGTTTGGAGAGCGAGTTGAGAGCGCAGTCTTTCCAGGCTCGCTGCCATCGCACGGCAGTTTCTCCGGTTTTGGATTTGATGATCTGCTCGACAACATCCTCCCAAGTTCGGTTCGCAAGACCGGGACTGGCCGCCGCGAGCCAGGTCTTGGCCATATGACGGCAGAGTTCAGGATTCTCATGGGCCTTATTTCGCTCGGCAAATAACGCTGAGGCTTGCGCTTTATTCTTCGTGCGAAGGCTTTCCTGTTTGCGAGTGACTGAATCTTCCAGGAAGAAACAACCGTTTCGGCGGCGAAACATTCGATAGCGTAGTTTCATAGGGTGACTCATTGAAACTGAGCCTACCCGATGTCCGCCCCGGCCCCTTAATGATTAGTGGGTGCCTTGTTGCAGCCAGTGGTCGCGTTCTGGCCTCCAGTAAAAACACTGGAGATTTTACTGGAGTTAGCACCCCTCGAATCTTGTAACCCACTGGCGCACTCGCGCTTAGGAACTGGAGGCGAGGGTCGGAATCGAACCGACGCATAAGGCTTTTGCAGAGCCCTGCCTTACCACTTGGCTACCCCGCCCTAAATGACATCGAAAATTAGTTGAGTTTGCCTTGGGCGCAAGCCTTTATTCGCCTTTATTCCGTTCAGAAGCCGCCGATGGTTTCACGGCAAATCACATTTGGAGTAAAGTTCCTACGCGCTCAATCGTTCTTGACTCGGAAGCTGCATTGCCCCGTCCGCAAATCCAATCTCAGCGGATTTTGATTTGAAGGGTCCGAATTTTGGCGCGGATTTTTCGGTAGAGGGGATGCTGGCGTAAATTCTGGAGATCGGGATCTTGGCCCAGCCACTTGAAGTCGCGATATCCGAGGTTTAGCGCCCGTTCGAGCGCTTGCATCGCGAGCTCGACGCGGTCAGTCAAAGAGTAGCTGCAAGCCAAGTTGTATTGCACCAGAGAATCTTGCGGCCGGAGCTCGGCCAAACGTTCGTCCACACGCAGACCTTCAATAAATCGTCCGCGTCGCGTATAATCGTCACCTAGAATCTGCAGCGCCTCGACATAATTAGGATCGCGTTTGACTACCCCCTCGATAAAACCGATTTCGATGTCCAAATTATGTTTCTCTTGACGACTCAGCCGCTTACGCGTGGAAGATTTTTTCGGCATACACTGTGGCGGGATAATCCCACAACTTATTGTCAAGTCAAGTAGTGGCATCGGATGATCGGATGATTTACCAATTCGGCCATCAGGGAATCCATCAGAGGCATCAAAGGCAGAATTGGATTGAAAGGTCCCCTGCCCCATCCAATAACCTTAGAGAGCAGAGCGACGAGTTGCAGAGGCGACTACGTTTGTATCGAGTTAAGAGTTAAATGAATTGTTTTGTCACAGGTGTCTCCGGCTTCGTGGGCGCTAACCTCGTCCACGAATTGAATGCCAAGGGGCATCGGGTCCGAGGATTGATCCGGCCGGCAAGCGATACACGAGGCTTGGCAGGGGCTGATTTTGAGCGCGTGGAAGGAGATTTGGCCGATGCGCGCTTTCTGACGCAGGCAATGCGGGGGTGTGATTGGTGTTTCCACGTCGCGGCCAGCTACTATTTGTGGCTGCCCAACTACGCGCCGATGTACGCCGCCAATGTCGAAGGCACCCGCACGGTCCTTGAAATTGCCGCGTCCGCTGGTTGTTCGCGCATTGTCTATACGAGCACGGTAGGCTGCATTGGCCTGCCCACGGCAATCGATGGCGCCTTCATACCGACCGACGAACGAACACCGGTGTCCGAAGCGCAAATGAGCAACCATTACAAGCGTTCCAAATGGCGGGCGGAAGAAGTCGCCCGTCAGTTGGCGGCACAGGGTTTGCCAATCGTCATTGTCAATCCCTCCGCGCCAATTGGGCCACGCGATGCGAAACCAACGCCCACCGGCCAAGTGATTGTTGATTTCCTGAATCGCAAGATGCCGGCATTTTTGGATACGGGCCTCAACTGGGTGCACGTGCGGGACGTCGCTCGAGGCCATATCCTGGCGGCAGAAAAAGGCCGCATCGGTGAACGCTACATTCTGGGAAACTCAACGGGAAATTGGACGATGCGAGAAACGCTGGCCGCCTTGGAGGAAATCACGGGCGTGCCTGCACCCAGGTTTAAGGTGCCCTATTGGATCGCGCTTGCGGCCGCGCACGTGGACGAAGCATGCGCGCGTGTCACGGGCAAAGCTCCGAAAGCCCCGCTCGCAGGAGTCCGCATGGCGCGGTACAAAATGTTTTTCGATCCGGCCAAAGCGGTGCGGGAACTCGGCTTGCCGCAGACGCCGCCCAAGCAAGCATTCATGGATGCGATCGAATGGTTTCGAGCCAACGGATATGCGAAAGCCTAGTTTTTGGGGCGGTTCGCGCGGCCGCTGGCGCGCGGATGCCCATATCCGCGCGGCAACGGCCGCGCGAACCGCCTCAAAGATTCCGATTTCACATTTCGCCTCTTCGATTATGTTCACTTCGTGAATACGATCGCGGCGCAGCTCGAAAGTTTTTCCCCGCTAAACCAGGTAACGGTCCCTGATCTCTGGCAACAGCAGGCCGTTAATGCTTTGCGTCAGGGTCGCGATGTCGTCGTACACGCTCCAACTGGGGCAGGCAAAACGCTTATTTTCGAACTCTGGTCAAACCAGGGCAAGAGCCGCGGTCAAGCGATTTATACGGTGCCGACGCGCGCGCTGGCCAACGACAAACTCGCTGAGTGGCGCGGGCGGGGATGGGACGTCGGAATTGCTACCGGTGATCTCTCCGAGAACCTAGAGGCGCCCGTTTTGGTCGCAACACTCGAGACGCAGAAGAACCGTTTGATCCAAGGACACGGACCGTCTCTGCTGGTTGTGGACGAATATCAAATGTTGGGTGACGAGGATCGTGGATTGAATTACGAGCTCGCGATCGCCTTGGCGCCGCCGCAAACGCAGTTGCTTCTTTTGAGCGGCAGTGTGGCAAACCCGCAAGATGTCGTGAAATGGCTGCGGCGCTTGGGCCGTGACGCAGCTCTGATTCGGCACGATCACCGGCCCGTTCCGTTGGAAGAAGTTCATGCCAACAATCTGAGCTACCATGTGCCGTCGGAGATTCGCGGTTATTGGCCGCGTTTAGTCGCGAAGGCATTGGCAGAAGATTTGGGACCGATTTTGATTTTTGCGCCGCGCCGACAGGCGGCCGAAGCTATGGCAAGCGAATTGGTTCGCTATTTGCCGGTGCCCAATCCGCTCGCGTTGAGCACCGAACAGAAATTGTTAATTGATGAACCGCTGGCCAAAATGCTGAAGGCGCGGATTTGTTATCATCACAGCGGATTGAGCTACGCCGCACGAGCCGGTGTGATCGAACCATTGGCCAAAGCGGGCCAGCTCCGCGTAGTCGTGGCTACGATGGGACTGGCGGCCGGGATTAATTTTTCTCTGCGCAGTGTGGCGCTGGCGGGCGCTTCTTATCGTCGTGACAACATCGAACAACCGTTGCGGTCGGACGAAATCTTGCAGATGTTCGGCCGCGCGGGCCGCCGCAGTCTGGATGAAACAGGTTTCGTACTGATTACGGCGAATGAAATCAGGCTGCTCGATGCACATGCAGGCCAGCTTTCGCGCGGCGGCCTCGTCGACTGGAGCGCATTGCTCAGTTTGATGACAGCGGCAGCTCAGGCGGGACGCGATCCGTTCAGCGAAGCCGTCCGCATTCAAGAGCGGCTTTTCACAACGAAACCGATTTTCCTCGGCGTCGAAGAATCGCTCAAGCATCCCGAGGCGCCGTGCGGTTTGAAAACCGACGCGGAACGCGCGCGCCACGTGCGAAAACGGGTGCGTCAAATGCTGAACAGCCGAGGAGAGTGGGAGGCGCACCCTCAGCCGACAGAAAAGCCATTGCGCGAAATTTGGGTTCAACAGCCTAGGGCGAAGGACCAGGCGCCAGGCGTCAGGGATCAGGTGTCAGGTGTCAAGGATCAAGGGCTAACGGGTGGCAATGGCGAATTGGTTCCACTTCGGCCCGTGCTCAGTGAACCGGCGGCGTTGGAAAAGATTGGATCGGGTCAGCTGACCGTTTTGTCCGAAAGCGATGGGACGAAAACCTATGGCCGCACGATCACGGTGGCGGACCGGCTCAATGGGGACCGTATCCTGATTGCCAAATGGATTCGCCGCTTGATCAATTGGAATAGCCGGCAAGCGCCGCTCGCGCTCTGGAACGAAAGAATCGCTCCATTGGTGGAAGAAAGACTGGCCGCGCAGCGAATGCTGGTCGTCGAATTCAAATCTCTGGCGCATAAAATCATCGCGTTGGCCAGCTTGGCGGAGCACACGATGCGGGTTCCGGTGGACTCTCATGGTGTTGCGCTTTGGCGACCCGTGGAACGAGAGGTGTTGCCGCCCGACTGCGCCCAGTGTGAATTAGTGCCGGTCTGCAGACAATTGCCGACGGCGACGGGAGTGGCTTTGCTTTGGCGTCGTCTCGGCTTGGTTGACGGACGCGGCCTTCCGACGCACCGCGGACAGATTGTGAGCTTCTTTTCCCAGGGCGATGGTCTGGCCGTTGCCGCCGCGTTGGAAGATGAATCGTATCCAACCTCGGAATTGATTTATGATTTGGCGAACCTGGACGCTGGCTTCCGATTTTGTGGCGATGAAAACCGGTGGGCCGGCCGCCTCGCGATTGCTTGTCATCGAGTTTATGGCTTGCAATCGATTCCGGGCTACTTGGAAAACGGTTTGCCGCCGAAGTATGGATCGGGCGCGGAGGTGATCGTCGCGGGCGTCCATAAGAATCCGCTGACCAAACATGGTTGGGTGACGGAATTGTTGGGCGCCGGAGATATTGATCGTATCATTATCGAGTGGCGCAGTTTGATGCGCCGCATCGCGCACTCTCCGGAACTCGATTGGCCGCGATGGACGGAATTGCAGGACTTGGCGAGGTCAGTGCTAAACGAAACGGAATCTCCCACGCTGACGGAATTGCCGCCGCTGGATTACCACCAAACAAAGCGGATCGACCATCGTCTGCTGTTGCGCCGGCATTAGTTCGGACGGGATTGAACGCGAAGGCGCCAAGAATCAAAGTCGCAAGGCACACCAACCGAGTCAGGTGAGTTCTGGACTCCGCGCCTTTGAGCCGTTGCGGCTTTGCGTTAGACACGAATGGCTGGCCTCGAGTTAGCGCCCTGCTTTTCCCAACTGTTCCTCCGCGGGCCCGGAAAGGACTTCACCAGTCAGCCGCGGCACAGTTGGCCAATCCGGCCCGCCTCAAGGCCGAGCTAAAGATTGCCGAGACCCAAATCAAAGACGTCGAATTTGGACAGGTCGCTTACCTCGACACGCGGAATGGGATCATCCCGGGCAAAGTCGCGCGGATTGATCCAGCCGCCCAGCAAGAGACGTTCATGATTGATGTGACTTTGGAAGAGCCGTTGCCAAGAGGCGCCAGGACGCTCGAATTTGCGGGCGATCCGCAGAATACAATTTTGCGATACAGCAGACTGAAAGGCTGCGCTACGACAAAGGCACGCGCGGCAAACACGTGCTGACCACGTGGTCAGAATCCCAGGAATGTGCTCAGGCGTTCTTTTTCTTTTCGTGGTCTGACCACTCTGCCCCTCAAGCGCCGAAGAACGCGACGCGCGCGGCGCCGAGCAACGCGGTTTTGTCATTCACAATGACATGGACGGGAACCGCCTTCAGCAGGTCGGTCATCCGCCCTTTGGACCAAAATGCTTCGAGGAAGCCCGGTTCTTGGAGTTTCGGCAGAATTTTCGGCGCAATGCCGCCGCCGAGGAAAATGCCACCCGTCGCGAGCACTTTGAGCGCAAGGTTGCCGGCTTCAGCGCCGTAGATGGAAACAAAGATGTCGTGCGCTTGTTCGCAAACGGGCGCGCGCCGTTCCATTGCCACTTTGGAGATCACTGCTCCAGGATTCTTTTTTTGCAATTCATCCCGCAGCCAGTCCGGTTCCTGGCCGCGTCCCGTTTCGACGAGAAACTTGTAAATGTTGTGCAAGCCCGGCCCCGACAGAACGCGCTCGTAGCTGACGTGGCCGAATGTTTTCAACAGGTAAGAGAGCAAGTCGATTTCAAGTTGATTGCGCGGCGCGAAATCAACGTGACCGCCTTCGGAGGCGAACGGCTTGTAATATTCGTCCACCCAGTGCAGTCCTGCTTCTCCGAGGCCGGTGCCCGCGGAAATCAATCCGGCATTTCCATTTTCATCGGGCCGGCCGGGATGTAGCATTACCAGATCGCTCTTGGAGAGGACCGAGATGCCGTGCGCGTTTGCTTCGAGATCATTCAGGAGTTCGACCTTGGGCAAGCCAAGCAATTGCGCGAGGTTTCGTGAGTCGATTTTCCAAGGAAGGTTCGGCGTTTCGCAGATGTGGCCTTTGATAGGCCCAGCAATGCCAACGCACGCGTCGGTGACCGACTGCGGATGCTGCCCCAGAAACTCCTGGATGATCTGTTCCAAGCTCGAATATTGGCCGCTCGGAAAGATTTCGATCGTGATTGGTTTCGGACGATCTTGCTCCAGTTCGAAAAGGCCGAGACGCGTATTAGTGCCGCCGATATCGCCTGCGAGAATCATAGGAACATCCTCCACGAAACGGAGGGCAGCGCAAGAACGTACTGCGGTGCGGCAGGACAGGGGTCCCGCCTGTCCTGCATTTGTGGATACCAAGCGCAGCAACAGGCGGAACGCGCTGGCGGACCGGGTTCATAAGCAAAATAGCTGAAAATAGCTGATTCGCCATAGGGCGCGGCTTTTCTCCGCAATAGCGGATTGCCGATACGAAGGTTAGCATTTTGTTCGGGACATTCCGTGTCGCTTCGGCAAGCGTGCTCAACACCGGCAGTCGTTGGCGCTAAGGTCGGCGCCGAACTATGGCAACGACATCGACCAAAGCGCGAACCCAATCCCCCCCGTTTGAACCTCTGGCCCAACGCTTGAAAGCTTGGCGAGCGCACAGCACCCGCCGTAGAGGTATTCCCGAAGAACTGTG
>VHDE01000158.1 GCA_016871515.1 Verrucomicrobiota bacterium
CGGGGAGCTGCCGGAGTCTCAGTGGAGCATGGAGCCGGTCAATGAAGAAGGCCTGCAAGAGGGCTCTGCTTGGGTTAAGCACATGCCGGGGGAGGCGGAGCACGCGTATACGTTTGCCACGGTTCGGCGCAAAGCAGCAGGAGAGATGTTTTGGCGCTACGGTTTTGCAGCAGGCGATGACGTGAGGGCCGAAGGTCAAAAGCCAACTCCCAAGAGTGCGCTGGAGAGGCACAAACTTAAAGGGGTCTCTGAACAGGGGTTTAGTCACCTCTTGAGCGATTTGGATTTGCACCACCCCCCGTGTGAGAAGCTGGTGGCCAATCAGATGTTCTATGCGTTGGGGGTGCTGGCTTACAACTTGATGATCGCGTTTCGGGTGTTGGAGCTTCCGGATGATGCGCAAGGCTGGCGGCCCAAGACGATGATCCGCAATTTGCTGATCGTCCCGGTGAAAGTGAGCACGCACGCGAGGCGACAAGTGGCGACGTTGTGTGTGCCTGCTGGATGGATGAGATGGTAGCGACTATTTCTGCAAGAGCAGGGTCCTAAACGGACCCACGGCGGAGTGCGAGTGAAGTTGGAAGACAGCGGGCTGTAGGGAAAGAAGCCGGAGGAACACCGATCACGGGGCGCCGAGAAACGCGGCGCGATGGGTGAGGCACGTACGGAGGCGTCGAATGAATCTCTGATTTCGTGGCTGGAGCGGCAGAATTTGCGCGTCAGGAGTTGAAATCACCCGAAAATGCACCGTTGGGAGCGAAGCGAATGACACGCGCAAACACGCAGCGGCACTGCGCGGACGCGACCAGCGCGAAAAACCGAGCCGTCATCGGCTCGGTAATGATTCAGGCGCGGTGGCTTTTATCTTTTGCTTGGCCTGCGGATATGCCAGATTGCGCGCGCGATGGAACCTTCGGATGCGGAACTGATTGCGGCCGTTCTTCAAGGCGATACGGCTAGCTTCGAGCCGCTCGTGAAACGTTACCAGTCGCGCATTTTTGCCACGGCTCGACGTTACGCGCGCCGCGAAGATCAGGTCGAGGACATCGTCCAGGAGGTATTCATAAAGGCGTTTCAGAAACTGGCCACGTTCCGCGCCGAAGCACCCTTTGAACACTGGCTTATGCGTCTGGCGGTGCGCACTTGTTATGATTTCTTGCGCGGACATCAACGAAATCGCGAAACGACTTTTACCGATGCGACGAGCGGTAAAACCGATTGGTTGGAGCAATTTATCGTTGATCCGACGATCAGTCAGGAGAACGCCGCGGCTGCGCGCGAATTGGTCAACAAAGTTCTCAGCCAACTCTCCCCCGCCGCCCGGCTCGTGATTACGCTATTGCAAATTGAGGAGCGATCCGTCAAAGAGATTGCGGCGTTGACGGGCTGGTCGATTTCATTGGTTAAAGTTCGTGCTTTTCGCGCGCGCGCTGAAATGCGAAAGTGTTTGGAACGAATGGCGCGATCAAAGTATCTGTAACCCTTTTTGACGCGTGGTCGTCTGTCGGTTCGAGGCGCTTATGAACATTGAAGAGTTGCAAAAAAAAGTGCTGACGGTCGCAAGAGCATGTCCACCGAGCGACGAAGTGCCTTACGCCTTCGAAAAGCGCATCATGGCGCGTATTGCGCGCGAAACGATGGTTGATCTCTGGACATTGTGGGGTCGTCTCCTCTGGCGGGCCGCGGCGCCCTGCGTCGCCATCATGCTGATGCTGACTGCCTGGGCTGCCGTTTCGTTGGATTTCAACGGAAACTCCGAACCCATCGCGACGGACTTGGAAGAATCAGTTCTGGCGCCGTTGGCCAGTCTTGAAGACGCCTGGTGAAAATTTGGAAAGTCATATTGGCCGCGGTCGTGATCTTTTCCGCAGGCGCCGTGACGGGAGGATTGACCGTCAAACTGAAGTCGCAAGCCCCACGCAACATCAGCAGAACTTACCCGAGTCCTTCCTCTGCGCGTCCCCGTGGCGATTTGGCCGATCGGATGCAGAAAGAACTCAACTTAACTCCGGCGCAGAGAGAAGATATCGACCGCATTCTTCGTGAGAGTAAGGAACGCACTAAGAAGATTTGGGAATCGGCGCACGATGAAAGCCGTAACTTGAGAAACAACATCCGCGGCGTGCTCACTCCGGAACAACGAGCACCATTTGAAGAAGTGTTCAAGCCACGCGGCCCGTTCCGGTCCGGCGATGGAAAGCCCAAAGAGGAAGGCCGGAAGTCTGACGAACGGACCAATTCGAGCTCTAATTCGAACCCCGCGAGCCAGTCGGCATCTCCGATGCCGTAAGCCTGCCTAACGCTTCTCCCCAAAAGCAGTCACGCGGGAAGAACTTTGTCGTAATCTTTGTCGAAAACTTAATCGAATCGGCCATTGCCGGCAAAATTTGCGACGAAGGCGCCGAAACGTTACTGGCCGGGACAGATTTAGCTGCTAATTTAGCTTGCCGCCTCCACAATCGCTTCGGCACTGCTGTGCCCAATAATTCGCACTCGACGGCCCTTGGCGATCATTTCCCCTTGGGTAATTACATCGAGAATCTGGTCGCCGAACTGCGCTTTGCCACCTGGCCGCAATATGGAAATTGCCACGCCTACTTCGCCCAACTGTTTGGTCTGAACCTGCTCCTGGGCCTGAATCGTCGTCTCGCCGCTGGCTGACTGCGAAATCAACGTGCCATACACCGAGGTCTTCGGCAGCCAATAACTGAGCACCCAAATCGATACCGCAGACCCAACGAACACAATCGCTAAGTTCACCAAAATATCCCGCACTGGAATGCGAAATTGCATCGGCCCTGGCAATCCCGGCACGCCAGGATAAATATCGACCATGGCCATGATGATCGACGCCAGCATCAAGCCGGCGCCGGTTAGACCAAGAAAAATCGTCCCCGGAAAAACGAACAATTCCAAAACAAACAGCAGCAATCCCAAAAGAAAAACCGCCACCCATTCGATGCCGGACAACCCCGCGATGTAACCACCCAAAAAATAAATCGCGAACGCGATCAGCCCGACGATTCCGGGCAGCCCAAACCCGGGCGTCTTGAATTCGATGTACACACCGACAATCCCTATCAATAACAGCAACGGACTGATCGTATTGATCCAGCTCGCGAGCTTTTCCACGCCAGTTGGCTCGACATAAATTCGCTCAGCTCCGGCGCAACCCAGTTCGACCATGAGATCGTTGAGACTTTCGACTGTTCCTGCCGAAAGCAACGGCTTGGGCGGATTGCCATATTCCTTTTCCGCTTGTTTGTTGGTCAGCGTCAGGATTTGGCCCTTTTCGTTTAGCACTTCCCCTTCAATCTCCAATGCTCTGGTCTTATCGATCATCGCTTCAACGACCTCAACGTTGTGGCCATTTTTCTCTGCGCTCGTCCGCACAAGCGCTCGGATGCCCGACGTGATTTTCGCCTCCATGGTGGCCGGCATTTCCACGCCGCCCGCGCCCGGCGCCATGAGCAGCGGAGCGGCCGCGCCGATTACACTTTGGGGAGACATGTAAATCTTTTGTGTGGCGATGGCGATGAAAGCGCCGGCTGAGAAGGCCTTCCGATTCACATACGTCACCGTCTTGCCTTTGAATTGATTGAGAATCTCGATGATCTCCTCCGTCGTATCGACGCGCCCGCCATTCGTTTCCATATCGAGAACAATCAAGTCGGCCTTCGCTTGCATCGCTTCCTTCACGCCGCGCCGAACGACATAAACCAGTGGCGGCATGACATCCTCGCGAATCGGAATGACGTAGGCCTTTTGAGCTGCGGGCTTTTCTAATGACGCTGCCTCCAAGCGAAGGCTCGGAAAGAGCGAAGCCAAAATCAGGAGAAGCATCAGCCGAATCTTCATATTCAAACCGTATCTTAACCACGGTGCAGCTGCAAGATCACGCCACGACCCTTTCACAGATGGTCCAAGGTAACGAAGAAAGGACGGGTGCGATTTCAACTGTCGATCAGGGAGCGCTGGTCCCTTGCTCTGACCCTCCGGCCTCATCAAGCCAGCTTCGGCCAAGCCTATTCTTAGCGTTCTTCGCGATCTTTTGTTTCATGAGTGCAAAGCTTCAGTTTCGATTTAGTTCCCGAATCCGCATCTGACCAGAAGCGCTTTCATTTCCTCAACGGTCGCTTCGCATTTGTTGGCTGCCCCCAAAAGATCTTGCGCATCCACCGGATGCCAATTGCGCCGGCTCGCCTTTCCGAGCCCCGCCACATCAATCGGTTCGATGGCTCGGTAAATGGCTTCCCAGAACGCAGCACGCTCCCTCGCGGTCATTTCTCTCTCGCGGAGAATTGACAATGCCTCAAGGCACAAGTGCTGAAGCTGACCATGGAACGTCGTTCGATTTCGCAACAGAAATGACGGCGCCAATTCTGTTTTGCCGAGCCGCCGGACCGTTTCACTGAAACTTACGGCGGCGAAGTAGAGCAATGTCAGCGCGCTGAACGTGGGAAAATCTTTCATTGCCGCATAGAGGGCTGCCACCAGTAGCTCCGCCGCTCGCAATTCCTCGATCGTCTCTGACGCGTAATCCCTCAACCGGCCCTCGAAACGTGGAGTTTCCCAATCTTCTTCGAGCGCTCGGACCAAGCGTGTGACGCCGGCGAGCGTTAAAGGGAATCCAGTCGAGAGCAGGGGATCAACAAAACCGGCCGCCGAGGGCAATAACCCCCATTGCGGCCCGACAATCGTTCTACTGCGAAATCCCAGTTGCGGCATATGAACGAACGGACATTGCGCTACTGAGCCTTCGAATTGTTCGCGAATGCTTGGGAGACCTTCCAAGAGTCGCTGCCACGCTGCTTTTCCCTCCATAAACCGCAGCGTCCTCGCGAACTCCTTTGTTGCTGCCACTCCGGCGCTCGTGATGCCGTTGTTAAAGCGCAGCACCCAAATCCAGCCACCTTCAAAGACGTGGTGGACTGCAGCGTCATCCACTGGATAAGGCGGTCGTTCGGCTTCGCGAAACGCTTCCATTTCACTCAGACGGTGCACGTCCGTGAAATGGCTGAAGAGCGCCTCCGTCGCGGACAGATGTTCAAACGGCGCCTCTGGTAATTGCAGAGCACGGTGCAGAAAACCGCGCGGCCCAGTAGCATCGATCAGGAACCGCGTTCGCATTGACAGGCGCTTGCCTTGTCGTTCCCCCTCAAGTTGAACTTGGCCGCCGCGGAACTCCAGAGTATCGAGCGCGATCTGGTCGACGTATTCGGCGCCGCCAGCTTGCGCTTCCTCAACTAGAAACTGGTCAAAATCCGGGCGATACCAATGCGTGTCTGCAACATGATCCGCCGGGCTGGCCGCCACGAGAAGCTGATTTTGCCTTAACGGATCGCGTTGGAAGGCACGCCCAGTCTGATGATGATAAAACGTAAAACCCCGCTTCAAACCACAGCTAATCTTCGGATAAGCCTGTTGCCACTTTCCCCATTTCGTCAACGGCAGCAGCCTCGGCAAATCGTAACGCTGCGCCAACTCGTCCAACAGAAGATTGGCCAATGGCGTTGAAGATTCCCCAATCGCAAACCGCGGGTGTTTACCGCGTTCAAGCAGCACGACAGAACGTCCGAGCCTTTTCGCGATCGCTGCAATTAATGAACCGGCAAATCCTGAACCGGCCACCGCCACGTCAAAATCAGCGCTCACGTCGCTCCTCCACAGCGCTCGCAGTGGAGTCCAGGCAATTCAACCTGTTGCAAATTCATTTGATGCAGGCGATCCAAGCGTTTCTCAAAGCACGCTGCGCATTGGCTAAATCTTTGCAGGTCCCACAAATCAGCCAATATTCGTCCGCGCTTCAGACTAAGTCCGTGCGCAAATGCAGCTTCGAGCGTGAACAACTTGGGCGGCGCGAATTCGCCGGTCCTCGCCAGTTCTTCAAGGGCGCCGTTCCCAAACCGCGTTGGAATCAGCGACGCCACCGACGCTCCGTTTTCAAAAGCAAAATCCAACGAACGTTTGGCCCAAGTGAGCGCATTACGCTCATCCAGAAACGGCGGTTTCACGAGAATAAATACTCGCAGATCGATGTCGCTTGTTTTCAAAAAAGCGGCTGCTCGCGAGAATTGTTCGAGCGTCATTCGCTTGTTCAAACGCGACAGCACGTCGGGATGCGCCGTTTCAAGTCCCATTGCAACTTCCAACCGCGTCACCGACTGCACCCGGTGGTTCTGGGAAGCGCTGGATGGCGCAGTGGCGAGCAAATCCCGGAAGCGCAGGATCCCGTCATTCACCAATGCCGGATGACACTCGACGATCACGCGCTCGAACCCGCGCACGCGGTCGGCAATGGCCTCGTAATCCGCAATCGGAATAGCGTTGGGATCGAAGAAACTTCCGCTGTTGTAGAGCTTGATCCATCGCGTGCGCGCCGGTTGAGCAGAACGCTTTCGCACCGGTCCGGTCGATTCGGTGTTCCGCGGCTCTGCTGCTGCCTCACTGCGCGCAAGTTCCGCCAACGCGTAATCGATTTGTGCTGGAATCGCGCCGACCGGGACCGTCTCAGTAAGCGTGTTCTGCCAAAGGTCGCACATCAGACACCGCCAGGGACATTCGCGATTCGTCAAGAATAGCGTCGCCACGGAAACTGGCTTCCCTGAATCAGACGGTTCTTCTTCCATCAGTAAGCCATTGGGACGCCACCCGGAAACTGAATTACGCGTACCGCGCCGTTCCAGAATCCATTGGTCCCGTTCTCGATTGGAATTTGGGTACAAGAAGTTGCTACATGCCTGAATGCCGGGACACGATTGTCGTAACGCAGAGTTTCACTTTGCCGGCTCGCAGATTTTGAATCTGCAGGGCAACCAAACGACCGGAGATATTCAAGAACTCGGACGTGCTGCCGACTTCAAGTCGGCGATACGGCAGAGTGAAACTCTGCGTTACGGGAAAAACTTTCACGGCCGGGCCGCCGTTAACAATACATCGCCAAGAATTTCTTTCGCAAATCAGCTTCTCGACTCGGCACACGGTGTCGCAACGTCTCCGCCCGGATAGCGCCATGCTGAAACCTTCGCTTTTCGAATGCAGGCATCTCGAACCCGGTCACCGCCTTGATTCCGCGCGACACAATTTCACCCTTGAGCGGGTACAGCCGGTCCACCTGATAATCCGTTAGCTCTAGGAATGGGATTCCCTCAGCAATCTCAATTACGTTGGGCCGCGTGAACGGGCTCAATCCCTCGAAACCACAGTGACGTCCTGGGGCGTAGGTTCGCGTGTAAGAACGGCTCAGCCCGCCCGAGTAGGTCAGCGAATGTTTGATCGTCCCGACACCCCAGCCTTCCTGGTACAACATCCGATTGTTAATCACGCTCCGAATGGTTAATTCGGGATTTTCTTCAATGGGATAATCTTTCAGGTTTTCGTCACCGCCATCGCCATCGATCAAATAGCGCCAATCAGTGTAACGAGCGCGGATACCGCGGCAGAGCGCAAGCCCCATGGCCGCGCACTCGACATCCAACGCCTTGTAATCTTCGATCACACGAATTGTTTCGCCGACGTCGAGGCTCGCCGGATTCGCTTCGATCGGTTCCAGAAAGAAACCTAACCCCAAGCTATCCAGGAAGCGCCGCGCCTGTTCAAGGTCCGGACCATCGCCGAACGTGAGCGTGAACGCCTTGAGCCGGCCGAGGTTCAAACCCAGCTTCTTCATCACATGGTAAGTCGTGAGAAGAACCGCGCCGCTGTCGATGCCGCCGGAAAAGCAAACACCTATCGGTTCGCGTTCCGGCACCTGGCGCAGCCACTTGGCAATCTCGTCCGCTAACGCGCTGATGTAAACCCGTCCGATGTCATCGAGGTTCGTCGGCAGGGCATTCCGTTGGGGAGCGAAGAAACGGGTGTAGGTTGGATCCGGGTCCGGGCAGCCGATCAGTTGCAGTTCGACGAGATAATGCGCCGGAACCATGCGGGTGTAACTCGGATGAAACTGGTCCTGAAAACCTTCGGTCGTGAGCCAGCGATGAATGGCATCGATCCGGTCCGCCACGACTAGGGCCGGCCCCTCTTCGCGTTTGGCGAGAAAATAGCGCATGGGCCGGTCCAATGAGCGAACCATGCGAACCCGCTTGCCGGCTCGCGCCACCAGAGCAAAAGAGCCGTCGATTTCGCGGACAGCTTCCGGCGAACCGTTCAGCAACCGCGCGCGTGCTTCCTCGACGCTCATGTTGTAAATGAAGTTTGCGTCCGTCGCAGTCAAGTCGACGACGCGTTCGAGATAATGGTCCATGCCTCTCTTATAGGGCGGAGATGGGCCTGCGTCAAAAAACTTTCGAGTCCGCCCGATAGGGCGCGGCTTTTCTCCGCAATAGCGGATTGCCGATACGAAGGTTAGCATTTTGTTCGGAACATTCCGTTTTCAGTTCTTTACGCTTGCGGCATGAGTAAACCCAAATGCCGCGACATTTCTGCTGAAGC
>VHDE01000159.1 GCA_016871515.1 Verrucomicrobiota bacterium
TTCCCGCGGGCAAGCCCAAGGTTTTGTTCCCACGGACTGATTGCACGCGGATGCAATCAGGTGGTCTGACAGGGCTAGCACTGTTTGTTCCACTCTCACATTCACACTACGGTTCGCGCCGCGCTACAGGCTGGTTCATCGAAAGCCTGCATTTCTTTTTGACACGCATTGGGCCCGTGGACCGACTGTTGTAGTATGAAGTCCCGGCTTCAGCCGGTGCGATGGCAATCCGCAAAAGCTCTTTCGCTGCCAGCAAACGCCACCGCCTAAAGTCGCGACTACATACCGGGAGGTTCATGGAACCTTCAAACCAAAGCCGAAATGTGCGAACACTTTGCCTCGATTTAGACTAATTGGATTGCAGAATTTGCCGACGACCATTCAAATGCGGAAGTCGAAACGTTTCGCACCCAAACGATGTCTGACCATTCCAAGCATATTGTCGTGATCGGCAGCGGAGTTATTGGCCTCTCGACGGCTTATTATGCGGCGTTGGAGGGCCATCGCGTCACGGTTATCGACCGGCATGCTGAGCAACGCGACAACTGTTCGTTCGGCAATGCCGGCATGATTGCGCCAAGCCATTTCGTGCCACTGGCCGCTCCTGGCATGGTTGCGCTCGGATTGAAATGGATGTGGAATCCCGAAAGCCCGTTCTACATCAAGCCGCGGCTTAATAGGGAACTGCTGAGCTGGGGCTTCCGTTTTTGGCGGGCGGCCACGCCTCAGCACGTCACTCGTTCCGCGCCGTTGTTGCGCGATCTTCACATGGCCAGTCGCGCGTGCTTCGAGGAATTGGCAGCGCTTCCGAACAATGACTTCGGTTTGGTCAAAAAGGGTCTGTTGATGCTCTGCAAAACCGAACATGCTTTCGAAGAGGAAGCCAAAGCGGCCGAACAAGCCCGATCCCTCGGCATTCCTGCTGAAGCGCTCGACTCGAAGCAAACGGCGGCGCTGGATCCAAATATTCAGATGGACATCGCCGGCTCGGTTTATTTCCCCAAGGACTGCCATCTCACGCCGTCTCGATTTATGGCTGGTCTGAAGCAACAGCTCGATCGGGCGAACGTCCAGTTCGCTTGGAACACTGAAGTGATTGGATGGCGTGTCGTCGGCCATCGCGTCGAAGCGGCGCGGACGCCCAAAGGCGATTTGACAGCCGACGAGTTTGTCCTTTGTGGCGGCTCATGGTCTCCTGTGGTTGCGCGTGAGTTGCGGCTGAAGATACCCATGCAGGCTGGCAAAGGTTATAGCCTGACGCTGCCCGAGCCCCGCCAATTGCCGGAGATTAGCGCCATTCTCACGGAAGCCCGCGTGGCAGCGACTCCGATGGGTTCCAGCCTTCGGTTTGGCGGCACAATGGAGATCGCCGGATTGAACGAGGAAATTAATCCGGTGCGCGTGCAAGGCATTATCAAGTCCGTGCCCAAATATTATCCTGCGTTTAGGCCCGCTGATTTCGACGGAATTCAACCTTGGCGCGGCTTGCGACCGGTGTCACCAGACGGTCTGCCTTACATAGGACGCACGGCTCGATACACGAACCTCTCGATTGCGACTGGTCACGCCATGATGGGATTGAGCATCGGGCCGATCACGGGCCGCCTGATGGCCGAAATTCTGTCCGGGAAAAAAACATCGATTGCAATCGATGCTCTGAGCCCTGATCGTTACGGCTGAACGTACTGACAACTTCTGAAGGTCGGTTTTCGAAAGAGCGGAGCGAAACTGCGCGCTTGCTTGGGAAACGCGGCAAGGTCTACTACTTGTCAACGCTCAATTTCGCGCGACCTCATACTCATAGAATCCATGCCAAAACTTGCACCACCCCCACAAGTCGCGCCAGAAACCTGGCGATCGCTTCTCGACGCGGCCTCCGCTTTTGCTGCCGCCAAACCGTGGGAATTCGTCTGGGACACTGACGTTGTCGGTTTGATTGATCCAGCGAACGGCGAGACTCGGGTTGGGTGTGTGCTCGGGAATGCCGGTCAGGTTTACGCGGCAGTCTTTTACCGCCGGGCCGCGGCCTGGTAAGAGCGCTGCGAAGCGCTGGCTTCCTTCCCAAGCGAATCTTAATTGCGGGGGACCGGCTCGCTCCCGTCCTTAAACCGCTCTGTGATGCTCTCGGAGTTGAACTGGAGCCTGTTTCGGAGCTGCCCGCTCTTGAAGTTGCTGCCGCGTCACTCCGTGCGCGCCGCAACTGCACTGAACGCAGCGTAATCGCCGCATGACGGCGCGCACGGAGTGATGCGCCCTGCCGACAGCGGTTGTGCCAATGTTGGTTGTTTTGATTTAGGCTAGCCTCGCAGCAAGTCGGAATGCTGCTTCAACCAAAGTTCAGCAGTGCGATACTCTGGGCAGGCGGTTTCAACCTCGCGCCAAAAGCGCGGCGAGTGGTTCATCTGCCGCAGGTGCATCAGCTCGTGTAGAATAATGTAATCCTGCACGAACGCGGGCGTTTGAATGAGCCGCCAATTCAATGAGATCGTCCCGCGCCGCGAACACGAACCCCAGCGCGACTTTTGATTGCGCACGCTCACGCGGCGGATGGACAACTGATGCAAAGCGGCGAGCTCAGTGACCCGCGGTGGCAATTCCCGTTCTGCGATCCGCCGAAGGTGTTTCTCAATGGCGGGACGCAAATCCGCACTCGGGTCTGAGATGGACACGCACTCAGTCCCAACTTGGACCGTTCCCGCGCTGCCATTGCTGCCGGCTTCAAGACGCACCACTTCTCCTCGAAAGAGAAGCTCAGCGCCAAGTTGCCACAACGCCGGTTGTCGCGGTTGTTCATCGAGGCGCCGCAGTTGGCGCGCCAGCCAGGATGCATGACGGCCGGCAAATGCTCTCCCGGCTGCGAACGAGCCGCCTCGCGGGATTGTCACACGCGCGATTCCGTCGTGACGCAAGCGGAGAACGTAACGTCGCGCGCGGAGATTGCGGACGAGTATCACAGGCACGCGCCGCTCGCCGACCGATAAAAATAGGGAGGCGCCGGGGATTGGCTCTGGACTCGATTGGAACTGCACTGACTAAGTAAAGTAGATCGCCACTAATCTTGACAAGCGAGATGCTCTTGGCGCCGCAGCAGGCGAATCACTTCACTTTTCCGAGGGTGCGGGATTCGGGATTCAGGCTTGACTTGCGGCGCTGACATGTCACCAACAAGTCTATGAAAACCCAACGGAGTCTTCGATCCCTTTCAGCCTTCACACTCATCGAGTTGCTCGTTGTTATCGCTATCATTGCGATTCTTGCCGGCATGCTTTTGCCTGCGCTAAGCAGTGCGAAGGACCGTGCTTATCTGGTTAATGACTTAAACAACATCCGCCAGATTCTTCTGGCCGCGCACAGCTTCGCGGGGGATAACAACGATTACATGCCTTTTTGTGGCTGGGGCGGTTTGCCAGATCGTGATTCCTGGGCTTACTCGAAGGACTTGGCGCGCTATCCAGGGGCGGGCAAAAACGATGCGGTTACTTTGTCAAATCAAGTCCAGGCATTCAAAAAGGGACAGCTTGGAAATTACCTTCAATCGGAAAAGGTTTTGACCTGTCCGAGGGATTTTGCCGAACGGCAGAGCGGTCCGAAGTTGCGACAATACATCCGCCGCGACGTGAAAATTACCAGTTACCTGTGGAACGGAGCGATCAACGGCTATGGCAATTATCAACCGAACCACCTCATGTCGAGTTGGCCCTTGAGCAGTTTTCGCCCGACCGGAATGCTTGTCTGGGAAGCTGATGAAATGCAGAGCGATTATGTATTCAATGACGCCAGCAGCACACCCCACGAGGGAATTTCGCGGCGTCATGGCTCAACCAAGATCGCCAAGGACCAAAGCGAAAAGGTCAAAGGGATCGGCACATTTGGCAATTTAACCGGTTCCGCGTTTACCGCGCCGCTGAACAAATGGCTTTCGCGCGACATGGCCGGGCCAAATATCTGGCCGCAAGAACCGGTCTTTAATGGGCCTAACGATGCTTGGTATGTTCCAGGAACGCGTAACGGACGGAATTAGTTGGTCAATCACTTATGAAAGTCTTTCAGAGCTGCTTCTCGGTTGCCGCGGTTGTTTGTCTTTTGCTCTCCGGTTGTGGTTCCAAAGAAACATCGCCGGAGCCAACCGCTGCCGCCCCCTCGACTCCCGCTTCCGCACAAGACAACGCCACGCCAGCAGGCCCGGCCGAGGCTATCTCCGCCGCGCGAAGTTCTCTCAAGGCTGGCAAAGTAGACGAAGCCGCGGCGAAGCTGGCGCAGTTGCAACTGCAGCGCGCTTCTTTCAATGCGCAGCAAGCCAAAGATTATCGGCAGGCGCTCTCCGAAGCTTACGATCGCGCAATCGAAGCGATGCAACGTGGCGATCCAAATGCGCAAGCCACGCTTCAATTGCTCCGCGCCGCTCAGCCGCGGTAAGCATCATTCCTTAGCCTGTTCAAACAGCCAGTCGATCATCTGCAGTTCGCAGTAGGCGCGTTCGGCGGTCGCAGCGTGTGTTGCTTTGTCATACTTCCAGTAGATCGGTTTTCCGCCCGCTGCGCTCAAAGCTTTCAGAATGTTCCGGCTGCTAGCGACGGGCACAATGGAATCGGCATTCCCATGAATTACCCAAACCGGAATGTGCTTGATCCGAGGCGCAACGTCCGGTTCGTCCCAGCCGCAAATGGGAATTCCCGCCGCGAAAAGCTTCGGATGTGCTGCGAGGAAAGCCCACGTGCCGGCGCCGCCCATTGATTGTCCTGTGACGTAGATTCGTTTGGAATCGATTTTGAATTCCGCACGCAACGAATCAAGGATGCCAATGACCAGCCGTATGTTCGCTGCGTCCCAGCCCTGGCCGCCGCTCCATGGCGCGAGGACAAACGCCGGGTGTTTCGATCGGGTTTCCGGCGACACGAGCCGGCCGATACCGTAAGAAAATCCCGGAGCGAATGGCTCAAGCAAATCCTCGAAACGATGGCGTGGCCCGCCGCCGTGAAGTGAGAGCACGAGTGGATAGGTTTTGGCGGGATCGAAACTCAAAGGCTTATAGAGACGATATTGCATGGCGCGGCGCAAGCTCTTGGCATTGGCAAACGCGCGAGCCTCGGATGGGATTTGCTTTGGCAAATGCCGAAGCCGCAGGAGCAGTTCGGTTTGATTGGTCGCGCCTTGGCCGGTCAATGGTGGCAACACGCACGAGCGTTGCGGCGCCGTTTTGGGCGCTTGAAGAGAACGCGAATAAACGCCACGACCGGATTTGCGAAGATCATGCTCCGTGTGCGCGTCTAATTTGGGATGTCTGGAAGTCTCTCGTTGTTGCGGGCTCAGCAATGTCAGTCTGAAGATGAATGAAAGCCAAGAGTTCTGCATCAGTTCCATTATGTTATTCACGGCTGCGATTAACCAGATCTCGAACCGCCGAAACAATGCGGTCTTCGAGCCCTGGGGCGAATGGAACCGGCCATCCGTAACGCAAGATCGAGCCGGACGCAATGGCCCGGCCAAACTCCCGGCCCCATCCCGCTTCGTATCCACCTTCTGCGAGCACGCGGTCCGATGGAATGTAACACGGCACCGCATTGGCATAACCGGCCACCCACAGTCGCTCGGCGCCCAGCCCGCGTTTCAATCGAAGCGCGTAGTCCACGCAGACCTCGCCCGAGAGCGCGGCGAGCGTAAGGTCAGAACCGAACCGCCAAACCAGAATTGGATAAGGCACAGACGCCGGCAATCGTCCTGCGTCAATCTGCTTGAGCATCTCGCGCGCGTGCCGTCGATGCTCGGCGCTTTGATGTTCGAGCAGCCGTTGAAGGAACTCTCGTGATGGAGCTTTGTCCAGAGGCAACTCAATTTCGCGGAACGCAGTCGCCAAAGGCCCGCGCACAGATCGCATTCGTTCAGGGTGTGCGTAGACCGGTTCCACCGCGTCCGCCAGCGCTTTGCCGTGCACCGGTACAAAATCGATCTTGCCCATTGCGTTTGGATTAATATCACCGCCGCATCCGGATCGACCGGTCCGTTTGGATTCAGATTCTTCCGGCGGTTGGCGCCGAAGGTGGCTTCGTCGCGTCCCCAAGCCAGGCTCCTCGGGCGTGATTTTGACCTCAGCGGTTCCGGCGCGGAACTCGGACCTTTCAACAGCCCGCGAAGGCGCTGCCTCACGTGAGACTGCGGTTTCCTTCTGTTCGCTTTCTGGGCTGGTTCTCCAAAAAGCGACTAGATCAGCCATCTCCCCGAGATCGATTCCGCTCTCCAATCCTTCTGGCATGAGTGAGGTTCCCGAGCAAATGATCTTTTGGATGTTCGCGCGAAGAATTGTCTCGGTCTCCCCGAGGGCGCGCCGAAGCGTGATGGTCGTTTCATTCGCGCGATCGAGAAGGCCGTCTGCGACATGACCATCTATAGTGAAAATCTTGTAATTAAAGAACTGCGGATCGACCAAGCGGTTCGGGTCGAGAATCTGCTCCATAATTTCTTCAGCCGATTTCGTGCGGACCGACGCCAAACTGGGACCGAGCTCGTGCCCTTCGTTCCCGATGCGATGGCAACTAACACAGTGCTTCCGATAAACTTCCCGGCCATCGCTTGTCTCTCCCGAGGGGTTTTCTACAAAACCGAGATCGACCAGCGGACGTTCATCGCGCCCGGGCAAGATTAAGTGGTCGATCCAATCAAAAAAGAGCGTGCCGGTTTCTTCCTCCATCCGCCGAGCCAGCTCCGTTGCGAAACTGTTTCGGGACAAGAAGGCATCGATGCGTTTCAACAATAGCTCTTCCGCTTCGTCACAGACCGGCCAGTCGAAGCGTTTTTCCTTCGCTAAACTGTGACTATCCAGTTGCATGAATCTCTTCTCTCAGACCGTACGGAGCGCGGAAAGCCTTGTCCGCGCAGTTTGAGCGAACTGACAGGCACACGCGGAGAAGGCTGTCCGCGCTCCGTACGGTTCAAGCCTCCCATGCACGAAAATCTTTTTGGGAGAGATCTCTCCATGAGCGAGTCGTAGGACAGGCATCTCGCAGCGTCTCGCCTGTCCAGTATCTGCGTACAACAAAAACAGGGCAGGCGGGACGCCCGTCCTACCGCGAGCCAGTTTGTTGAGAAACTTCATCGGTCACTCGCCAAACTCGATGCCTTGCGCCAGTGGCAACTCGCTCGAATAATTGATCGTGCTCGTCAACCGGCGCATATAATTCTTCCAAGCGTCGCTTCCGCTTTCACGCCCACCGCCCGTGTTCTTCTCGCCGCCGAAGGCGCCGCCAATTTCGGCGCCGCTCGTGCCGGCATTCACGTTGGCCATGCCACAGTCACTCCCGCTGGCGCTTAGAAACTCCTCCGCTTCGCGCAAATCGCTGGTGAAGATGGCCGAACTCAGGCCTTGTGGAACATCATTATTCATGGCGATGGCTTGCTCGAACTTCTGATAAGCCATGAGGTAAAGCAAGGGCGCAAACGCCTCCTCCTTTACGAGAGATATCTGGTGATCTGACGCGGCCAGGCAAGGCCTCACATAACAGCCGCCGGGATAATCGGCGCCACGCAATCGTTCGCCGCCGTAAAGGACTTTGCCGCCTTCGCGCTTGAGACGTTCAATCGCTTGCATCATGGCTCAACCAAGTGGAGATTTATTTCTCCGTGATCCAGAGAAAGGTGCTAACCCCGAAGGCAGCAAGAATCGAACCGCTGACGAACGCGTAATTCGCCGCGTGAACCGAAGCTCACTCCTGAACTGCGCGATAAAAGCGCTGAGCAATGGTGGACGCCTCGGCATCACGATACACCACGCCCGCGGTTGATCCATTCACCTGGCCCACCTTCGTCCAGTTCACCAGATTGGCGGATGCTTCGATGCGATAAGTCCGCCCGTTTTCTCCGGTCAACGTTAGATCAACGGCATCCCCATTGCGTGCGGCTTTAAGCTTCGGCGGCACGGCGATGCCTGGAGGTTTTACTTGATTGATAATGTTGCGCAACGGCGTCGCGGTGGAAAAGCTGTTCGCACGATAGAGGACCTCCCATGGCTTGTGCGTGGGGGAATTGGTTACTCCGTTGATAATCACGTAAAGCGACGCCGAACCGCGCCCAAAAGCGTCGTAAGCCGCACCCATGACGTCGTCCGCCTAGGGCGCGGCTTTTCTCCCCAATAGCGGATTGCCGATACGAAGGTTAGCATTTTGTTTGGAACATTCCGTTTTCAGTTCTTTACGCTTGCGGCATCAGTAAACACAAATGCCGCGACATTTCTGCTGAAGCACAACACGTTTTAGACCATGGCCATAACGGATCTGGCCGCGCATGCCGAAACTCTCAGCCCGGCTCAACTGCGCGCCTTGAAGTTCGGCGCCGATCCTCAGACCCGAGAGATTGGATATCCGAAAAAGACGGTGTT
>VHDE01000160.1 GCA_016871515.1 Verrucomicrobiota bacterium
GGGGGAAGCCTGGAAGCTGGCGCAAGCGGTGTCGGTCGAGGCTGCCGCAACTGGGGCGGCGGCGGTCCAATGAAGTGAAAAAGGGGGCGGATCGGCCCCGCTTTCTTTTGTGGCGGGCTGGCCGAGACGGTTCTGGCGCGACCGAGTCAGGATACCTGCAGTGCTCTGGACATTTCGGGTCGTATTATTTCCCCTGCGTGCTGCCGGGACGGGCGCCCGCGGGGCTCCACGGAGCCGAAAGACTCCTGCTAAAAAACCTATCGGTTCTATGCAGAATCACAATTCAACAATTTGCTCACTGCTTTCATGCGAGCTTGCTCGGTGCGGTTGCTCCGCAACCACTGTTCATAGCGCTTCGTGTTCGTCGCCACCACGCCGTAGTTGGGCAGTCCCACCGCCTCCGCCAATTCCCTCAACTTCAGTCCGCAGACCCGGCGTCCTAAATAGAGCACCATGTCTCGACCGCGATCCCCGTGCCGATCCCGAAATTCATTCCATGGCTCTCCCTTCACCCGTTCGACCGCCGCGATGACCGCCTTTAATCGCGGGCGTGCCTTAACCAAGCGCCGCGCGCCGCGCTGCCCCTGGCCATCACCCCGCGCCCGCTTCCTCAACTCCGCCAGAAACTCCGCTCCTCCCAATACGACCTGCTCCTGGACCGCCTCCCAAGGGCTTTCCTCCAATCCCTCCCGAGCCGCCGTCTGCACGTACTCCAGATAACCTCGCCGCTGTTCGCCCTTGGCTCCGCCACCCAAAGCCAGGACCGTCTCGCATTCGAGCCACTCCGGAGTTCGTTCCAAGCCGATGTACGATCGATACGAACTCCACCGGTAGGCCCGCAACACTCTCATCCGCTCCCGCACCGCACCCGCTTCGGGCGCAGCCGACAAACCTACGCGTTGGGCTTGCCGACGCGCCTTCCCCATCCTCAGCCTCTTGATCCGCACCGGATTCAGATGCACGTAACGGCTCAAGGCCAGCCCCCACTCGTCCCGACTCACCGCCACCGATTTGAACCGTCCCTGGAACAAATGACCGGTTCGCCCGTGGCGCCGGTTGAACCAGACGCTATAGCTCACGTTCAACCATTGCACGGCACGGCTCAGGTTCTGCTCCCTCAGCTCCAGGAGCAGATGATAATGGTTGTCCATGAGCACAAAACAGTGCAGGCGCACACGAAAGCGCGCGACCATTTCGGCGACGATTTCCAGGAAATGCTGCCGATCCATTTCGTCGCGGAAGATCGCCTTGCGCTCGTTGCCGCGGGCGGTGACGTGATACCACCCGCCCACTTGCTCAATCCGTAAAGGCCGGGCCATGACTCTGAGCCTTATCCCGCCGCCGCTTCTTGTCAATTGTTTAATTGTGAGATGTGACCCCTCACTCAACATTTATTTGCGAGTGCATCACTCTTTGATCGGCTCACCAGCAGGTGAGCGCCACCTTGGATAATCTTGCAACAAGCCTAGCCCGGGATCACACGTTGTATGTGCCGGATGATACAGCTCCGCCGCGACCAGTCCAATTGTTATGGAAGAACTCACCGCGAGGCTTGTCGATGCGCTCGAAAGTATGCGCGCCAAAGTAGTCGCGTTGGGCTTGCAGGAGGTTGGCCGGCAAGATCGCGCTGCGGTATTGATCGTAAAATGACAGCGCGGTGCTGAAGGCCGGAACTGGAATGCCGCGCTTCATCGCCGCCGAGACAATGTTGCGCCAGCCTTTTTGGCAGCGTTTGATCTCGCCGCGGAAATAATCATCGAGCATCAGGTTCATCAGCTTCGGATTCTTGTCGAACGCTTCTTTGATCTTGCCGAGGAACCGTGACCGGATAATGCAGCCGCCACGCCACATCAACGCAATGCCGCCGTAGTTCAAATGCCATTTGTATTCCTGCGCTGCGGCGCGCATGAGCATGTAACCTTGCGCATAACTGACAATCTTGGACGCATAAAGAGCGTCGCGGATGTAATCGATCAAAACTTTCTTCGCCGCGTCTTTCTTGGCGGCCGCCAGCGCTGGGCGCGGTCCTTTCAACTTGCGGCTGGCTTTCACGCGTTCGTCCTTGAGCGCGGAAACGCAACGGGCGTATACGGCTTCGGCAATGAGCGTGATCGGAATGCCGAGGTCAGCGGAGTTTTGGACGGTCCATTTGCCGGTTCCTTTTTGGCCGGCTGTATCCACAATTTTTTCCACGAGCGGCTGGCCATCGCTGTCTTTGAACGCCAGAATATCGCGAGTGATTTCGACGAGATAAGATTCCAAGTCGCCTTCGTTCCATTGCTTGAAGACCTGGTGCATCTCATCGCAGCTCATCCCGAGGCCGAGTTTCATCAAGTTATAGGCTTCGCAGATAAGCTGCATGTCGCCATACTCGATTCCGTTGTGGACCATTTTTACGTAGTGCCCGGAACCTTGTTCGCCGACCCAATCGCAGCAGGGCGCGCCATCGGCTACTTTTGCTGCGATCGATTGGAAGATCGGTTTGACATGCGGCCAAGCGGCAGGTGAACCGCCCGGCATAATGCTCGGACCATGACGGGCGCCTTCTTCTCCGCCAGAGACGCCGCTCCCGACAAAAAGCAAACCTTTGGATTCGAGATATTGAACGCGGCGATTGGTATCGTCAAAGAGCGAATTACCGCCGTCGATGATGATATCGCCCGGTTCGAGATGCGGAATGATCTGTTCGATGAATTCATCAACCGCTTTGCCGGCCTTAACCATGAGCATGACGCGGCGCGGTTTCTTGAGGAGTTGCACCATGTCGGCAATCGAATGTGCCCCAATGACTTTTGTGCCCTTGGCTTCCTTGTTCAGGAACTCGTCCACTTTGGAGACAGTTCTATTGTGGGCGACAACGACAAACCCATGGTCGTTCATGTTCAAGATTAGATTCTGTCCCATGACGGCCAGGCCAATCAGTGCGATATCCGCTTTAGGTTCCATGTGAGTCAGGTTTGGTTAAGAACGGGAGTTACCATACAGAAGCCGGCAGCTTGCGCCAGCAGTTTTTTCCCCGGAATTCTAACCCGAACCGCGCCGGGTCGCGTTGCATGAGGTGGCGGGAGGCGCGCTCGCCTCTCAATGGATTCAAGTTCGGGGAACTGTGCGGCATATTACGTCGCTCGGCGAAGTGCAAACGGTCGAGATTTCAGAAGGCGGCGGCCGAGTAATGGCGCGAATCTTGAGAGCCTCGAAGACCGAGCCTCAATTAGCTGACGCGGAGGCTGCTACGATTTGACGGAATTCTAAAACACGCTCTTAGAATGCGTTCGAGCCGCTCACGCCACGGTAACAAACGTAATTCGACGGGTCTGCGCGAGCTTTTCGACCTCGGTTTGTTCCAACACCAGCGTGCGTCCAGCTTCGATGCCAAGCACGGCAATTCTCGCCGTGTGGCAGGTTTCGACGGTCTGCGGGCCGACACACGGGATGTCAAATCGGAAATCGTGCTTTTCTTTGGCGACTTTCACTGCCACAGCCCCGCCGGCTTTGCCCGCTAACTCGCCACCGCGTGCCAGGCAGGCATCCGTTCCTTCGAATCCTTCGACGGCGAGGACAGTTCCATCTTTCACCACGACGCTCTGACCGATTTCCAAACGCGAGATTTCTTTGGCAATGCGAAAAGCGAAGGCAACATCTTCTTGCTGGGCGTGGGTGATTTTGGGTCCCACGCACCACGCGGGGCCAGGCATCAACGGCTTCAACCATGGGGTGGCTTCAATGAGTTCGATGCCGTCTTTCCTCAATTCGTTCGCAATTGCGCCGAAGAGGGAGTGCGCGTTCTTTTCCTTTAATTTGAAAAGCATGGTGACGGCACGAAGATCGGGCCGGAGGTCGAAGAGATTCTTTGGCGCAATTTGCCCGGCCATGACGCACTGGCTCACGCCGCGTTTTTTGAACGTCTGGATTAGCCTGCTGAGCTGCCCAACCTTCAGCCAGACGATTTCATCGACGAGAGACGCGAGTTCCGAACTGGTTTCGCCTTCAAATGCAACGGCCACCAACCGCTCAACACCCATTGATCGCGCTTGCCGCGCAAGGGACAATGGCAAAGAACGGCTGCCCGCGATGATTCCCAGGGTTTGCACGTTGCCGGTCACCGGGTAATTGTGTTACCGGTTTTCTGGGGACAGGAAAGGAGATTCTGTCATGCAGGAGAAGCCTGTGACACTCACGTTGGGCATGTCCCCCAAAGGCCGGCAACTGGCAGCAGCCGGCGTGAGGAGGCTCATTTGCTCGTAATAATATGATATGCGGCTATTCAGAGCCTCCTCACGTCGTCTGCTAAGAAAGGTTGAACTTGCGACCTCAAGAAGGCACGGCATCTGCTAAAAGTCACTTGTTAGAAACTGGAACGATCCGTAATCGTTCGACGCTGGGGGTTGGTTGGGGCGGGGGAACTTGCATGGTGGCATGTGCAAAGGAACCTCGGGTTCCGAAACAAGCGGCTCTATTGGGCCGCTTGCTTTTTTTAGGACGGCTGGCGCGATTCGACACAGCATTGGATGACTGGCGTTGAATTAGGCTCCTGTTGGCGGCATTGGTTTCATGCTCTTGATTTTTGCTCTTGATCATGATCTCGTTGGTGCGAGCCTTTTGAGGAGCAAGATCATTGGGTATTCTTTGGTCATTCCGATTTCGGCCTTAGTGATCTCCTGTTTTAATCGCACTCCGTTTCAGTGGCCGGCACTGGACATGCAATCCGTTCGCTGTATGATAACAACCGTTGCAGCTTTGAAGCCGTCATCTTTTTGTGGTCCGACTCAGCTTTCACGAGTGCCTATGAATATCCCACTTAGCGAAGCAGGCCGGTTACCGGCAGCGGGGGATAACGTTGCCATTGCCAGCCGGCGTCTTGAAGCCGGCACTTGTTTAACACAAGGCAACAGCAATTTCGTGCTTCCGCACACGATTCTGGAGGGTCATCGCTTTGCCGTCATGCCAATCCGCCAGGGCGAATCGCTTCTGTCGTGGGGATTGCCCTTCGGCACCGCTCTGCGCGAAATCGCCGCGGGTGATTATGTTTGCAACGCGAAAATTCTCGAGGCGTTGCGGCAACGCCACGTCAGCTTCGAGCTCCCATCCACACCCAATTTCAGCGATCGCCTCGTTCGCTATCAACTCGATGAAAGGACCTTTAAGCCAGGCCGCCAGGTCGCTCCGGCCGCCGCGCGGCGTTTTTTTGAAGGCTTTGCCAGGGGCCCGAAACGCGGCGTTGGAACACGTAATTTCATCGTCATCCTCGGAACCACCTCCGTAACGGCGAGCTATGCACGGCTCCTGGCCGATCGATTTAAGGGTGCGTTGGACAATTACCCAAATATCGATGGTGTCGTCGGCGTTGGCCACACCGAGGGTGCGGGAGACTCGAAACCGAACAATCTGGAAATTCTGTTACGCGCGCTGGCTGGGTTCATGGTCAATCCAAACGTTGGTGCTGTTTTGGCCGTCGATCGTGGCACGGAAACGGTGACGAACACACTCTTGCAGCAACACATGGCCGAACGGAAATACCCGCTCGAGGAATTGACTCACCGTTTCTTCACGCTCGATGGCCATTATCAATCGGCCTTGGCGGAGGGCGAAGCCATTGTGAAGTCATGGCTGAATGATATTGATGCGTGCCGGCGGACATTGCAGCCGTTGCGCCATTTGCGCATCGGGTTGCAATGCGGCGGATCGGATGCTTTCTCGGGCGTTTCGGGCAATCCGCTGGTGGGCTGGGTCTCGAAGGAGCTTGTTCGGCATGGCGGTTCCGCAAATCTTGCGGAGACCGACGAGTTAATTGGCGCCGAACCGTACGTTCTTCAGAATGTCCGCGACCTTGAAACAGCGCGGAAATTTCTCGCCACGCTCGACCGATTTCAGGAACGAGTCGCGTGGCATGGTCACAGCGCGGAAGGCAATCCGAGCGGCGGAAACAACTTCCGGGGCCTTTACAATATTGCCATCAAATCGATCGGCGCGGCCCGGAAGAAGGACCCGGATGTTTGCCTTGATTACGTCATCGAGTATGGCGAGCGGATGACCGAGCCGGGTTTTTATTTCATGGACAGCCCGGGCAACGATTTGGAGAGCATTGCCGGACAGGTCGCCGCCGGTTGCAACATGATTCTCTTCACGACGGGCAATGGTTCGATTACGAATTTTCCTTTCGTGCCTACGATCAAGATCATGACGAATACCGGGCGCTATCAGATGTTGACCAAGGAAATGGATGTCAATGCCGGACGTTATCAAGATGGAACTTCGATGGACGACCTTGGCACTGAAACGTTCGGACTGATGCTTCAAGTTGCCTCGGGCCAACGCAGCATCGGCGAAAAGGCCGGTCATTCTCAGGTCCAACTCTGGCGTGAATGGCGCCAAACGGATGGCAGCCGTTTGCAAGAGTTGCTCAAACGTCCGTGTCCAACGGGCGAACCGATTCCTCTGAAGCCGCGGCGCGATGGCACGCGGTCCAGTTCATCGTTTCCATGTTTCAAAATGCTTCAGACCAACCGTGGTCGGGTGATCGATCAGGTCGGTTTGATCATTCCAACCAGTCTTTGTTCCGGTCAGATCGGTCGCATGATCGCGGATAAGCTAAACCGTGAGCGGGCGGGGCAAGGAGTGCGTTATGTGGCCCTCGCGCATACGGAAGGTTGCGGTGCGTCAGGCGGCGAATCCGAGTTCCTTTATTTGCGGACGATGGCGGGCTATCTTTCGCATCCGTTCGTTCAGCGCGGTCTTCTCCTCGAACATGGTTGCGAAAAGACGCACAACGACGCGATGCGCAATTTTTTGGAGGAACAGGCTATTGATCTTTCCCGATTCGGCTGGGCCAGCGTGCAATTGGATGGCGGCATTGAATCAGTAACCGCGAAGGTGACAAAATGGTTTCAAAGTAATCAGCAGCCACAACTAGCCAGTGTGGAGGCTGGTTTAGAAGCATTACAACTCGGTTTGCTGACGGTTGGGCTGGTTCCAAACGGAGTTGCCGAGTCGTGCGGCGAGATGGTCCGCGCGATTGTTACTGAGGGCGGGACAGTTGTGATTCCTCAGAATTCCTGTTTGCTGAGAGCTTCCGCGTTTGTTGATGCGGTCGTCGGCGCATCATCCCTTGAGGCAACGCTTGGGTATGGAGAGCGTTTTGGGAAACCGGGATTTCACATTATGGAAGCGCCTACCGGCCATCACGTGGAAACATTGACGGGCCTGGGCGCAACCGGCATGCAGATCATGCTGGCGCATACGTTCGACCGTTTTCTCCAGGGCCATCCGATGATCCCAGTGCTCCAAGTTAGCTCGGTCGGAGCTGCATCCGCATTAGGAGGTGCGCAAGCGATCGCCCGCCTTGTGCCAGAAGACCTGGATATGATGATGAATCTGAAAGACAAGACGCCTGCCGTCCTCGCTGAAGAAATGCTTTCGCTCATCGCACTCGTCGCCGCTCGCGAATACTCACCGAAGCTCGTTACGCAAGGGAATACGGATTTTCAGATGACACGTGGCTTGCTCGGGGTTTCGCTCTAGCCGAGTTTTCGCGGGCATTCTCTCCATCAACCTCCCAGTATGTAGTTCCACCTTCAGGCGCCTTCAGGCGGCAGCATTTGCTGGTAGCGAAACAGATTTGCGGATTGCAATCGCACCGGCTGAAGCCAAATGCCTTTCGGTAATTCAAAGAGCATTTGTCCCGGAGGGACCGAATGACAATAGCCCGGGGTTTGAACCCTTTTCATTACCCACATCTTGTTGGTATTGAATAAGAAGTATTTATAACTATTTAATA
>VHDE01000161.1 GCA_016871515.1 Verrucomicrobiota bacterium
CTGGAGCTAGGCTGGAGAGCGCCACTGCCGTGCAAGGTCCATGGTCGGCCGTTGCGAACGTCTCAAGTCCACTTCGTCTTAAGCCTGATGCCGCGCGGCGCTTTTATCGATCGAGTCAGTGAGAAGAACAGCCAAGGCAATCGTTGGCATTCTCAGTATCTGGCCGGGACATCGTGATCACCTTTAGCGGAACGTTGGAAGCTTCAACGAGCGTTACCGGCGGTTGGACGAGTCTCGGCACTTCAGGCCGCGTAACGATCCCGTTGGCGCAAGCCACGGAGCGGACACGCTTCTTCCGCGCTAGACAATAATCTAATCTAAATCTGGAAAACTCGCAGAGCCCGGCGGCCTTGAAGTCGCCGGGCTCTTATCATTTCGCGCGCGTCGCGGTCGCAGCGGGAATGATCCTGAAAGCGGCGGTTCAAACCACGAAAGACACGAAAAACACGAAATAAATAAGAAGAGCTTCAGTAAGTAGGCGGCTTCACTCACCGGGTGAATTCCGTGGAATTGGCAATTGATTCTTGTTTCGTGTTTTTCGTGGTCATTACGGCAGTCGCAGCGGCATGATTGGATCAGGCAAGATTCTGCACACGCGCTTTCAAATCGCGAATGGCCACGGCTTCGGCCCATTTGTTGAGCGGATAGGATTTGCTGCCCGGACGCACAATGAAAGCGCGTTTCAACTTCAAGTCGAAATACTCTGCCTTGTCTCTGCCTTGTCTCTGCCTTGCGCCCGCCAGCGAATTGCCTTGCCAGCGTCGTCTTGCCACGCTGGCGCGGGCCCAGCAGCAATACCACGGGATCGGAGCGAAAGCGCGCTTCAATTCGCGCGAGCAATTCGAGCTGGTTTGGCACATCCCCTTCGGGATCCGTGTCCATCTCTGGTTCAATTGCGTTTGTTAGGAGGGATGCTCAAATTGCAATGCATAAGGAACCGGCTTCCGGTGTGCAGCGGTTCTCGTTTTGGGCGCGTCACTCCGTGCGCGCCGAAACAGAGCCGGGAAACCAAGCAACGCAACCAGCAGACAGGAATGTCTGCTCTACGGACTATGGGCCAGCGATCACGTAGTTCAAAACGATGTCGGCGCCTTCGGTTTTGATGGCGGCGATTCGTACTGTGGGTGTTCCTCCAGTTCCGCTGGAATACCGGAGCCGATAGAAGCGAGCGGACTCATTGCGCGAGACGCGGATCGTGTTGTTCGCCGAGTTCACCGTGGCATTCGAGACGAGCGTGTACGGCCCAGCCACCTTCGCGGCAGACTCGAGCTGAACCGCCGCGCCCGGCGGCACTGCAAGGTACGCTTTGATCGCTTTTGCGTTGTTTGGATCGTTGATCAAAATGCGTTCGCCGGTAGCGGCATCGAGGGAAAACAACTCCGCGTAAGCATCCCCGCCGCGTTCGTACCAGAGCATCCGAAATGGGTAAAGGCCCGCTTCCGTCACAACAAAATCAAAGGTTTGGCTGGCTGTGCCTCCGTTGCGGTGGGCTAGAACGGGCTCCTTGTCATTTGGGCTTCGGCCCGAAGAAATCTTGTAACCATCGTCAGTTACCACTCCAAAACGGCGCACGCCGGCCGGCAACTCCAGCCAGGCTTGAATTTCCACCGCGAAATCATCTGTTCCGTTGAGACCTTCCTCGAGTCCCGGCACGAGCGTTTCGTCGGGGAAGAAGCCGGACGTCCGCGAGTCTTGGGCATAATTGATCACTTGCGCGACAACATTTGTGTCCATGACATTTGGGACTGACGCATTGGCTAATTGGTCTTCGGCGCGCTGGAGGTCATTGGCCAAGCCTGAGCCAGCCGCGGCTTGGACGACGCGCACTTTAAACCCGCGTTGGGCTCCCGGGGCAGCCCTTCGGTTTGCGGGATCAAGCGCTTTGTAATTCACGACAAAGTTCCATTGGTTGGTGATCTCGACATCGAGGTTATCTTTGAAGCTGATTCGCGCGATGTTAGTGGCTCCGGACTTGGGCAAAGGAGAAATGATGTAATCAACCGTTGCCCCAGTGGCGTCGCCGGTGATCTTTGGCGTAACGGCCTGGCCGTTGAGTTCCAAGCGAATCGTGTCCGCGCGCACCGATGTGTCCTGGTTTCGAATGGCTAGATTGATCGCCGGAGCGACCGTTTCGACTGCGGCGCCGGGCGCCGGCGAAAGTGAACTGATCGTCGCTCGCTGCAGGCCGGCATCCGCAACAGGAAGGAAGATCAGGTAATTCTGATAGCGTGCTCCATCCGCTGGATCAGCGGTAACTTGGCGGAGCCGCAGCGTTGCAAGGCCAGAAAGGCGAACGACAATTTTGTTGCGGCCGGCGCCGTCGGTGAGTGCGAAGTTCCGATATTGAAAACCGGTGCGCTCGCCGAGGAACGAACCGAGAATTCGCGTGGTTTGATCAGGTTGACTGGCATTGCCACTGACCAATTCAAGCACGCTCTCGCCGGTGGCCAGGTTAGCGAGGGCTTGGCGGAGATAGATTTCGTACGAACCGGCTGGGAAAGTCCGCGTATAGTTAAGCCACTCTCCAGCGGCAATGTCGCCTGCGTCATAATCAAAAACACTGGCGTCTGTTCCACCGGCTCTTGTGAATCGCCCACGCGGGTTATCGCGTGAATGCTGCATCCGCACAGGATCGTTGGGACGGTAAAGAGTGTCCTGGGCGCGTGGCGCAGTGCGTGTTTCGTTGAAGTCCACTCCTTGCGCGCCCGTCTGCAAGCTGTAACCGTTGTTCTGCGGGCCGCTCCCTTCGGCCAATGGAACCGGATTATCGATGAACTTGCCGGCTTCGAAATTGTAGTCCTCGATCTCGATAGCAAAATTGCTTTCGGCGAACGTATCAAAGTAGAGCGGCTGGCTGGCGGTCACGCCATTGGCATCCTCCGCGGTTAGCGTGGCGCTATAGTTCACATTCGCCGACAACCCTCCCAAAGTTGCGGTCTTGGCCGCGCCAGTGGTTGCAATCGTCAGTCCATTGGCGGTGGTGAATTTCGTCCCGTTCAAAGTCACCGAAATCTTGTCGTCGCTCAGCGGCTTGTCGTCGGCGACTTTGAAAGAGATCCGGGTCGAAGCGGGCAGGAAGCTGGCGAATTCCGACGGCGTGACTTCGGAAATCAAGGGCGGTGTGTTCGCAGCTGCGGGAGGCGCTGCAACAATCGCGTTGTCGTAAAAAACGCGGTAGGGATCTTCGGGCGCGTTGCGGTCGAAATCCGCGTAGCAATAAAGAGTAAAGTACCCGCCGGTGATAAATGGCGCAGCAGGATTGTCCTGGCCTGCCGCGAAGACATCGGCTGCGGGTGTGTCCACGACAGTTCGTTCCCAGAGCACCGCATTATTATTCGCCTTGTCCAACACCTTGCCATTGATGGTCACGCTGCCATTCTGAGCCGTGAGCGCCAGGACCAGCGTGATGTTGTCATTCTTTAACTGAGCGGTGGGGCCATCATCGGCGACAAAGTATTTGTTGATCCCTTTCGTGAGGAGCGCATCGGTCGTCGATTTGGCCAAGCCATATCCTTCGAGTGTTCCAGCCGAATTAGCGGTCGGGAGGAAAGCCAGCACCGCGAATGAGTCTTTGGCGCCGGCCTGCACGACGTCCGCCCGAAATTCAAGCCGCTCGCCCTCTTTCAAATCGAACACACGGGACGTTTTCTGGCTGCCGGTGAAGATGGCTCGTCCGGCGGGAGGCAGTTCAAACTGGAATTGACCGCCGGTTTCTTTGGGCAAGCCGAAGCCGGGAACGAACGTGAAATCTTTCCAATCGGTCTTGGTATTGTCATCGAAGTTGTCGAGGACGGCGCTGTCGGTCACGAACACCTGGGCATTGTCATAAAAGACGCGGTAAGGATCTTCCGGGGCAGCGCGGTCGAAATCCTGATAGCAGTAGAGCGTGAAATAGCCGCTCGTGATGAATGGAGCGGCCGGGCTGTCCTGGCCGGCGGCCAGCACGTCGGCGGCTGGAGTATCCACCACCGTTCGCTCCCAGAGCAGCGCGTTCTTGTTCGCCTTGTCGAGAGCTTTGCCGGTGACGATGACATTCCCGTTTTGAGCGGTGAGCGCAAGGACCAGCGTGATGTTGTCGTTCTTGAGTTGTGCTGAAGCGCCGTCATCAGCGACGAAGTAACGGTTAATGCCCTTGGTTATGAGCACGTCCGTGGTGGATTTGGCGAGACCGTAGCCGGAAAGTGATCCGATGGTGCTGGCGGCAGGAATGAAAGCGAGCACTGCGAATGAATCTTTCGCGCCGGCTTGCTCGACATCGACGCGGAACTCGATGGTTCGGCCTTCTTGCAACGTGAAGACTTCGGAACTCTTCTGGCTGCCGGTGAAAATGGCTTTGCCGGCGGGGGGCAATTCGAAACGAAATTGTCCGTTCGATTCCGCAGGCAACCCAAAGCCGGCCACAAAGCTGAAGTCTTTCCAATCCGTCTTGGTGTTATCGTCAAAATTGTCGAGGACGCGAGCGGGGACGGCTGTGCTGCACAACATGCCGAGAATGGTGAGATAGAGGCTGAACGCGCTTGGGATTTTCGATGAGTGTTTCATATTTCACGCTGGAAGCTTGTCACGAGGTTACGCCGGAAACACTGATGATTCTCGCGCCTGGAGTCAATCCTTCGATTTCCATGTCGATTAAGAATGCGCGCAAGGTTGCGACCCAAGTGCGGCCGTTCAATAGCGGAGCATATTAGGAGCGCGGATGCCGACATCCGCGCGCTGGCACAATCACCGAGGCACTCGCGGATGTGGGCATCCGCGCCCCTATCTGCTCGAGTATTGCCGAACTTGCCAGAATCCAGATAGTCACCGATGTCACACGACTGAACTCAATTCGTAACCGATAGCGCGGATTTTTAACTAGCGTCGCGCCGGGGTTTTGCGGTAAGAGAGGAGCACAACGGAACGAACGGACCGAGGAAACCTATGAATAAACGAATGAACCGAATACTGCCCGTGACCGGCACTTCCTTTGCCCTTTGCTCGCTTGCCGTCTCTTTGCAAGCGCAGCCCACCGGCCAATGGGACTTCAATAGCGGCAATCTAACCGCGACCACGGGCGGCGCGCTTCAATATGGCGATGGCGCAACGGGCGCCACGCAACAATCGACTCAGTTCGGGACAACAACAGCGCTTACGATTCCCGACATTGGCGGAACGGCCGCGCAGGTCATGAGATTCTCGACCAACGGCGCTGGGTTCCTGATGCCAACGCCCGCCGCAGCGAATGGCGGCGGCGGGTTGGTCAACGATTGGACCATTGTCATGGACATTCTCTTTCCGGCCGCATCGGATGGAAAACCCCGCGCGTTGATCGATGCCGATGGCGGTCTGATCGATGCCGATGCTGAATTTTTCGTCAATGCGGACAATGGCATCGGCAACAAAGGCCAATCGTTCGGCAAGATTCTTCCTAATACCTGGCATCGCGTTGGGTTTGTCGTCGATGGAACGGCCGGCGCGATTCGATCGTACATCGATGGCAATGAAGTGGGCGTTCGCAAGGTCGCGAATCTGGTCGATGGCCGGTTCGCTTTGACGCCGGGAGGCACGGCGGCGCTGTTCGCGGACAATAACGACGAGCGAGCGATTGGTTACGTAAACAGCATTCAGCTCCGCAATGTTGCTTTGACGAAGGCGCAAATGCGCGCGCTGGCTGGCCCAACGGCTGCCGGTGTTCCGCAAACGCTTCCGCCTGTTCCTTCCGCGATTGAGCAATGGATACCGCGCGGCGAGTTCGCCAGCCGCACCACGCCCGTCGGCGCGATCATCGCCCCCGGAGATACCACGATCCAGGACAGCACAATTTCGTTAACGTTGGACAATCAAGCGCTGGCGAATCGAACCGTGACGCGTGGAGGCGGCCTAATCACCGTTCAGAAGGATGCCGGCGCGCTCTCAATTGGCGAACATACTTTGATCCTGCGTTACACCGACAGTCTGGCTGGCGCGAAGAGTTTTACGAACAAGTTCACCGCCGCATTGTTCTACGAAGATTTTGAAGGGTTAACCCTTAAACCTCGCAAAGACGAAAGTAACGCGGCGACTGAACCGTTCGAGAAAGCCTGGACTCATACGCCTCCTACCGGTTGGTCGATCGACAACAGCCAATTCAAGGCCACGCAAATCACACCCGACAATCCCGACGACGACGGAGATGGCTACGCCGATCTCGATGGGCGCACGGAATGGGCGGGCTGGAGCTTCGCGAACAAGGATTTCTGGATCGCAGCGGACAACCAAACGCGCGACCAGTTTTCGTTGGGGCAGGGGACGCTGGCGATTGCCGATAACGACGAATGGGATGACATGACCCACTTGAAAGGCTTCTTCAATTCGTTTCTCAAGACGCCACCCATTTCGCTTGCAGGCATTGCTCCCAACACAGCCTTCCTCTCATTCGCTTCGAGTTGGCGGCCTGAAGCGCAGGATGACTCGTCTGCCGACGATTCTACGACCGGTTTTCCCGCCGGACCGAACGGCGAAAAAATCAATAATCAAACGGCGCTTGTCACCGTTAGTTTCAATGGCGGCGCCGAGACGCAAATCCTGAAGTGGGACTCGATCTCCGGCAGCCCAACTTTCCATCCTGACCGGCAAAGCGAAGCGGTGTTGTTGCAGTTAAACAATCCTGCCAATGCGACGAATGTGGTCATCAAGTTTGGCATGGTCGAGGCCGCGAACGATTGGTGGTGGGCGATTGACAATGTCGTGGTGAACGCGGGCGCAACCGCGCCGATCATTGCCAAGCAGCCGCTGAACCTCGAAGTTGCGGAAGGCCAAGCCGCTTCGTTGGAAGTTACAGCCGCTGGCACTGGCTTGAGTTATCAGTGGTTCAAAGGGCAAGGGACTGCGAAGACGGCGGTTGCGGGCGCAACCAGCGCGGCCTATTCACTGGCGTCCGCGAAGGTTGCCGATTCCGGCTATTATTCGGTTGAAATTAAGAACTCGGTCGGGACCGCCACCAGTGCTCTCGCACAGCTCACTGTCTTGCCCTCGACGGCCGGGCGTTTGATTCTGTTGGATGAAAACTTCGACAGTCTCCCCCTGGGTCCGAACGTCGATGAAGCGAAGGCGGGCGCGCAAGTGTGGACAAAGACAGCTCCGGCAGGGTGGATGATTGATGATTCGGGTGTTCCCGGTGCAGGGACCGATCAGGATGGCGTGACCGAGTGGGCCGGGTGGAGTTTCGCTGACAATGATTGGTGGGCCAGCGTCGATGACCAACAGAGATCCGCGTTCACCAAAGCGAAAGGCGCAGCTGCTATTGCTGACAGCGACGAATATGACGACCAAGGTCATCCGGCCGGCAGTTATGCGACTTACCTCAAGACCAAGAGCATCTCGTTGCAAGGCGTGAAAGCTAACTCCGTGATTTTGAAGTTCGACTCGAGTTGGCGGCCCGAAGACCGGCAGACCGCGAACGTCAGGGTGACGTTTGACGGAGGCGCGCCGGTCGAGGTTTTGCGTTTCGAATCCCCGACGTCGAGCCCGAATTATCATCCCGACGCCACCAGCGAAAGCATTGTGCTGCCAATCAACAATCCGGCTGGAGCGCGCGAAATGACGGTGACGTTCGGTTACTTCGACGCCTCGAACAATTGGTGGTGGGCGATCGACAATATTCAGGTGCTGGGCGACAAGGCTGGAATCTTTTCCGAAGACTTCAATTCGTTGGCGCTTGGTCCGAATGTCGAAGAAGGCATCACCACGGGAAGTGGCGGCGCCAAGCAGAATGTTTGGACGAAGACGCCGCCTGCGAGCTGGGTCGTTGA
>VHDE01000162.1 GCA_016871515.1 Verrucomicrobiota bacterium
TTCGGGGAATCGCCCCAACCGATTGTCCCCGGTCTTGTAGAGCACCTTGCCGGCCTCCGTCACCTCGATCATGCGCGCAATCCCCTGAGAGAGCTTTGACTATGAGCGGACGATGCCGCCGTCACTCGATTTTTCTCGCGTCGGAACGTAACTTCGTCAAATATTTCACCCATTACAGGGGTGCAGCGTTCAAATTGTGGTATGTCCGAAGACTTTGCCCAACTAGGCGTTGAATCGACAAGGAAACGTTTGTCACGGGCGTTTCGTCCGCTGACTTATTGGGTCCTCATCAGCTTCGCCCTCCTCATTTGGGATTATCACCGAAAGCACGCTCCTATCACAACTCTGCGCTTTGACGTTCGGATCGAAGGTAAATCCGCCCAACCTTCCGTTTACACAGCGACGCTCGGCAAATGGAGAGTGGAGCCGGGAAGCGTCGCCCCCATTGGATGGCGAAAACTCCGCGTGTCGATACCAGACGCTGGCATATTCGAGAAGCGGCTGTTCGTTTGGTATGGGGAAAATATCGTCGGCAATATCGCTTTGGAATGGAAGAGAGGAATCCTCGACCTAAAAGTTGAGCCAAAGGCTAGGCTTGTGCGACTCATCGGACCACATCACAGCTTTTCGTTGACGAATTCTTCAGGAGCCAACGTTTCCGTCCCGGTGGGCAGTTATCATGTCATGACCATATTCGACCACCTTTCAGAACAGCACCAAGTTGAAGTCAGTCCCAATGAGACCAAATCGTTCGCACTCAAAGCGAATCTTGGGAGCGTAAACATCACGAGCGAGCCTAGCGGGGCAAAATTTCGTCTTTCGACGAGTGGCCGGAATCCTTTCAACGCCGATGGTGACACGCCTGCTCTTCTCATGGGGCTCCCTTTAGGCAGTTATCAGCTTCGTGCATGGCGCGACGATTACGTCAGAGAAATCAGTCTTGATGTGAAGAAATGGCAAACCAATGAAGTCCACGTCGCGTTCGAGTATGGTGAAGTAAAATTGACTTCCGAACCGGACGGGGCCGCAATCTACAGTGGCAACAGGCGATTGGGGCAAACCCCTGCAACTTTGAGCGAACTCAAACTTGGACCACAGCGATTCAGACTGGAAAAGGTCGGTTATGCTCCGACCGAAGTGAACGTTGAACTGCTCGGAACGAACTTGGTCGTCGTAAACACGAATTTAGTAAGTCTCCGCTATATCGAAGGCATGGCTACCGCACGGCGCGATCTGGGCAGTAATTCACCCGATTACCGAAAGGCAATGGCCGGTGTGGAGCAAGCGCTAAGCGAAAAGCCGAACGACGCCGAGGCTGTTGCGCTTAAGTCCCAGATAGAGCCTGGATTCGCAAGCCAGGTTGAGAAGGAGGCACAACAGGCCCAGGTTGCCGCATTGGTTGGCCGAAAGCATTCCGCGAAGCAGGTATTCGACAAAACCATTTCGAGCATTCCTCAAACAGAATTATTCGACGCCCATCTTTGGGAATTTCAAACATCTTTACCAACAATCCGCGATGCGTTGCTGCGCGCCGTCACCAAGACCTTGGTCAAATGGAACGTTACCAAAGAAGTTCGGGCCAATGATGAAACACTAATCTTTTACGGCACGTCCAAGGGCCTCCTGAGTTCGGGAAAGCAGTTCGTAATCCTGGCTAGTCAGGTCGATTCGAATCTCGTGCACGTGCATGCAAAGTTTTGGGACTACACGATGGCGACGAGCCGGGCGATTCCACCTTATCAAGGGAAAATCGATGTCCCTCTAAACCCGAAATTCTTCATTCCTGAGGAAGCGGCGAACATTGAAGCGCGACGCCGCGAGATTCCGACGAATGTCCGCAGCGTCTTGCAAAAGGAGTTGCAGTGATCTTATGGCTAGTTTCCTAGAACCTATTGCCGATTTCATGGCTGAGCAACACGCCGAAGCTAAGGCCGAGGAGTCCGGCCGTCACACGCCGATTTCATATTGGTGCAATCTCTTCGATAACTGCTCGTATTCTCCAAAGGAGTTCTACACAGCGGTTGAAAGAAACCTTGAGCGGCGGCAAGTGCCTGACCTCTTGGCGAATTTTATTCTTCTCCATGAAGGGACCACGTTTTCAAAAAAACGTCTGTATTACCAGATGCGCCGCGAGCGAGTAGTCGCCGAGATTTGCGCCGCGCCATTTGGCTCCGGCTTTTTTGTTTCCTCGCGCTTGTTTGATCGCCGCCGACGCGCATTCTATTGGGACTACCTTATTGCCGGCACGATCCTGGCCACCGTGACTATTCCAATTCTGTTTCGATACGGCCCCATCATCGCGATTGTCGTATTCGGAACCGTGTTCACTACGCTTTGGTCCTTGATGCGGCTCGGAACGAATATTGATTTCGTCTGGCTCGATGAAAAGCTTGCGGGTCTGCCTTGGTTCGGTCCCATTTACGAAACATGGTTCCACCCCAAAACGTATTTCCGCGAAGATCAGCACAATATGTATCGCGAGGCCGTGAACAGATCAGTGAAGGAGGCCGTCGCGGAATTGACCACACAAAAGGGGCTAAAGCCGCTGAGCGAAGATGAATCGCGACCCATCCTGCCGGAATTGCGTTGAGGTTAATTCATGGAACAGTCCCCGACCGTTGCCGAGCTTTTAACACGCCAGTTTTATGAATGGGAACGCCGGGGCCGAGGGTGGGCGGTTTGGCCCGGTCCGGTCGAACTCGAACCTCCATTCCGGCCTTTTCTTGGCCATTTCGTGCCGGGACCTCTTAATCGAGATGATGGACAATACGAAACCGGCCTCAGTCGATTTGCAGATTCGTTTCGGAGACTTTTTGGAAAAAACGAGAAACGGTCCGAACCCGTTTTGATTGAGGAACCGGAGGAACCACAGCCGGAAATCGTCGAAGGACGACGGGAACTCATCGAGCTGCAAACGTTGTTGCCCGCCGATCTCGATATTTCTCGCGAAGCATTCGAGCAGTTTCTAGTCAGTCTTTCACTTTGTCGCCAGCCCGTGAGCTTCGAGCTTTTGGGTTTGGCATCGCAGACTAGCGTTCAATTCGCCGTGCAGTCACAGGACGCGGCGTTGGTTCAGCAGCAGCTCGCAGCCTTTTTCCCCGAAGCCGTATTTCTTCCGAGTCAAACACTCGCGAGCACCTGGGCCAACGGAGAGTCGGCAATCGTGGAATTCGGCTTGGGTAAGGAATTCATGTTTCGTTTAGCTTCCGGCAAACTCGATCCCTTCGTCGGGATCATTGGTGCTTTAGCTGGATTGAAAAACCGTGAACTTGGGCTTGTTCAAGTGATCTTTCAGCGGGTGCGTCAGCCGTGGGCCGAGAGCACAATGCGGGCGGTCATGGACAATGATGGCGATGCTTTTTTCGCCAATGCGCCTGAACTCCTTCCCGAAGCTCGAAAGAAAGTATCTCGCCCGCTCTATGCCGCTGTCGTGAGAGTTGCAACGCAAAGCGAGGATTTCGACCGCGCATGGGAAATTGCGCGAAACCTAGCGGGGGCATTCCACACATTCGCCGATCCGCTCGGCAATGAACTGATTCCTCTAAAGAACGACGACTACCCCTACGCTTCCCATGTCGAGGACGTGCTGAATCGGCAATCAAGGCGTTCGGGAATGCTTCTCAACACGGACGAGTTGATTGGCTTTGTGCATCTGCCGGGGGCCGCGGTGCGGTCAGCGAAATTGCTCCGCGACACGAAAAAGACCAAAGGCGTTCCCGAAAAGTTTTCCAAAGCTAGTGGCATATTACTTGGCCAAAACGTTCACCACGGGCAGGCCTTGGACGTTAGACTCAGCCCAAACGAACGGGTGCGGCACGTGCATGTTGTGGGCGCTTCCGGAACCGGAAAATCGACCCTGCTGCTTAACCTAATCCGCCAGGATATCGAGAATGGCCAGGGCGTTGGTGTGCTTGACCCGCACGGCGACTTAGTTGAGGACATACTCGGTTTGGTCCCGCCCGAACGGGTGGCGGATGTCGTTTTGGTTGATCCGGCAGATGCAGAATATTCCGTTGGATTCAACATTCTCTCCGCGCACAGTGACTTGGAAAAGACACTGCTTGCTTCCGATCTCGTATCAATTTTCCAGCGACTATCTACAAGTTGGGGTGATCAAATGGGAAGTGTTCTTCAGAATGCGATTCTCGCATTCTTGGAAAGCAACACAGGGGGCACACTGGCCGACATGCGCCGCTTTTTGGTTGATCCCGGCTACCGTGCCGATTTTCTCAAAACAGTTGCCGATCCTGATGTTGTCTTCTACTGGAAGAAGACTTTTCCACAGCTCTCCGGCAATCGCTCAATTGGTCCCGTTCTGACAAGGCTCGAAACGTTTCTTTCTCCGAAATCGATTCGTTACATGGTATCGCAGCCGGTAAACCGACTCGACTTTGGGGATATCCTCGATTCGGGCAAAATCTTCCTGGCCAAATTATCCCAAGGGCAAATCGGGCGGGAAAACGCCTTCCTTCTCGGATCGCTTCTTGTCTCAAAATTCCAACAGACTGCGATGAGTCGCCAAAGCATGGCTCAGGAAACTCGGCGGGATTATTGGCTCTACATCGATGAGTTCCACAACTTCATTACTCCTTCGATGGCGGAGATTTTGACCGGCGCACGCAAGTATCGCCTTGGTCTTACGCTCGCTCATCAGGAACTCCGGCAACTTCAGCGTGATTCCGAAGTCGCCAGCGCGGTTATCTCGAATCCCTACACACGTATTGTTTTTCGAGTCGGCGATGATGACGCCCGAAAATTAGGTGAAGGCTTCGGATTCTTTGAAGCAAAAGACCTGCAAAATCTGAGCACCGGCGAAGCGATTGTTCGAGTGGAACGTGGCGATTTTGATTTCAATATCACTGTTCCCATGTTGCCTCGGCCAACGCCGGAGCGGGCGGCGCAGGCCAGGACAGAAGCCATTACGGTTTCGAGGAAAAGGTATGGCGCTTCGAGAGCCGAGATAGAAGCGAGATTGCGGTCGCAGGCGGCAGAGCTGGCGGAGGAGCCTTCGGCTCCCGCTAAACCTTCTCCGATGCCGCCCCAAGCGCCGCTTGAGACGAACCCTAAACTCCATGCGGAAGTTCCATTGCCGCCGCCGGTGGTTCCAAGTCCGCCGGTAGCCAAATCGGCCACGTCTTCGATCCCTGCTGAATCGGGCCGAGGCGGAGCGCAGCACACGGCAATTCAAAAGCGATTGAAGCGGGCCGCCGAAGAACTCGGCTTTCATGGAACGATTGAGAAGGAGGTCCCTGGCGGGAGCGTCGATCTCGTGCTTCAGAGAGACGATCTCTCGATTGCCTGTGAGATTTCTTTCAGCACGACCATTGACCACGAAGTCGGCCTTGTCATCAATCGACTCAGTGCCGGATTTGCGAACATCGCCATCATTTGTATTGAAGAAAGTCGATTAGAGAGGATTCAAAAGGCAGTTTTGGGATGCCTATCTTCCGAACAGGCATCATGCGTTGCGTATTATCTTCCCGAAGCATTCATCGCCCATCTTCAAAGCCTGACCACAAAACAAACGGGAACACAGCCATCTCTTACGCTCGGTAAGTATAAGGTGAAGACCACACAGGTTTCCTTGACGGACGAGGAGCGGAAACAAAAAGAAGCGGGCATGGTCAAGATCATTGCCGAGACAATGAAAAAGCGGAAAAGGTCGAAGAAATGAAAGTCACTTTTTCTCCAGCCAGAATCCCGGCCCGTTTACTTTGAAGGGCGAATAATGGTCGATCATCCGCATCCTCAACTTGATCAAACTTTGCTCAGGTGTTTCTTCGGCGTGAAAGATCGAGGGTTGTTTGACGCCCATCTCCCGAGCTGCTTCCGCTCTCGTCTTGCCCGCCGCTTCGCGGTATCGTTTTGCCAACGTCGCCAACTGCGCTTCAGATAAGATGTCGCGATTCTTCATCCAGAAAAGAGTTACACAATTGTAGGTAATTTAGCTACATTTTTCTTGCGTTCTGTATGCAATTTACCTACAACATTAGGAACATGAAAGCGGCCCCATCCACTAAGGAGATTTCAAAGCCTATTGGCATTTGGATTCGAGTCTCGACAGAAGACCAAGCCAAAGGAGAAAGCCCGGAGCACCATCTTGAGCGCGCTCGCGCCTACGCAAAATCCAAAAGCTGGAATGTCAAAGAAGTTTATGATCTCTCCGGCGTCAGTGGAAAATCGGTCATCGAACATCCGGAAGCGAAGAGGATGCTTGACGACGTGAAGCGAGGACACATTACCGGCCTCGCATTCTCTAAGCTTGCGAGACTGGCAAGAAATACTCGCGAGCTCTTGGACTTTTCCGACTTTTTTCGGACTCATAACGCGGACCTGATTTCACTCCAAGAATCCATTGATACCTCGACCCCGGCAGGACGCTTGTTTTACACTATTATTGCTGCAATGGCTCAATGGGAGCGCGAGGAAATCGGCGACCGAGTCAAAGCTTCGATCAAGATTCGAGCGCAGCTTGGCAAGAGTTTGGGAGGTGCCGCGCCCTTTGGCTATCAATGGAAGGACAACAAGTTGGTCATTGACCCGAAGGAAGCTCCAATCCGAAAGCACATGCACGAGCTTTTTGTGAAGAACAAGCGCATGAAAGGCGTCGCCCGGCAACTGAATGAAATCGGGTATCGGACCCGCAAAGGTGCCAAGTTTACCGATACGACCGTGCTCCGGCTACTTGAGGACACGACCGCCAAAGGATTGTATCGTGCCAATCACACCTACCGCGACAGCACAGGAAAGCTCCATCTCAAACCGGAATCAGAATGGATTCACACCCATGTCGAGCCGATTATTTCTGAAGAACTCTGGAACGAGTGCAACGCCCTAATCCGACAGCGTAAGGACAAGAAGCCGCCCGGACCTCAAACTATTCATCTTTTCGCGGGGCTGCTCTGGTGCGGGTGCGGACACAAAATGTATGTCTTTTCCCGTTCCCCTAAATACATCTGCCCCGAATGTCGAACCAAAATTCCGATGGAGGATATTGAGGCAATCTTTCGGGAACAGTTGCGGTCCTTTTTTGTGTCGAGTGAGAAACTTGGGAAGCACTTGGAACAGGCGGATGCACACCTGACCGAAACTGAACGCCGCGTCGCCGAGCATTCCCGGCAACTCGATTCCGTTAAAGCAGAGATGCAGAAGGTCTATCGGCTGTATATCGAAAACCAAATCGTACCCGAAGGCTTTGGGACCCTCTATCGACCGTTGGAAGAACGCGAACGGCAACTGTCGAAGGCGCTGCCTGAATTGCAAGCAGAACTGGACGCCCTGAAGATCAATCGAATTTCAGCAGACGAAGTGATTGCCGAAGCCACGGACCTCTACAATTCCTGGCCCAAGTTCTCCGCAGAGCAACGCCGCCAACTGATTGAAAGTATCACTGAGAAGATCGTTGTTACTGGCGACGAAGTGGACATAACCCTTTCATACATGCCTTCTTATGAAGAACTCACAAAAAGGCAACGAAACCTGTTGGATTCATCGCGGCCACCAGCATGAATTGCGATGGGAATGTCATCGTCCCCGCAGCGCGCGAGATTGTGACGCGGCCTTCTTCGAGTGGTTGGCGCAATGTTTCAAGGACATTGCGTTT
>VHDE01000163.1 GCA_016871515.1 Verrucomicrobiota bacterium
TGGGGCATGCCCAGCTTCTTATCCCCAATGGGCAGCGGCCGCCAGTCTGAAAATCTTTGACTTTGGTCTCATTTTCCTTCCGCCCAAACCTTCCGACCCACGGTTGAGGTCAGGATCTCTGAGGCTATAGCTTGTTCCAGAAGCACTGTTTGCGAGCCTTTGTCGCAAACTTAATCGCAAACCTTGCCGGCAATTTGCGATTCGATTCTGGCGTGACTCCGGCACGGCAATCGCGGAAAGTACACCTATGAAGCCTGACCTAACGCCGCGCGGTCTCTGCACCCCCGCAGCGGTCCTTGGTCTTTTCTGCGCCGGTCTAATAGGTTTGCCAGCAACATTCGCCACAAACCGCAGTGATCCTCTCGATTGGTGGGCGCTGCGCCCATTGGCCGCGCCGCGGCCGCCATCATCGGCTGGATTGCCCGCAGCCTGGACGGACAATCCCATCGACCGCTTTATTTTCGCCGAACTCGCCAAGCATCGACTTATTCCATCCACTCCCGCAGAACGACGCGTGCTCATTCGCCGAGCGGCCTTCGATTTGCTCGGTCTGGCGCCGTCACCCGAAGAAACCGAAGCGTTCGTCAATGACGCGCGACCGAATAGTTACCAATTGCTGATTGACCGGCTTCTCGCATCACCGCATTACGGCGAACGCTGGGGACGTCACTGGCTCGATGTCGTTCGTTTCGGCGAAAGCCGGGGCTTCGAACGCAACGAAATCATTCGCAACGCCTGGCCCTTTCGCGATTACATCATCCGCTCATTCAACGAAGGCAAACCGTTCGACCGACTCGTCCTCGAGCATTTAGCGGGCGATGTGATCGGTCACGGCGATCCGGCCGTCGAAGTGGGGACCACATTTTTAGTAGCGGGCCCCTATGACGATGTCGGCAATCAAGATGCCCGACAGGCCCGCGTCATTCGCGCGAATACAATTGACGACATGATTGCGGCGACGAGCAGCGCCTTTCTCGGCCTGACGGTTGGCTGTGCTCGTTGCCACAATCACAAATTCGACCCGATTACGGCGGAAGATTATTACCGGTTCTACGCCATCTTTGCTGGCGTGCACCATGGTGAACGCGTCCTGGCGACATCCGAGCAACGCCGCGAGCGCGCGGCAAAGCTAAAGCCTCTGCAAGACCGCCTGTCCGCTGCCGAAACCGCGCTCAAGGATTTCGAGCCACCCATTTTGAAGAGAGAAAACGCCGCGAGCGCAACTGCCCGTTCGTTTGCGTTGCCCGCGGTTCATCCGCACCTCACAGAAGATCGCTTCGCGCCGGAGGAGGCTCGTTTCGTCCGTCTTGTTATTGAATCGAACAACAGAGATCCGCGCAGCGGCTCAAACGCCCGCATTGATGAATTCGAAGTTTGGACGGCCAGCCCAAACCCCCGCAATGCGGCACTTGCGTCACACGGGGCGACGGTGGATGCACCGACGCGCCGAGCGGAAGATTTCGCCGAGGCTTACGCGCCGTCGTTGGTCATCGATGGCGCGTATGGCGCGCGCTGGATTAGTCCGGGCCCCGGAGCGTTGACCATCACTTTGCCTCGAATCGAGCGAATCGACCGCGTCACGTTTTCGGCCGATCGGCAAAAGGCCTTGCCGGAAACGAGCGGTGAAACCGTGTTCGTCGGCGAATACACTCTGGAGATATCGCGCGATGGCAAAGATTGGAAAAGAGCAGCTGACTCACGCAACCGGCCGCCGTTGAATGAATCTTTCGCCCGCGAAAGACAACTCCGCGCCGCCATGACGAGCGATGACTTGCGCCGCCGGGACGAATTGCAACGCGAATTGAACGCCGCCCGCGCCGCTGCCAATGCCGTGCCGCCATTGCCTCAGGTTTGGGCCGGACGCTTCGAACAAACCACAGAGACGACGCGCTTGTTCCAAGGCGGCGATCCCGAACGCGCCGGAGCCGAAGTCAAACCCAGCAGCCTGTCAACGCTCGAGCGCGTCACGGCCGGCTTTGAACTTTCTCCGCGGGCGCGGGAAGAGGATCGGCGTCTGGCTTTGGCGCGCTGGATCGTGCAGAAGGATAATCCGCTCACGGCGCGAGTCTTGGCGAATCGCGTCTGGCATTATCACTTCGGCGTGGGGCTCGTGGATACGCCGAGTGACTTTGGCCAGCTCGGCAGCCAACCGACACATCCTGAACTGCTCGATTGGCTGGCGCAGCGGTTGCATTATCACGGCTGGAGACTCAAACCGCTGCACCGTGAGATCATGTTGTCCCAAACCTACCGGCAATCCGCTGCCTGGCGCTCGGAGGCCGCGCAAGTGGATGCGGGTTCAAGATTGCTGTGGCGCTTTCCGCCGCGCCGGCTCGCCGCGGAAGAGCTTCGCGACGCAATGCTGAAAGTTGCCGGTGCGCTCAATTCGGTCTCGGGCGGACCCGGCTTTCAACTCTACCGCTATTTGCAAGACAACGTGGCCACTTACCTGCCGCTCGATCGGCATGGGCCGGAAACGCACCGTCGCGCTGTTTATCATCACAACGCACGTGCCTCGGTCGTCGATTTAATGACTGACCACGATTTGCCCGATTGCGCCTTTGCGGCTCCGCGCCGGGCGTCTACGACATCGCCCTTGCAAGCGCTGACTTTGCTCAATCATTCGTTCACGCTCGATATGGCGGCGGCCTTCGCAAAACGGCTCCAAGGCGAGTGCGGAAGCAGTCAGATCGATGCTCAGGTGCGTCGCGGTTTCGAACTGGCGGTCAATCGAACTCCAAAGGCGCAGGAGTTGTCAGACGCTATGGCACTTGTGCGCGAGCATGGGTTAACCGCATTTTGCCGGGCGCTCTTCAATGCGAACGAATTCATTTTTGTGGAGTGAGCTGTTGCTATGTGCTCAAAGGTTCCCCTCTCCCTAACCCTCTCCCCATCCGATGGGGCGAGGGAAAAGAATTGCCTGCTGCGGACGCATTCATCAATAAGTGATTCCCTCGCCCCATCGGATGGGGAGAGGGTTAGGGAGAGGGGAACGTGCAACTAATTACTGAAGCCTTGCTGCAACGCGTGCTGGATCGGCGCGCTTTCCTTAGCCACGCGACAACAGCGATGTTTGGCGTCGCACTGACACGTCTGCTCGGTGGATTAGAAGTTCGCGCGACCGGACGAAGCAGCGCAGCTTCCCTTGCCCTGCCTCATTTCGCGCCCAAAGCCAAACAGGTCTTGCACATTTTCTGTCCAGGCGGGACATCGCACATGGACCTTTGGGAGCACAAACCCGAACTGGAGAAACGGCACGGCCAACCGCTTTCTGGCGAAGAAAACATGGTCAGCTTCCAAGGCAAGAATGGCAGTCTGATGCGAAGTCCGTGGCCTTTCGTTCGCGCCGGGCAAAGCGGCAAAATGATTTCGTCGATGCTCCCGCATCTGGCGCAGCACGTGGATGACATCGCGTTCATTCATTCGATGACTTCGCGCACCAACACGCATGGGCCGGGTTGCGTTTTTATGAATACCGGTTTCGCGCGTGAAGGATTTCCCAGCGCCGGCGCGTGGATCAGTTATGCCCTCGGCAACGCGAATGAGAATTTGCCTGCCTTTGTTGCCATGCCGGACATTCGTGGCGAACCGCCCAACGGCAAAGCCAATTGGAGCAACGGTTTTCTTCCGGCGCACTTGCAAGGCGTCGCTTTGAGCGCCCAACAACCGTTGCGCAACTTGGAGCGTCCCGCCGGCCTTAGCGCCACCGAAGACGCTGCGACCCGCGCCTTTCTCCAGAAATTGAACGAGCAGCATGCGCTAGCCAATCCGGGCGACACCGAACTTCGCGCCCGCATCGCCGCTTACGAACTGGCCGCCCGCATGCAATTGGCCGCCCCGGAGTCCACGAACCTTGGCGCTGAACCAGCCCACATTCATCGCCTGTATGGGACCGATGATCTGAATTCTCTGAAGGCCGCTTACGCTCGGAATTGTCTGCTAGCTCGGCGCTTCCTCGAACGCGGCGTCCGTTACGTCAGTGTATACTGCGCCTCTCGGGCCTCGGGTGTCGATGGTTTGCTGAATTGGGACGCGCACAAAACGCTTAAGCCTGATTACGAGCGGCATTGCCCAATCTTCGATCAGCCCACTGCCGCGCTGCTCACCGACCTCAAACAGCGGGGAATGCTCGAAGACGTGCTGGTGCTCTGGACGACGGAGTTTGGGCGCATGCCCACACATCAAGAAGGCACTTCCGGCCGCGATCATAATCCGGATGGCTTCACCTGCTGGATGATGGGCGCTGGCGTGCGCGGCGGTATTAGCTACGGCGCGACGGATGACTTCGGCCGGCGCGCGATGCAGAACGTCACGACCGTATATGATTTTCACGCCACGGTGCTGCACCTACTCGGCCTCGATCACGAGCGGCTTACTTTCCGCCACAATGGGGCCGACCGGCGGCTCACGGATGTGCATGGGCATGTCATTCGTGAAATACTCGTGTGAGTGCCGTCGAATCTTTTGGGATTGGGCCGGCCGGAATTTGGGCTTGCGAAAATCAACTGTCAGCGTAGAAGGAAACGATAGCGTTCTATGAAGACTTTGAAGCTCCCGGTGCTCAGTCTCGTCAACGGGAGCGGATCACAGCTTCGACTGATTGACGGAGAAATCAAACCTGGCTTTGCGCCGAAACGCACATTATCCCTCGCCGCCGGATGAACGAAGGCATTTATTACCTTAGACTCAATGGCAAAGTGGAGGGACCTTACACAATTGGCCAGATTTACGATCTCTGGGCGGCGCGCAAGATCAATTCGCAAACCGCCTTCGCGAGATTCGAAGAGATGGACAAATGGCAGCCGCTTTCCGAATTGACGCTCAAGATTTCTGCGCCCAAACCCCTTGTTCCCAAGATTCCGGCTCAGCTCCCCGAACCCGCGGCGCCGCTTTCGGCGCCCAGAGCGCAGCCACGCGCGGAAATGGAGGAATACACGCCTTCGATAGTTTATCCTCGCGAGCAGCCAACGGCCGTTTCACAAAATGCCAGCCCAGCTCCGCGAGGTTTGCCGCACAATATGTTCTTCAGTTTTTCAACCTGCAGCGGCCTTTGCATCGTGTGCGGCGTGATACTGCTCCTTTACTGCATGACCATTTCCGCAGCCTCGTCTGACGGCAGGGAAATTCGGATGGACATGCTCAACTTCAAACAAAACGGTGTCATCATTGGCACCGGTTTCATCCTGATGGGAGGGTTGCTCCTGATTGCACGTCAGATCACGCAAGTTCTGCTCGCGATTAAAGCCGGAGCATTGAACAAAACTGATCGCAAAGTTCAGTCTTCGCTCGAAGCACGTTGAAGCCCGGTCCTCACTATGAAAGTCTATCTCAAACTCCCTGAAGCGCCTGAAACAGCGATTAATGTGACCCTCGTCCCCAAGGCCGGTGAGAACATTGATTATGGAGGCGTTCGTTATTTGGTCATCTCGGTTGTGCATGCGGTTGAAGCTTCAAAGACAACCTTGGAAGTCGTCCGTGGGAATTCGGAGGAGGCTTTTCGGACCTTGAAGTTCAATCATTTCATTCGTTATCGGACAAGTGAGATCAAGTCGTACTCTCCTCCTGCGAGGTCTCGCCACAGTTAAGGATTGGAGTTTTGTATTGTTGGCGATATTCTCCGCACAGTTTCGCCACTGAGGCCGAACCTATGCACCTTGATAACTTGCTAAACGCCGCGGTCGAACTTGAAAAAAGAATTGCGACCGATCAAATGCTGCGTCGTTACTTTTCCACGGTTTGGGGCAAAGACTCGGCGCCGACGACGGTGAAATCCAAGCTTGCGTCTCCCGAATCGAAGCCCTCGCCTGAAACGCGCGACCTCACGTGCACGTTCCCAGTCAAGATGTGCGAATTGCTTCTCTTGGCAGCGAACGCAACTGGCAAAACCCCGACCGAACTATTGGAGGAAAGCTTTGCTGAGTACTGCGCGAAGCACAGCGCCAAGTGGACTGCCAATCGGGAATAGATGAGCACTAAATCGATGTCCGCGGTTGGCAGGGCGAACCTGCCTTAAAACTGCTTTGTTAAAATCTAAAGGCGAAATACGCCAATGTCATAAGTCTCGATTAGCTCCCTATGATTCAAACCGTCCTGCGCCGATTAGCCTGTTTCAGCCCGAGCCTGGTTGTGGCTGTGTTGATGATTGTGGCCCTGGGATGCGAACCGCCTCAGGATTCTTTGGCTAATTGGAAACCATTTTCGCCGCCCGGCGGGAAGTTCACGGTCCTCCTGCCCTCCACACCCGTCGAGCAGATTCCAAAGACCAACACAGGTTTGGAGGCCAAGAAATATCATATCGTCTCAACGATGAGCAATATCAGTGGTCTGGCGATCGCCTATGCCGATCAGCCCGGTCGCGTCGACGTTCAGATTGAGCCGAAAAAGCTTTTCGATTCTCTGAGAGCCCAGGCTGAGGCGGATTTGCGAGGGCAACTCATCAGCGAAAGCGAGATCACACTGCAAGGCCGCTATCCGGGAAGAGAGCTCAAACTTGCTGTGCCCGGCGGCTTTACGGCCCTGCAAAAGACGTACCTGGTAAATCGGCGGCTCTACAGTCTCATCGTTGTAGCGGGTTCGAAGGGACTCGACTCTCCGGAGGCCCAAAAATTCTTTAACTCGTTCCAGGTTCTGCCGTAAACCTTCTAACGGCATGAATGGGAAACAGAAAGTAGTCCGAGCCGTCGGCCTAATACTCCTTGTCTTGTCAGCCCTTTATCCGCCCTGGAAGCTTTCCTATAATCTCGACACCACGGGGGTGGGCAAAAGCTCTTTCGTTGGTTATCGTCCATTGTGGGATCCACCTGCCGAAGAGATCGAAGTTGACGAGCACGCTTCCAACTTACGCTATCACGTCGACTTTGTCCGCCTAGGTTGCCAATTAGCGGGTATCCTTGTGCTGCTTAACGTCGGCGTCTATTTGCTAAAGCCTCGAATGGTGGCGCGGGCTGGATAGTCAGGGGAGACTCGCGGTCGGTCCACTCTTAGTCCCGCGAACAATCGCGAATCGGTTCTGTAACAACCGACGCTCGGAACACTAAACCGGCGGGTGAGGGAAGCCAGGAAGAAAACTGTGACGCATGACGGAAATTGACGGAAACGAATTGCCGTTGCAATTGCTTGATAGATCGATTCAGCAGTTCTCATTTTGATTGCGGTAAGACCTATGAGGGGTGACTGGCGGAAATGCTCGATGTAGAAAGTTGGCGGATCGGGTTGCCGAGTGAAATGTTTTGGCGAAAGTGGTGGGACTCCGGTGGT
>VHDE01000164.1 GCA_016871515.1 Verrucomicrobiota bacterium
CTTCTTCGTCTGCTGATAGGGAAACGTGTAACTGTACCAATTCGTCTGATCGACGCCATTGGCCGTGCCCGTAAACGTCCAAGGATATCTTTGGCGATTGTCATCCTGATACAGTCGCGAGGCTAGAGAGAGTTGCTTCAGATTGCTCACGCAGGCGATCGACTGCGCCTTGGCCTTGGCTTTGGCGAGCGCGGGCAGCAACATGCTCGCCAAAACGGCAATGATAGCGATCACCACGAGCAACTCGATAAGCGTAAAACCGGCGCGATGGAGAGAACCCTTTGGAAAGCCTGACGCATTCGTGTGATCCTTTGATTGCTTGATAAAGATTGCGTAATCGTAACCGTTGCTAAAGCGCGCCGCAACTGTTTTGTCCGCTCCGCTCGGTGGCTCGTCAAGCTTCGTCAAGCTCGTCAATGCTGTTTACTTCTTTGCCAAATCGGCATCATCTTACGATTCAGCATGGCCAATGCATCGTTTAAAGCTTTTGTCCTGGATCAACTCCGCTCTTTGCCCGACGTGTGGGCCAAAGCAATGTTTGGCGGTTATGGTTTGTATCGGGCGGATCGCTTCTTCGGCATCCTGATGGAGGGACGCCTTTATTTCAGAACCAACGAAAAGACGCGTCCAGCCTACGTGAAGCGCGGAATGGGGCCTTTCGTTTATCAAAAGGCCAAACGGACGAACCCGATAAACTATTATGAAGTGGCGGCTGATGTTTTGGAGCGGAGTGATGACCTAATCATTTGGGCAAACCGCGCCATCGCTGTGGCCGCGGCAGGCAGGGAGAAGCACCGGCCAAGGCGAAGAAAATCCTTGCCGAGCGGACCAAAGATCCGCGTGAGGCAAGCCGCAAGGCAGCTAAATCAAAACAACCAACCTTGGCACAACCGCTGTGGGCAGGGCGCGTCACTCCGTGCGCGCCGTCATGCGGCGATTACCCTGCGTTTAGTGCAGTTGCGGCGCGCACGGAGTGACGCGCCCTACGTTGGAATGAAAGGCGAAACGTGCCAATGTCGTGTGTCTCGATTTAGCGTCGATGCTCAGATCTCAGAGCCTCCAGTCTGCCGTTTGTTTTGCATTCGACAAAACTAGCGCAGTCCGTATCTGCTTTTCGCATGCACCAATACATCGCGTTTCTCCGCGCTATGAACCTGGGCCGGCGCCGAGTGAAGATGGATTATCTCCGGTCACTCTTCGAGCAACTGCGATTCTCGGATGTTGCCACATTCATTGCGAGCGGCAATGTGTTGTTTGCATCGAGCTCTTCCAGCCAGCAGCCCGCGCACTCATTTCCTGCAAAACGGACGTCGATGATTTCTTCGTTCGGGACCGCGAATTGTATTGGCAATGCCGCGTCCGGATCACGGAGTCAACCGTCTGGAGTTCACCAGCGATCAAGTCGCTGTCATTGCCATCGAGTACAATGCGAAACATGACGACGATACGAAAACTCGCTGCCACGTTCTGTTCGTAGTCTTACTTTCGTTGTCCTGCCGACGATGGCGTTTCTCGAAACAGATTTCCCGATAGGTAGGGAAACGCTGCCGCGTTTCCGGCAAACAAGCAGGTTTGCCCTGCCTATCCGGAAATCTGTTTCGAGAAACGCTCTAGACCTCTTTATTGATGACTGCTTCTACAGGGTGCCCGTCGGGATCGAAAACGAAAGCGGCAAAATAATTCGGACCGTATTCCGGATGAAATCCTACTCCTCCATTGTCGCGTCCGCCCTGCTCAAGCGCCGCTCGATAGAAAGCGGTTACAGCCTCTCGCGAAGGCGCGCTAAAGGCAACATGGAAGCCTTCACTTGGGGGGACGACTGCTTGGGAACGAAGCCTGATGGCAAATTCGTCTTCAGCACCGGGTAAGCCATAGCCAATAGCGCCTTCCTTGTATCCAGCGGCGGCTTCATGAGTCCAAACACGGACATAACCGAGAGTAGAGAGGACGGCATCATAAAAGGCAGCAGAGCGTGTGAGGTCGGCCACAGCGAAGGAAAGATGGTGCAGCATGCGCATAGACATAGAGCATTACTTCCGAGCTTCGTCATAAACTTTGTCCGACCGTCTTTGTCACAAGGCTGGAAAACCTCGGCTGCGACGAAGTTCTCGACAAAGTTTTACGACCAAGATTTCTCCGCGCTACGGCCTTTGGGACAGGCCTAAGCTTTATTTAGTTCACTACGTTCTGTGGTTCGCCTCTGAGAAACGCCCTTACATTGGCAACCGCTGTCTCCATCAATCGCGCGCGTGCGGCACGCGTGGCCCAGGCAATGTGCGGCGTAACGAGACAGTTTTTGGCTTTCAACAAGGGATTCTCAGGGCGAGGAGGTTCGACGGCGAGGACATCAAGACCCGCCCCAGCAATTCGTCCGTCGTTCAGTGCGTCGGCCAGTGCTTGTTCATCAACCAAGGGTCCTCGACTCGTGTTGATCAGAAACAACGACGGCTTCATTTGTGAAAGGCGAGCGGCATTGACCAAATGCTTCGTTTCAGGCGTCAGCGGACAGTGCAAACTGATCACATCACTGGCCGTAAACAGTTCATCCAAACTGACGAATAACGCATTCGGCGCCGGCCGCTTTGGTGGTCTCGCGCTGTGGGCGAGCACTCTCATGCCGAACGCTGCCGCGAGTTCGCCTACCGCGCTCCCAATGCGTCCGTAACCGACAATGCCCATGGTCAGGCCCTCCAGTTCAACCAGTGGAAAGTCCCAGTAACAAAAATCCGGGCTCTTGGTCCAGCGTCCAGCGCGCGCGGTCTGCGCGTGATGCCCCACATGCTGTGTCAGTTCTAGCAATAGCGCCAACGTCATCTGTGCGACGGATTTTGTTCCATACGTCGGCACATTTGTCACCGGCACGTTTTGTTCACGTGCGGCGGCGACGTCTACAATGTTATAGCCGGTGGCGAGGACGCCGATGTAGCGGAGTTTGGGAAGGCTCTTGATTTGCTCGTGGTTGAGGACCGTTTTATTCGTCAGAACAATTTCCGCATCACGCGCGCGAGGCACGACATCATTCGCCGCCGTGCGATCGTAAATGTCAGAAGAGCCAAGTGAACGCAAAGCGTCCCAACTTAGATCGCCCGGATTCAGTGTAAAACCGTCGAGAACGACGATATTCATTCAGTACTTAGCGACTGCCTGGCCGGCGCCGATGCTCAAGGCGGTCGTAATCTCTTTAGCTTTGCCCATCATCATTCCGACATCACTGGCCACAGCGATGAATTGGAATCCTTCCTCGACGCGGCGTTTGGCCGTCGCTGCTTCAATCACATGAATGCCTGGCGCGACGCCATATTTGGCGGCCGTCTTTCGAATGTGCTTCACGGCATCGACGAACTCCTTGTCATCGCTGTCAAAGACCGGTTTCTTCCCCATCGATTTGTGCAAGTCGTTTGGCCCAATGAACACCGCATCTATCCCAGGAACGCTCAGAATATCGTCGGCCGCTTCAATAGCTTTGATGTGTTCGGCCATAATAACGACGAGGATTTCATCATTGGCGCGGTCGTAGTAAGTGCTCGGATCAGCGCCGAAAGTCGCGGCGTGCAATTGGCCGCCGACAGAGCGATCGCCCAAAGGAGCGTATCGAGCCGCAGCCACCGCCGCCTCAGCTTCGGCGCGGCTGTTGACCATCGGAACAACAATTCCCCACGCGCCGGTGTCGAGAACACGCTTAATGTTCTCACCTGTGTTCCAGGGAATCCGAGCGAGCGGCGCGGGTCCGGTCGCGGCGATGATTGCAAAACTTTGGGCGGCGGTGTCGATCGTGATCGGTGTGTGCTCCATTTCGACCGTCAACCAATCGAATCCGGCGCGGGCGATCAATTGCGCCGACATTGTGTCGGGCAAAGTCAGCCAGGTGCCGATGCTTGCTTCGCCGCGTTTGAGTTTGGCGCGAACGTGATTTTTTTTCATGCGGTTAGTTGTCGCAACGAGCGCGCAACGCCGGAGATGCAAATACGGCCGGATCGACCACGAGTTGCGGGCGTCGCCCATTCATTAAATCAACGACGGCTTGCGCGGCTGTGAGCGTGACGCGTTCGCCCGTTTCCCGGGCGAACGAGGCTTGGTGCGGCGTGAGCAAGACGTTCGGCGCTTGACGCAAAGGATTATTCGCAGGAAGCGGTTCTTGAACGAAGGTATCGAGCGCGGCGCCGGCAATCCGTCCTTCCTGCAACGCCGCTGCCAAAGCCGCTTCATCGACGAGCGCGCCACGTCCGGCATTGATGAGATAAGCTGTCGGTTTCATCAATCGGAGTTGCTTATCTCCAATCAACCCGCGGTTTTCCGGAGTCAGCGCCGCGTGTAACGTGACGAAATCGCTTTGGCCGAGCAATTCGTCCAGCGAGACCATTTTAACGCCGAGTTTTTCAGCGCCGGGACAAGCGACGACATCGTAACCAAGCACCCGAACGTTAAAGCCGCTGGCGCGACGCGCCACAGCTTGGCCAATGCGCCCGCAGCCGACAATGCCAAGCGTTTTGCCAAAGACGTCACGGCCCCAGACAATTTTCCAGCCGCCATTCGCCATCCCGGCATGGCCATCATGAATCCGTCGCGCAATGCCCAGCAGAAGAGCAAATGTGTAGTCGGCGACCGTCTCGTTAAGCAGGTTCGGCGTGTAGGCCACGACGATTCCCAGGCGGGTGCATTCGGGAACATTGATCGAATCGTAGCCAACACCCCAGCGCGAAATGATTTTGAGCCGCGCAGCCGGGGGTGAGTTCAACACTGCGGGCGTGTAGGCGTCCGGGCTGCACAGCACCGCATCGACTCCTTCCAACTGTGGCAAGAGGTCCGCGGCGTTCAACCCGCCGAACTTAGGGGGAATCACAATCTCGCAGCCGGCGGACTTAAACAGTTCCGCTGCTTGTTGTCCGACTTCACTGAACGCGCGCGCCGTAATCAAGACCTTCCAAGACATGCGGCGGAGTCTAACGGCTTCTTCCTTCGGTGCAAGCGTCCGCTGGATTTCTGGCGCGCATAGAGGAGCGGGAGAGCTTGTCCCAATTCTGAGCGGCGAGCGTTTTCGCTTTGCCATGAACTTCGTAGGACAGCGCGTCCCGCTTGTCATGGTGCACCTCAATGTTTGGACAGGCGAGACGCACTGTTCTGCCAGGAGCTTCACGGAAGACTTCTCCGAAACACATTTTTCGCGCATTGCGCCCTGCCTTTGCGTTCATGGGGAGCCATACCGTCCGCTAACTGCGGACTTCGGAGAAGGATTTGTCGAGCAACCGCACCGCTTCGTCCACGTCAGCCTTCGAGATGTTCAGCATGGGCGCCAGGCGGATGACGTTGCCGTAAAGTCCGCCTTTCCCAATCAACAAGCCGTTCTCACGCGCGCGCTCCATCAGTTGTGCGGTCTCGCCCGCCGCAGGCTCTTTCGTCTGGCGATCCTTCACCAGTTCCAGCCCCTGCATTAGGCCCATACCACGCACGTCGCCGATCAAAGGATGCTTCTCCTTCAACGTGTCGAGCTTTTCGCGGAAATACGTGCCGACCATGTGCGCGTTTTCGAGCAGGTTCTCTTCTTCAATCAATTCTATCGTGGCCCGGGCCGCGACCGACGTGACCGGGTTTCCACCGAAGGTTGAAATCGTCAACCCTTGAAACGCATTGGCAATCTCCGGCGTCGTCACGGTCAGGCCGACGGGCACGCCGTTAGCCAATCCTTTCGCGCTTGTGATGACGTCTGGCGTTACTTCCCACTGTTCGATCCCGAACCATTTCTTGCCCGTGCGTCCCCAAGCGGTTTGTACTTCATCCGCGATAAACAGACCGCCGTACTCCTTAACGATCTTGAAAACGATTTTGAAATATTCTGGAGGCGGTGTGATGAAACCGCCGACACCCTGAATCGGCTCGGCAATGAACGCGGCGATGGAACCGCTTGTGCCGGTTTGGATCAGGTTCTCGACATCGTTAGCGCAGGCCACGCCGCAATTTGGATAGCTCATATGCAATGGGCAGCGATAGCAATACGGATTCACCGCGTGCGAAACCCCGACGCTCACGACCGCTGCCTTTCGCCATGGCGCCTGTCCCGTCACAGCCTTGGCCAACGAGGATCCGCCGGAGTAACCGTGCCGCAGCGCCACGACGTCGAAGCGTCCGGTTGCCATGCGTGCGACCAAAATGGCCGCTTCGTTCGCTTCAGTCCCGGAATTGGTGAAGAAACTTTTATCGAGCTTCCCCGGCGTAATTTGCGCAATCTTCTCCGCCAGCGCGACGATCTGTTCGTTCGGATAAAGTGTGGATGTGTGCTGCAACCGGTCCACCTGCGCTTTGATCTTGCTGGTGATCTTCGGATTGCAGTGGCCCACGGAGACGGTGAGAATGCCGCCGAAGAAGTCCAAATAGCGACGCCCTTCCAGGTCCCAGACGTACTGCATCTCCCCGCGGTCTGCGACGAGCGGTTGCTGATAATAATTCGTGATCGCAGGCCAGAGGTATTGCTTCTGTTTGCGCACAATTTCCGCGCTGGAGTTGGCTGATGGTTTCGGTTGAATCGTCATTTTCTTCTCACACGGCACGGCACAGCATCTTCTCAGTGAAAACGCAAGGATTATGCCGCCGGCCACCTCGTTGTTTTGATCTTCCAGATTGGAATATCAAAGCTGCTGTTTCCTCGTCTGTCAGTTGAAACATGAAATCGGACGGAAATCGGCCCTTGTTTCGTACGACGGCTTTATTCAAATTCCCGGTGGTAACGCCGTAAAGCCTTGCCAAGTCGGCATCCAGAAGCACTTTCTCTTCTCGCGCGACATGAATTAGTTCTTCAATACGCTCTGCGGGGACAAGTTGTATCTGATGCTGAGTGTTCATGTGCCATCAGGTTTGAACTGCCATACTCGCGATAACATCGCCACACCCATCATTCATGGGATGCATCTAAGGCGAAAGTCTGGAAGGTATTTGCAGCCAGCGCGGGTGCATCGCTCATTGATGATAGAGATAGTAGGGAGTTGATCGCCTCACGGCAAGCTGAGTTCCGTACCGAAACCACCGCAGCCACCGCAGAGGCAGGAAAAACGCAGACTTTCTTCTTGGCCCGCCAATAAGCCGTCCTAACTGACTATACTCTACGCGGCCATAGATTGCGTTTTTTCGAAAGTTTGGAAGTTCAAAGTCAGTAAGGTATCCAGATCGGTTTTGTGACGCTGGTGGCTCTGTGCCAGACACTGAAGGATCGCCGTTTTGAAAGCGGT
>VHDE01000165.1 GCA_016871515.1 Verrucomicrobiota bacterium
CCCGCCAAGAGGACGTCTCGAAGTCGCTAACCCGCAGATTGAAAATATGGAAACCGGCGGTACGGCAGACCCAAGCATTGCGCCGCGAGGCAGTGTTTTCCTTGCATGCGCGCCTTCGAAATGGCTCAATAACGCTCAGCTATGCGACACCGCACGCGCCCACCTTTCCTCGCGTTTACGCTTATCGAGCTTCTCGTGGTCATTGCCATCATCGCCGTGCTCGCTTCGATGCTTTTGCCGGCCTTGGCTCGCGCCAAGGAGAAGGGCCGCCAAGCGCGTTGCCTGAGCAACCAACGGCAAGTCGGTCTCGCCCTGATGATGTACGAAGGCGATTTTCAAAAGCTGCCGCCGAAAGCTTCGCAAGTGTTCGACTTCATGAATCCGAAGGCCGCTGGCTGGCGGAACAATTGCCTGTACATCATATCGAGTTACTTGCAAGGCGAAGCCAGGAAAAGTTCGCAAGTGTACACCTGCCCGACGGCTTCGAAGGCGGACATTCCTTCGATCCGCCCGACCGAACTCAGTGCCGCCAGCTATTTGCCCAATGCAGTGGTCATGGAACTTCCTTCGACGGTCGTCCGCAATCCCTCGGAAATAATTTTTATGCAGGAGAGCTTGTGGTTGGTGAGCTTCACCGCGCTCCGGCCCGCCGTGGGAACGGATTTCGGGATCGGCAGCGCGGGGCACTACACGTTCTGGCATGACGGTGGATCGGCCAGCAAAGAGCTCTACTCCACCCTGCACAGCCAAGGGGCGAATTTGACTTTCGTTGATGGCCATGCCGAATACCGTAAGGCGGTGCAACTGCGCGCGAAACACTTCGGCTTGGCGGACGGTCCCAGCGGAAAGGCCGAGGACACCCAAAAGGCGGAGAGCACGCTGATTTATCGAAGCGCGTTCGCGCCGTAGGATGCCCGAATATGCAGATTTCACAATCCGTTGACGTCTTGCTGCGAGGCTGTCATTAACACCCTGCTTTAGCTCGGTGTTTAGCAACGAGCAAACACGAGGAATCGTTTCAACGGTTTTGACACCGTGTGCAAAACCGTTGAAACGGTTTCGATCATCCGAACTCACAGACACCCAGCTAAAGCAGGGTGTGGGAGCTGAGCATTCTGGTCGGACCATGAGAATCTCTTGGATGAGATGATGTTGGGCCAAATTGAGGGCCGAAAAAGGGCTCATGGCGCGTTTTTCGCGGCCGTTTTCTGAGCCTTCTAACGCCGTGAGCCGGGCATTGCGAGGTATTATGGCTCACTTTTCGAGGCCCAAAACGCGTCCTTCGGCCGATTTCCGCTGCGATTTTTACTCCAAGAACTTATCGACGAACGGATTGTTGTGGTCCGACCATTGGTCCGCGAACGTCGTTCGCCGAACAGTGCCTCGCCGAACGCAAGGATGCCTGGGAATTCAGTGATTGGGAAAAGCACGCACGACGCTGATTGAGGGAGCGGGCTATGATCATGAGCTTCATCGCAGAGACCGAGTTTCGGCGCTCGGCCTCACGCGCTCCGGTCCTCGATCTCGATATCGAATTCTCGAAAGACTCGTTCCGCAACCTCACCCAACTCGACATCGTACCGGCAGCGATGCCGTAGTAACGCGGCAACGAAATGCCAGCCCCGCGCTTCTTCTGGATTTGGCAGTACCTCGGACCACTTCTGTATTTGATCCAGATCGTGCGGCGTCATCTCGATCAGCGCTTTGCCGCTCGCGATCGTCCAAATGCGTGCGCTTGTATCGCGCCCTCCGGTCGCCAACAATTTGCCGCCGGGAGAAAAAGCGAGCGCATGCACTTCATCGACATGGCCGGATAACGTGGACTTGAGCTGCCGGTTCGCGACTTCCCAAATGCGAGCGGTCTTGTCGAGTCCAGTGGTGGCCAACCGGCGGCCGTCCGGAGAAAACGCCAGGCTCATGACGGAACCTTTATGGCCTTGCAATGTCGCCTTGAGCTCGGCCGTACCGACGTTCCAAAACCGAACCATTCCATCGGAACTGCCGGTGGTCAGCGTTTTTCCGTCGGGCGAGAATCCCAGTGTGCAGACGGAACCTGAATGCCCCGTTAAAACGGTCTTGCTTTGCCCACTCAATGCGTGCCAGAGGCGCGCGGTTTCATCATGGCTGCCCGTGGCCAGCAGTTTTCCGTCCGGCGAAAAGGCCAGAGTCAGCACACCGCGCTGATGCTCCTTGAGAATCCCTGCGCATTTGTGGGCCCGCACATGCCAAATCCGCGCCGACCCATCGTAACTTCCCGACCCAAGCGTTTGGCCGTCCGGCGAGAAACCCAGCGATGTTACCGCTTCGGTGTGGCCTTCGAGGACGGCTTGCAGAGTGAACGCCGGCGCATCCCACAAACGAATCCTGCCATCCGAACCTCCGACGGCGAGAGTTTTGCCATCTGGCGAAAAACCTACGGCGAGAACCGCGCCGCTTTGCTCCGTCAACGTCGCGCGAAGTTTCCCGTCGGTAACGTCCCAAACAAGCGTCACCATGTCATTGCCACCCGTAGCGAGCATTTTGCCATCAGGCGAGAACGCCAGCGCGCGAACACCTTGGGCATGACCTTTGAGGATTCTTCGGCAGGTGGGCACGGGAAGCAGGAGATAAAGATGCCGGCCTTCCGCCGGGCGCAGCTTGCAGAGCTTGTCGAAGACAGCGCCGTCGGAGGCGCTGGGCGGACGATAGCTGGCCTCTTTGAGAATCCTTAAAGCTTCCGCGGACCATTCCGGGAGCGCTTCGAACATCAACGCCCACAATTCATCGCAGCGTTGGTCGTCGGCCAGAAGTTTGACCACGATCTCCCATTCGCGCGACGTCATCTGACTCAGTTGCCGCTTCTCACGCTTCCCTTGCAGTACCGCCGTCAACTCGACTCGGCCGCTGACTCGCACCCTGGCGGCGATGCGCTGGCGAATTTCTGCGTCGCCCGTCTCGTATTTCCGCCGCAACAATGCGTGGTCGAAATCCAACGCCTCATAACGTTCCGTCTGTCCGGTCAAAAAATAGAAGAGCGCGCGCCGGCCAGCCTCGTGAGGAGCATAACCCTTATCCACAGCAATTCTGCGCAAAGCAGGGAGATCCGTGCGGACGAGCAATTCGCAAAGTTGTTCTATTTCCAGCGGGTTTTGCAGCGTGGCGAGAAGCGCAAGCGCGCGTGTCACGATTTCTGGGTCGGCATCGCTGCACGCTCTGACTAATGGTCCAATGAATTCCGGCCCTCGCGCGGAGATGGCTGTCCCCTGCCCTGTCTTGAGAGCCGTCAGCACACGCAGATCGATGGGCGACTTGGCGATCCACCGTCGTTCACACAGGAGTGAGGTCAACGCCGAGTGTCGCGTCAATTGCCAAACGCCGCAGACCGCATCAATCCCTTCGCTTCGGCGCAAGCCGCGCAACGCACCTCGAATCGTTTCGCACAGTCCGAGGTCCAAATGATCGGTTAATGCTTCGGCCAAGATGCGAACTGCTTCCGGCGAACTGTTCGAAACCAGAGCCCGCACCGCGCTGGACCGAAACCAACGGCCCAAAATCGGAGTTTGGCTGCGGAGACGCTGGCGGTATCGCTGAAGCTGCGCCGCGTGCATTTAGTTCGAACCCATCTGCAACCGCACAAACTGCTCTTCCGCGTCTTTGATCTCGCGGAATGAAGCTGACTGCGCGCGGCCTTCCCGAAGCCAGTTCCGCAGGGCGCCGACAATCTCGCGCTGTGACACGGACAATGGCACTTGACGCTTCAGGGCTGCCGAAATGTCCTCGGTTGTGAACTCGCGCCGCTGATCGTTGTAGCCAACATACATCGCATCGTAGATGGCTTGTTCGATCTCCGCGCCCACATAACCTTCGGACTCTCGGGCCAGGCGCTCCAAATCAAAGTCCCGGGGCAAACGCCGGCGCTTTGTCAGATGCACTGTCAAGATTTCTTTGCGTTCCATCTGGGTTGGAAGGTCCAAAAAGAACACTTCATCGAACCGCCCTTTGCGCAACAACTCGGGCGGCAACCGCGCGATATCATTAGCGGTCGCAACGACGAAGCAGGCCGCTGTTTTCTCGGCCATCCACGTAAGGATTGTCCCGAACACTCGAGTGCTGGTGCCGCCGTCAAAGCCGCCTTGGGCGAGCGCCTTTTCCATTTCATCGATCCACACGATGCAAGGCGCGACGGTTTCCGCCAGACGCAATGCCCTACGTGTGTTCTCTTCCGATTCGCCCACCAACCCGCCATAAAGAGCGCCGACGTCCAGACGCAAGAGTGGAAGCCGCCAAAGACCGCCAATCATTTTTGCCGTCAGACTTTTGCCCGTTCCAGGAATGCCAATCAATGCGATGCCTTTGGGCGATGGCAACCCATAGTCGCGCGCTTCCTGAGTGAACGCCTTTTCGCGCAGCCGCAACCAATCTTTTAGCACGCCCAAGCCACCGACATCGTCCGGGGTTTCCGTGACCGAATAGAATTCCAGCGCCTTGCTTTCGCTGATGATTTGCTTCTTCTCTTCTGTCACGAGGTCGATGTCACGATCATCGAGAACGCCGTCCGATACAATGGCTTTGGCGAAGACGCGGTGCGACTGTGAAGCCGTCAGGCCCAAGGCAGCCTGAACCAATTTTTCGCGGCCCAGTTTGGTCAGGTTCACGCGCACGCCAGGGGTTTGGGTCAGGCGATCTAAAACGGCCGCGAGCTCTGAAGCGTCTGGCGGCAGCAGTTCAACGACCACACCTTCGTCCTTAAGTTCTTCCGGGATGCTGCGGACGGGCGAGGTGACGATAATGGACTTTTTGGAGAATTTGATCCGTTGCACCACGTTCCGAAGCTTCCGTTTCAATTCAAAATTCTTCCAACATTCATGAAAGTCTTTGAGCACGAAAACCGTCTCGCCCTCCGCCTTGTCGATTTGCTCCAACGCCGTCTTGGCGTCGCGGGCGGAAGGGACCGAGCTTCCGGAAGTAGCCACCGCTTGAAAACCATCCGCCACATCCCAGGAAATGCATGCGCGCTTAGCGCGTTCGCAAACCGATTTCACCGTCTGCAGCGCCCGCTCTTCCTCAGCGGTCACGAGAACGATCAGGGTAAATCTGGCGCGCAGATAGACGTCCAATTCTTGATCAAAGGTCATGTTGTTTTCTCAAACTTTCCACCGTACGGGATCAATCCCACTCAAGCTAACCTCCCCGCCCGCGCCCACAATAACTTCCGCTGCCGGCGCCTGTTCCAGATCGTCCAATGTATAACGGCTCGTGAGCAAATGAACGGTCTTGTTCTCGGAGCCACGCAGACCCTGCGCGAGGCGGCGATGATGTTGGTAGCGGCCGGCGATGAGCACATCCACATAGTTGAGAAACTCGGGTCCCGCGCTCGCGAACCGAGAGACACGCCGAAACCGTGAAGCAGTGGAAGAATCCTGGGGTCCGTTCGCGTCATGCTTGAGCATAATTTCATCCCACGTGTATCCTGAAAATAGAATTACGGACAGTGATGTCTCGCGTCGAATGCGCCGAAGTAATTCTGTCACGGCGGCAAATTGCTGGAGTGGTTCACCGCCGCTGATCGTGATGCCTTCAACGACTTCACGCAGCGCAGTGACGCGCTTGAGCAACTCGTCCACTGTAACAACATCGCCGTGATCGACACGATGCGTCTCTGGGTTGAAACAACCGGGGCAAGCAAGTGAGCAACCTTGCAGCCATAGGACCGCTCGCACGCCAGGTCCGTTGGCGCGGCTTAAGGGCAGAAACTGATGGACGCGCAAATTCACGCCCGGCGTTGAGATTGGCGGTCCGGTGATTGTTCCTCGGCCCGTTCGCTGGCTTCAGAGGTCATCTCGCGCGCGGTGATCTGCCCGCCCAGCGCGTCCTCCAAAGCCTTCGTGGCGGTCAAGCACGCTTCGCCCTTCACGCCACGCACTTCCATCCGCACCTCCCCGTTCTTCTCAATAAATATGTCGATCTCGTGAAATTCCATAAGAACGTTTGTTAAACCTGCTCCTCCCCATGAAGCTGCGCGGCAGGATAGGCGTCCCGCCTGTCCTGCATTTGCGCACACCAAGACTGGATGAGACAGGCAAGACGCGCTGTCGTGCCAGGTTCATGGTCCTAATGCGTGCGCAAGGTGAATGGAAGCTTTCCGTCAACCTGAAAGCAGGGCGGCGTTGCTGCGCCGCCTCCATCAAGATCACGCGTTTAACAAGGCGGCGCGGCAACGCCGCCCTGCCAGCGAAATGGTTCATAGGTTCAATCGAATGTTCGCATTCATGCTTGCACCATTCTCCGGAGCACGAGGTGAATGCGGCCGTCTTTCTCCGTTTCCTCAGCGACGGCAAACCCTTGCTCCTCCAATTTCGCGAGCGTGGCGTGATAAGCGTACCGTTGCATCAGTTGATCAATGAACTGAGTTTGATCGATTTCACGGAGACCGAACCAATCGGCCACACATTGATAGGTCTCTCCGACCTTGCGGAAACCGATGTCATATTCGGGATTGTGCGTGGCGATTTTGACCTCAACGCTGGTCCGAATGCCGAGGTATCCTCGCACATCGACTGGGCCTTCCACCGGCGCATAGCCTAAGTCTTTAAGCGCTTTCAAAAGAAACTCCTTTTGAGCCATTCGCGTTTTAATCGAGGTAAAGTGAGACATGACTGGTGCTGTATTCCGGATTTGGCCGCTTAACATCTGCAGCTCTAACAGACGGCAAGCGCAATGTAATTATGCCATTTGCCGTTGGCGAGCAAATTAGCCGACGTGCCCACGTGCCACACGTGCCACCGGTCGGAGTGCCTGCCCGTAACGGAGAGGTTCACTCTGCTGTATCGCGGATTTTCAATCCGCAGAACGTTCGCCAAAACCAAGACGCGCTAGTGTAATGTGTCATAGATAACCAGACATGCATTTCAGGCGTGATATGATTTGTGTCATGCCGAAAACGAGCCCTGCCGTCCTGTTGGAACCTCACCATCAATCCCAATTGGTAGCTTGGGAGTCAGCCCACGG
>VHDE01000166.1 GCA_016871515.1 Verrucomicrobiota bacterium
CTCTGGCCCGATCTATCTGCGATCTGGCCTGGAGTTTAGTTGCGATATTCCCAAGGCCTCGCTCAACGCACAGAGAAAAATGAGGAAAGAAAAGAAACAGCTTCACTTTAAAAAAAAGAAAAAGAGCACGCCGCCGTGAAATGGGCTCTGGAACCGCCACCGAGCGTCCCCATTACCATCGCCTCGCGATCGCCGGACGCCGGTCAAACTGCTGTTCCATTGGATGCGTCGATCACGATCGCGTTAGAGGATGGCAGTACCGCGCAGGTCAACCAGAACTCGATTCGGCCGGAACTAATCTTGATAACATTGATTCGCCGGACTGCTGCGGCACACGCGCTCCGGGTGGCGCTACGCTGGTCTGGATAAACGGCACAGACACGACGCCTGAAACCCGATCGACTTTTGATGTCACCACAGTCGGAGAACACACTTTGCATCTTTGGATGCGCGAGGATGGAATGATCGTCGACAAGGTTGTCGTCACCACCGACGCAGCATTCACACCAACCGGACTGGGTCCAGACGAGACTCGACCGAGCACCGAAGCAGTCAAGCTCACTGTATCCAGAGGAACGACTGGCATCTCGATTTCATGGACCGGCAGCGGAAGACTTCAGCAAGCAGACGCGGTAACGGGACCTTGGACGGATGCGCCGAGCCAAAGCAATCCTCAGACTGTAACTGCGACTGGCACGGCCAAGTTTTACCGGGTTCGATGATGGTGCGTGCAAGAGATCTTCGAGTGCTTTTGCGGGCAACGATCGGTTTGAAAAACGAATTGCCGAAGTGGAGTCAAAACGCTGTCAGTGCAGATCATATAATCAATCTGACTTGGGGCGGTGGACGCCGGTGCGGACCGTTGCGCCAGGTGTAGGATTCCGGAAAAGCGTTATGGCGCGGCTGTTGCAAACGTCGACCGAACGTCGCGCCATGGCAAAACAATTTCTTGCTTTTTAAGCGAAATGAGCGAAGCTGCAGCCGTTCGTTAGATAGCTTGTCAATTTCAAGGCATGGTGAATCTTCAGGTGAACTCAGTTCAGTGATGATTTTAAACCCGATGGTCGGGAACAGTCTGGGAAAAGGAGCATAGTCTAGGGACAATTAAAATCATTATGAATAACAGCAAACTGTTTGTTGGAAATCTTTCCTTCAACACCACTGAAAACGATCTGCAGGATGCCTTTGCCGCACACGGCACGGTGGTCGAGGCTAACCTGATGACGGACCGCATGAGCGGCCGTCCGCGCGGATTTGGTTTCGTCACCATGAGCACCGCGGACGAAGCGCAGGCGGCCGTTGACGCGCTCAATGGCAGCGAGCTTGATGGCCGCCGGTTGACCGTGAACGTGGCCAAACCGCGTGAAGAACGCGGCGGCGGCGGTCATCGCGGACCACGGCGCGAGTATAGCGGCTCCCGCAATCGCTACTAATTGGAAAGAGGCTTTCCAAGCGAGGTTCGGAGAAAAACGGGCCTCGCTCTTTTTCTTTTGGCCGCTGCCTCTTCGACCCTCTTCGAGAAGTCTGCTGGCGGCTGCGGCGCTTGTGGAGCAGACTAGACTTTGGGAGAAGACGAAAATGAATCGGGAAAATGAAAAACATATCGAAGTGGAAGGCGTCGTCGCAGCAGTGCTTCCCGGCACGATGTTTCGCGTGGAATTGCCAAATAAACATCTGGTTCTGGCGACGATCTGCGGCAAGATGCGCAAGCGTTGGGTGCGCATCGCAACCGGCGACCGGGTAAAGATGGAAATGTCCCCGTATGACTTGAACAAGGCGCGTATTACCTGGAGGCTTCATTGATCTGCGATGTCATGGCGCCGCAGAGGGGACTTGGCTCGGGAGAACTCTGCCCCCCCTAAGTGATCATACCACCCCGAAAAGCGAATCCGCGCTTGGATTACCGCCTCCAGCAGAATCAGCGCGCGAACAGCTCTCCCAATCTGGCGAAGAAATACCCTAACCTGAAATCGCTCAAGGTCTATCTCGAGTATTTTGACAGTGACGGTCTCAGAAAATGCGGCGAATTGACCTGCAAAGTGAATGTGCGCCACGCGAAATCGGTGTTTTCAGTGGATTGCCGGAACCACGAGTGCGTCGGCGGCGATTTTGATTTGAGCGGTGTGCTGGAAGACGCCATCCGCGAAAAGCGGAAAGTTGCCGAGGGCCAAATCGCCTGTCGAGGCCGGCGCACCAATCCCAAAGAGGACAAAGGGTTTTGTCATAATTTATTGCGCTACAAACTGAGCCTTGCTTACGCGGCTTGAACGGACGCCGGCTAAATCGAGGCACACGACATCGGAGAATTTTCATCCGGTGAGCTGCGAAGCCAGTGATGCTACGACTGCATCGTCAAATTGCAGTGCGCTTGGAGCAGAGCTCCATGCATCGGCGTGAGTTTCCTCCGCGGGTTGTTTCAATACATTTCAGGCTGCAAAGAGCGCCGTGCCATCGCCGATGGGAGGGTCGCAGCGAAATTGACCGCGATCAGTAATCCTTTGCGTTGCGTCATTGTCCTCGACCGCCGGCTCGCGCGCTTTTGTCTCCAGCGAGTTTGATCAAATTCTGCCTTATTCAAAGTCTCTATTGCGAGAAAGGTGTACAGGATGGAAAAAAGCCAACACGACATTCGCGCCGTCGATTGTCCTGGCGCGCCGCATGACTGCGGAATGGATTCGCTAGTAAAGCCCACGAATCGCCGCAGCCATGGCAGTCAAAAGTCCATTAATGAATTCAGCTCATCGAAAACATGAAAACGAGGAGCTGAGTCCGAGTGGTCGGTTATCCTGTTTGGCACACAAGCAGCGTTTAGTCTGCAAAGAGTAGTATCGAATTCTTGAGAACGACGAAACACCAATCGAGCAAAGATGAAGATAGAAGAACTGAAAAGTTCAGGTCATTGGCCCACTCTCCTCACCGCCTTTCGCTATTTTGATTTTTCCTTTATGGCCTGGACTCTTCTGGGCCCGATGGGCGTTCAGATCGGTGAAACGTTGCAGCTTTCCGCCGAACAGAAAGGACTCATGGCAGCCGTGCCGATCCTTTCTGGCGCGTCACGCTGCTGTTCCTCCTTTTGAAACGTTGAGCTCATGAACCTGCCGAACAGCAAAGCATTCCTGGCCGGTTTCGTGCTTGCCATCGTCGTCGGAGCGAGTATTGCGCTCGGTTCTCGAGAGTTCGCGCACTTTGATCCCGCCCTCACGGGCTACGCTATCGGATCGCTGCTGGCGGCCTTTGCGGTGGGCTACCGATTCACGGTGTGGGCGCAGCGGCCACCATCACGGCTCTATTTCAAGCGCGGCCTGCAACTGCTCTTTCAGCGTGCCGGAAACGCGGCCCCCGCGGAGAGCAGTGCAGTTGAATTGACAAATGTGAGCGATCAAGTCACCGATCCTATTCCGCTTCTCCATGAACCTGCTGGCAGGACAGTGCGTCTCGCCTGTCCAAGCGTTGAGGTGCACCTGGACAGGCGGGACGCGCTGTCCTGCGAGGTTCATGGCCTCAATGCGGGTCATGAATCGCGCTTGCTTAATCCGACAATTTTGCCGCGCGGCGCAGGAACCCTGGGACGTGCGTTGACGACTGGCTTCGTTGCGCAGACTTTCATTTTTCGGCGCAGCTTCTACCGGTGGATCATGCACTTCTGTCTTTCGGGCGGCCGCACCTTGGCGTTTGCCATCACATTTCCGCTCGTGTTCGGCTCGCTGCACTTCGAATCGTTTGCCGATAACGCAGAGATATACCGAGTGCTCGTCTTTGGCTGGGCCGTCGACAGCTTCAAAGTTCGCAGCGTGAAAGCGGCGGTGATGTTTAACGCGCTCAACATCTCTGCTGTAATCGTGCTCATCGGCCTGTTAATGGCGGGCATCCGGCGCGCCACTGACGCTGGTGAACGCGCGACGCAAACCTTTTTCGAAGACATTCTCCCGCTCTTGCTGATCTTCGCCGTCACAGCAACTGGCCTGGCGTTAACGGTGAGCTACAAATATCTCGCTGGCCGCGGGCACGGGCTGTGGGCGGTCGTTCACATGATAACCGTGGTGGCACTGCTGCTTTTCATTCCTTTCGGCAAACTCTTCCACATATTCCAGCGCTCCTGCGCGCTGTGCGTGGCCCGCTACCCGACAGTCGGCGCGGCTGGGCCGCGTGCGCATTGCCGATGCTGCGATGGGGACTACGCGAGTCAAATGCATGTGGACGATCTCAAAAGCGTGCTTGAGGAACTGGGGTTCAATTACCGTTTTGCGACGTCGAGCGGTGAACTTCACTACCAGGACGTTTGCCCAACTTGCCGTCGGCGGCTGCTGGCGTTGAACCAGGGGAGGAGCCTGGGACGATGAAGGCGAACGGAATGATGGAGTATTGGAGTATTGCAGTGTTGGAGAGCTGCCCTCTAGCACGCATTGCTCCACCACTCCACCACTCCGTTGCTCCTTTCCTGACATGGCCACTCTCACGCTCCCCGAAGACAGCTACCGTGAGTTGTACGGCCCGACGCCCAGTTACATGCCCAGCGGCGGTTGGGACACGCGTGAACCGGACAAGCTCGTCAAGACGCACTGCTGTTTTTGCGGAGTGCAATGCGGCATTCAACTCAAGGTCAAAGACAACAAAGTCATCGGCTTCGAACCATGGGAGGAATTCCCGGTCAATCAGGGCAAGCTTTGTCCGAAGGGCGTCAAACGTTACATGCAGAACGAACACCCGGACCGTCTGCTCGCGCCCTTGATCCGAAATCATGAGGGTTTCCGTGATGCAACGTGGTATGAGGCGTTGCGCACGACCCCCAAAGCCATCAAAGATGTCCAGGCGACGTACGGCAAAGATGCGTTTGCCTTTCTCGGTGGCGCGTCAATGACTAACGAAAAGGCCTATCTCAACGGCAAATTCTCCCGCATCGCGCTCGGCACAGCGAACATCGATTACAACGGCCGCCTCTGCATGGTTAGCGCCGGCGCCGCCAATCGCATGGCCTTCGGCGTGGACCGCGCGGCCAACCCGTGGAGTGACATCCCGCTCGCGAAGGCAATCGTTTTGACCGGCACAAATCTCGCCGAATGCTTTCCCATCCTGACTGACTGCGTCTGGCGCGCCCGCGACAATGGCGCGAGAATTATCGTCATCGACCCGCGCGTGACGCCGATCGCGCGGACCGCCGACCTGTTCCTCCCGGTGCGTCCTGGACGTGACAGCGCGCTTGCCCACGGGATTCTGCACGTGATGATCGAGCACGGCTGGATTGACGAGAAGTTCATCGCTGAGCACACGCACGATTTCGACAAAGTCCGTGACTTGGCAAAGAAATACTCTCCGCAGGTCGCCGAGAAGATCACAGGCGTCCCGGCTAAGAATATCATTAAGGCCGCTGAAATCTGGGGCCCGGTCGAAACATCGATGCTGCTGCATGCCCGCGGCATTGAACACCATACGAAGGGTGTCGAGAATGTTCTGAGTTACATCAATCTCGTCCTCGCGAGCGGCCGCATCGGAAAGCCCGGCTGCGGCTACGGCACAATCACCGGTCAGGGCAACGGCCAAGGAGGACGCGAACATGGCCAGCGGTGCAATCAACTCCCCGGGGGGCGCGACATCAACAAGCCGGCCGACCGCCAGTTCATCGCCGATTTCTGGGGCATTCCAGAAGCCGAGCTGCCTAAGCAGGGACTAACCGCATGCGAGATCATCGATGCCATCGAGCGCGGTGAAATCAAAGGGCTGCTTTCGATCAGCTTCAATCCGCTCGTGTCGATTCCCGATTCGAACCGCACGCGCGCAGCGCTCGAGAAGCTTGAATTCTTCGCGTGCATTGATTTCTTCCTGAGCGAAACCGCACGCTACGCTGACGTAGTCTTCGCCGGTTCGTTGCAGGAAGAGGACGAAGGAACGGTCACCACGGGCGAAGGCCGCTGTGTGCGGCTGCGCAATTTGGTCCCGCCACCTGGTTACGCGTGGCTCGATTGGAAAATCATTTGCGAACTCGCCGATCTGCTCGGCAAAGGCCAGTTCTTCAAATACCGGAAACCGGAAGAGATTTTCACCGAACTCACCGCGGCGTCGAAAGGCGGTCCGATCGATTACCGTGGGATGACTTACCAGAAGATTGAGCAGAACATGGGCGTCTTTTGGCCGTGTCCGTCGCGGGAGCATCCGGGCACGCCGCGTTTGTTCGAGGGCGGCAAGTTTCATCATCCCGACGGCAAAGCGAAGTTTCACGCCTATGAATACCGCCCGCCCGCCGAGGACGTGGACGCGGAGTATCCCATCTTCTTCACGAGTGGCCGCGTGGTTTCCCAATACCTTAGCGGCACGCAGACGCGACGCATCGGCAGTTTGTTGGACCAATACCCCGAGCCGCTCTGCGAAATTCATCCGTTACTCGCCGGCAAACTTGGCATCAAAGACCGTGATCTTGTGAAAGTGACGACGCGACGAGGCGAGATGACGCTGCCGGCGCAAGTGGTGAAGAGGATCCGTCCCGATAGGGTCTTCATCCCGTATCATTGGGCCGGCAAGAAAGCCGCGAACCAGTTGACCAACCGGGCGCTCGATCCGATCTCGAAAATTCCCGAATACAAAGTGTGCGCGTGTCGCGTGGAAAAGGTGGCGGAGGCACCCAAGGCGGTTACATCGTTAAATGGGTTACATCGTTTAATCGCTAAAACACCCAACTCGCGCGCCTCAACGATGTAACGATGTAACCATGGAACCATGTAACCATTCAACCGTGCCCTACGAATTCTTCATCGATCCGTCGCGCTGCATCGGCTGCCAAGCCTGCGTGCAAGCGTGTGGCGAGCTGGACTTTGGAGCAACGGCCCGAAGGCACGGTGGTCGGATTGTTCGGCCAACGCTGCAGCACCCCTCGGCCGGCACCCACTGGAGAAACGCGTCAGCAACGATTGAGCCGTCCCC
>VHDE01000167.1 GCA_016871515.1 Verrucomicrobiota bacterium
GAAAGAAGAGGGGCTTCAGCAAGGAGGCGGCTTCACCGGGCAGGTGAACTCCATGGTCTTGGCAATTTCTTCTCATTTCGTGTCTTTCGTGTTTTTCGTGGTTCACAACTGCGGTTTCTAGGGTGAATGTTTTCTCGAGGCGATCCAAATAAAATTGCGACCGCAAAGATGCAATGACTCGTTCTCAAATTGAGGCCTGGGGCGTCGCTATGGCTCACGAATCTGCGAAAAAAATGATTCACTCCTGGAAGACGAGTTGACAATCCTGCCGAGGCATACTAGCCATGTGGCTAGATGAGTGAATTAACGGTTATTCAACGGCATGTTTTAGATTTCGTTCGCAAAAGTTTGGATACCGGGCGTTCCGCCCCCACTTCGCGTGAAGTGGCGGCGCACTTTGGCTGGGCCAGCAAACGCGCGGCTGAATGCCACATCGAGGCCTTGATCCGAAAGGGCTGGTTGACTTCGGATGCCGGAAAAGCTCGCTCATTGCGTTTGGCTGATTCTCTGGCAGCCGTCGCCCGCACTGTAGTTGAGATTCCTTTGTTCGGGTCCATACCGGCTGGATTTGGTCGAGACCGCGAGCAGGAAAGCGATGAATGCATTCCCGTAACGATTGAATCAATCGGTTTCAAGCCGACACGAAACACGTTCGCTTTGCGCGTCAGCGGCGATTCGATGATAGGGAAGCACATTTGCGATGGCGACATCGTCGTGCTCGAACACGGACCAGACCCGCGTCCTGGGCAAATTGTCGCCGCGCTCATTGATCGCAAGAGCACGCTGAAAACGTTCGTCATGAAAAACGGCAAACCATTTCTGAAGGCAGAGAACCCAAAGTTCCCCGATCTGATTCCTTCCGACGAATTGATGATCCAAGGCGTGGTTCGAGCCGTGCTTCGCCAACTTGAAAAATAAGAAGGTAGAATGATGAATGCAGAAAAGGATTTGGTGCCCCGCACAAAGCAATTTGCGAGGCAGGTGATCAGACTGTTTGCAGCCTTGTCACGCGACACAGCAGCTCAAGTGTTGGGAAAGCAACTGTTGCGGGCGGGAACTTCCATGGGCGCAAACTATCGTGAGGCCAATCGTGCGCGATCGAAGGCAGAATTTATTGCCAGAATCGGAGACTGTTTGAAAGAGGCTGATGAATCCAGCTATTGGTTGGAGCTGCTTTTGGACGAGGGTTTTCTTCCGCCAGCGAAGTTGCAGCCGGTGCTCGACGAAACCAACGAACTCGTCGCGATTTTCGTCACTATCAACAAACGCGCTCGGGGCGAGTGACTTCTTTCTGCATTCTTCCTTCTGCCTTGTTCGCCATGCGAACGATTGTCCATCTGGATGCCGATGCCTTCTTCGCCGCCGTCGAGCAAGCGGCGGACCCGAAGTTGCGCGGCAAACCCATTGCCGTGGGAGGCGAACGGCGCGGGATCATTGCTTCAGCTTCGTATGAGGCGCGCAAGTTTGGCGTTTACACGCCAATGCCGACGGTGCTAGCCCGCAAGCTCTGTCCCAAACTGATTGTCCTTCCCGGCGATTTCGAGCGTTACGAGCAGTTCTCGAACTGGATGTTCTCCTACGCCTACGACTTTACGCCGGATGTAGAGCAGACCTCGATTGATGAGGGTTATTTTGACCTCACCTCGAACCACAAGAAATCGCCCGCTGAAATCGCTCTGACGATTCGAAACGCGATCGGCCAGAAGCTGAAGATCAGCGTCAGCGAAGGCATCGCCACCAACAAACTTGTCAGCGCGATTGCTTCCAAGGTGACGAAACCGGCCGCATTCAACGAAGTCCGTCCCGGACAGGAGCGAGCTTTTTTACATCCGCTTCCAAACAAATGGCTGCCTGGCATCGGTCCGAAGACGAGCGTGCGCTTGAACGCTGCGGGACTGGCGCAGATTTGCCACATTGCCGCAACGCCGCTTGAAATGCTGCAACTGATCTTTGGCAACCAAGCGATGATCATCCGCCAATTCGCGCACGGCATTGATGAACGCCCGCTGATCCCCGCACGCGAGCCACAAAAGACTTTCAGCCATCAGGAGACGTTCGGAACTGACCTGACCGATGAAGAATACGTTGAAGCCACTTTGCGGAAAATGGCGGACAGCCTGTTCGCCAAGATGCGCGAGGACGGCCACAGCATTCGGACGCTGACGGTGAAAGTCCGCTACAATGACATGGCGGAAGACCAATTGAGCGAGAGCCTGGTCGAGCCGACCGATTTGGAGACCGACGTTTATGGTCGGCTGCATCAGATGTTGCGCCGCGCTTGGAAACGGCGCGTCAGCTTGCGCTTGATTTCACTGAAGCTGTCGAACGTTTATGACGGGCGCTTTCGAACCGAACTGCCGCTGGAAGTTTCGGCGCAACGGCAGGAGGCCCACTCGCGGATTGCTTCCGTGCTTGATGCGCTTCGCAAAGCGCGCGGCCATTCGGTGATCTTGCGTGGACATGACTTCATTCTGAGGAACCCACCGCGCGAGTTGCTCAAGGAATCCGATCGCGCATCCACGCCGCGGAAATCACACCTGCAGATCATCTCCGCGCAGGCGGCAACGAAATACATTCCGCTGCGATGTCACAGCTACTATTCGTTTCTCGACTCAACCCTCTCGCCCACCGCGATTGTCGAACTTGCGAAGCGTCACGAACTGCCCGCTGTCGCAATGACCGATACGGGGAATTTGCATGGAGTCGTCGAATTTGTTCAGGCCGCTCAGACTGCCGGAATCAAGCCGATCATCGGGGCTGAAGTCCGTTTTGGAACAAATCCGCTGCTCCTGTATGCAACGAACGCAATCGGCTATGAAAACCTTTGTCGCTTGCTTTCGCGTCACGCCGAGAGCGTCGAAGGCGATGAATCTTCTGTCGCGGCAAGACAGCGTCAGCCTTTGAAGCGGTCGTGCCTGACTGAATTCACGGATGGATTGCTTGCGGTCAGTTCTGATGCAGCGTTGAAGGAACTTTTTCCCGGCCGCTTTTACCAGGCTGCACTAAAACGCGAAGGTGCCGTCGCGTGTCCGGCAGTCCATTACGGAACCGCCGAGGAGCGTCGCCGTTACGATATTCTCCAAAGTGTCCGAACACTCACGTTGCTGGAACATGAGCATCCTGATAAGCGAAAAGGCGGGGATTTCCATTTTCTTGCTCCAAGCGAATTCGCAGCAATGTGCGCTCGGCATCCAGATTGGATTCATGCCACACAAGAAATCGCGAATCGTTGCGAGTTCGCTTTTCCGTTCGGCAAACCGCAATTCCCGGCATTCGTTCCTCCCAATGGTTCCCGCTCAAGCCACTTTCTTCGACGCCTCGTGCTCGATGGGCTGCGGCGTCGATATGTTGGCAAGCGCATCATTTCTGACGCCAGCGTCGAGGTGCCCTTCGCTCAAGCGGAAGCGCAGATCGAAGAGGAATTGGGGATCATCGCGGAGGTTGGGTATGAGGATTATTTTCTCATCACCTGGGATTTGCTCCAAACCTGTCGCGAACGTGGCATTGAATGGATCACGCGTGGCAGCGCGGCAGATTCGCTGGTTTGCTACTGCCTTGGAATTTCGGACGTGTGCCCGATTCGCTTCGGCCTTTACTTCAAACGTTTCCTCAACCGGGAGCGAATGGCTCTTCACAAACTTCCTGACATCGACATTGATTTCGCCCACGACCGTAAAGACGACGTGGTGAAGCTCATTTTTGACAAGTATGGACGCGAGCACTGCGCCGTCGTCGGTGGTTTCTCCACGTTCCAGGCACGCAGCGCTTTCGCTGATATAGCCAAGGTGCTCGGTCTCTCGGAACATCAGGTTCGGCGTTTCACGGAACATTTCCCATGGAGCTTTGGCAGTTCCTGGGAGCCGGCCGGGTTTGAGACACCGCAGTTGATCGAAGTGCTTCGTTCCAATCCAGAAACCCGCAATTTGCCGCTGACCGAAGAGCCTTACAAAACAGCAATTGAAACGGCCGGGTTTCTCGACGGCGTTCCGCGTCACCCCAAAATGCATCCCTGCGGAGTCGTGCTGTCCCGTCAACCCATGCATTCGCTGACGCCAACGTTTATTGCCAACAAAGGTTACGCCACGACCCATCTCGACATGGACGCGGTAGAAGCCGTCGGCTTGGTGAAGATGGATATCCTGGCGCAGGGCGGGCTGGCCGTAATGCGCGACGCGAAGGAATCGCTCGCGAAACGTGGCGTGACTGTTGACCTCGTCGGTTTGGAGCCGTGGCAAGATCCCGAAGTGTGGGAAATGATTGCCAGCGGCGGTTCGCGCGCCGTGCATCACATTGAAAGCCCGGCGATGGTGAGCCTGTGCAAGATGACGAACGTTCGCGAAATCGACGGGCTCGTTGCCATCGTCAGCGTCATTCGTCCCGGCGCAGCCAATGAGGACAAGAAACGAAAGTTTACCCGGCGTTATCAGAAAATGGAACAGCCGGAGTATCCGCATCCATCGTTAGAGCGATGTCTGCGGAGCACTTTCGGCCTCGTCGTGTATGAAGAGCACATTCTGCAAATCAGCGAAGCCTTCGCCGGGCTGAGTCCAGGTCGAGCCGACATCTTGCGCCGGGCGCTCGTGAAACAAAAGCGACGGGACGTAGTGGAGATAGGAAAGGAGTTCTTCGCCTCGGCGCGAGCGCGCGGCCACGATCCAGCAAAGATTGAGGAAGTGTGGAGACTTGTCTCGGGGTTTAGCGGCTACGCCTTCTGCAAAGCGCACTCGACGGCGTACGGCGTCGAAGCGTTTCAAGCGGCCTGGCTCAAGCGCTACCACCCAGCCGAGTTTATGGCCGGCGTCCTCACCAACGGTAAAGGCTTTTACCATGCGATTGTCTATGTCCTCGAATGCCATCGACTCGGCTTAAAGTTGCTGCCTCCGTCCCTAAACGAACCCGGACCGGCATTCGTGCCGCACGGCCAGTCCATTCGCGTGCCTTTGACGCACGTGAAGGGACTCACAACACGGACTGTCGAGGCGATACTCATGGCCAGCAAACGTGGTCCATTCACTTCGATGGCTGATTTCTTCCACCGAGTCGCACCATCGGGTGAAGAGATTGAAGCGATGATCCATGTCGGTGGTTTCGATGAATTCGGAGAAACGCGGACTCGCCAATTCTGGCAGGCTCAGCATCTCTTGAAAACGTACGGCGCTTCAGTTCAATCAAGACAAGGTTGGCTAGTCCCGCCACCGGGATTGGAACAGTTGCCAAGCATTCCGCTCAACGAGCCTTCGCGCCGCGAGCGTCTGCAATCAGAGATCGACTATTTCGGTTTTGCGGTCAGCGGACATCCGCTCGAACTTTTCGACGACGTGGCATGGGACACGTATTGCCCTGTGAACCGTCTCGCCAACTTCGTCGGACAAGCGGTCACAACCTGCGGCCTCGTTGTTGAGCAGCGCACCCATCATCAAGTGACAGGCGAGCCAATGAAGTTCCTCTCACTCGCAGATTGGACCGGCATCATCGAAACCGAACTCTTCGCGCAAACATATAGGACTTACGGTTTGGCGACTGTTCGATATCCCGTTCTTGAAATTGCCGCGAGCGTCGAACCGTTTGGAAACGGGCGCGGATATTCGTTGCGCGCGTTGCGGGCTGGCAAACCAAGAACCCACTCGTAACGCAGCTTCAGACGCTTCAGTGGGGATGTTGGCGACGGAAGCGAAGCGTTTCCGTAGTGGAGCGATTAGCGCAGCGCAGGAAGGAGTAAGCCAAGCTGCCAACGGAAGCGACGCGCGAATGCGTGCCTTGGGTTGCCGTGAGGAGCGCGCGGTTTGCGGAGTGGAACGGGCGTAGTCGAGAGGGGAAAGGGCCGACCGGCAGCCCGTGAAGCGAAGCAAACCGAGCGTTGCTCACGGCGGACTACGCTGACGGCAGACCCAAACTGGGGTTCAGTCCGTGGGTGAGATCGGGCGGAACCAATGATCATTTGGGCCAATGAAGAGGTTTTTATCTGCGGTGAAGGCGCGTCCGTGTTCGTTAACGCGAAACCGGCCTCCAAGAGGCAGTTGGCGCCTCAGAGCCGCGAGAAATGTGGCCACCCCTCCGAACTCGGAGGATAGGCTGAGATACCTGCCTGGGCCGACAGTTGAACGTTCACACCATTCACTTCTATCCAGACCTCATCCACGTTGTGGGAGGGGGGCTTACGGCTTTCGGGCGCTTCATTGATGCTAAAACTGCCGCCCGGCGCATTGTTCTCGATCTCCTTGAGCCGGTTAATCCGACTTACCAGTTCAGAGTGCGCATGGTCTGCGGGAATCGGGTCTGCTCCTTGTGGCTTGTAATAGACCAGTTGCAGTCAATTTCGCCGAAGTAGCAGGAGACAAAGTACCGTGCTGTTGCAACACTTCATCGCCGAGGTTATTCGACCCGCGTACTTCGAACTCAACCTCGACATTGCGACGCGAGCTTGCGCTCGGGCAGCCGTCGCCGCCGCCCGCATCGCCGGCGCGAGGACGCTGTGAATAACTTCGTCGCCTGGCGCCTCCGATGGGTTCCTGGCGAGCGCGAAAATCTTGACTCAATTCGGACAGTTTCTTATGGCTAAACCCCAAGCGTCGCTTCGCTCCGACAACTGTCCGATTTGGATCGGAATGGGTGTTCGACAATTTTCGGAATCAGTGTCCGATTTCATCCGAATCCGCGTCTGTTGGACAAGGACCGCGGGCTACGGCGCGAAGCTGTTCAAAAAGCTGGCGGCTGACACCGGCGTTAAAGGCGCATGCTCTATTAATGTGCGCAGTTTTACCGATATTTCCCAATTGTGAGCGCGCGCTCACAATTGCGCCGGACCCATTACCGGCTCTTGTGCCAGGTCACGGACGCTGCCCAACGCGCCACGCTGG
>VHDE01000168.1 GCA_016871515.1 Verrucomicrobiota bacterium
ATTGCCGGGCTGGCAGCGCAAGATGACGGGCACCCAGGCGCTGAAACTGCTCCGCGCCAAAACCATTTAATCGCAGCAGCGACTTGTTCTTTGTTTGTGCGGTAAAGCCGGCGATGGCTTAAGGCAAGCCAACCACGCGGCCATCGCTGGCGGCTCCGAAGCTAAACTGCCGGCGCCAGACCCGACTCAAAACTCTCTGGCGCGCCGGTGTCGCCTTCGGAGCTCACGCTAAGCATTGCCAAATGGCCAAATGCTTCGGGGCATTGTCAGAACTCCAGCTGAAATGGCCATGTGCCCCCCTTAAGCTCCTGTGAAAAATCTGTTGCCATGGACCAGGAAATGTGTTTGCATCGGCACCGTTCCCTAGAGAGTGGGGCGGTAGTTACGCCCGTGTTTCCGAAACAGAGTATGCGCACGCAATCCAACAACTTTGCCTGGGTCTATGAGATAACGCCGGAACCGTCCGGGATTATCATAGCATAGGAGCGGCCATACCTCGGCGCTGGTTCGTAGCCACGTATGAACTATCAGGGCCAATGACCAATCAGTTTTTGCGGTTAAACTCAAACTTAGTCTAGTGCATGAATACCAAACCCGTCGCCAGCTTAGTCAACTCGTCTTGCGCCCTTTTGGGTGCTGCAGTTCTCGCCTTGTCGGCGTTACCCGCCCGTTCGCTTCCGATCATTACCAATGTGGTCGAGACAGGGGGTGACAACGAAGCCACCGATACGGTGACGGCCAAATACACCGGGATCACATTTACCAACGGCATCGAGGGCGAATTCCTAACGCCCTTCCTCGTGCCGGTTTTCGGCGAGGATGTGCCCGCGTACGTGGACCGCAAGCACCAGTGGAACGGCGCCGCGACGAATGTCACCATCAGTGCGCTCAGTTATCTCGCCGGGGGCGAATACATCATGATCGGCAATGACAATCGTGATAACGCTCAACTCAAACTCGACGTTACCGTGTCGCAAGCCGCGATTGTGTTCGTCCTGGTTGACAACCGGTTGACTGACGGCAGTGGTGATGATCCACCCGAAGCTGGCCGTCCGCTCAGCACCTGGACCGGCATGAGCTGGCTCCATGCCCAAGGCTTTGCTCCGGTGCAAACCGGTCGCAACCGAAGAGGTGACGCGAGTGTCCCTGACGAAGTGGGTGTCGATGAAAACGGCGATGCCACTGGCCCTGGCGGCTCGATTCAGAACTGGTCGTCCGTCTATTCCAAGGTCGTTCCAGCCGGCACGTTCTCATTGCTCCAAGCCGACAGTGCCGGTCGCAACATGTACGGCGTCGTTGTCAAGTCCGCCGTAGCCACGCCTGCGCTGCAAGCTCTGTTCGTTCATGGGGCTACGCCTTCCGTCAGTGATTTGGCGATTTCAAACCGGCTCGTCACTCTCGGTTACACCGTGACCGGTGTCACGGCTCCTAACTCTCAAACAGCGAATGCGGATGGCAAGAATCTGATTCTGGTTTCGTCCACCGTCAGTTCCGGCGACCTGCTTGTCGACAGTGTGCATAAGTTCCGCGATTCCGTCGTTCCTTTGATCAATTGGGAAAGCGCCAACTACGATGATTTGGGAATGACTGGGACCGCGGCGACCGATTTCGGAGCACAGACGGGCGTTACCAATATCAATATCGTCAACGCGAGTCATCCGTTAGCCCGCGGCTTGCGCGCCGGAACCAATGTTATCTTTTCCGCTGCCACAGACGTTGCCTGGGGCCTCGCTGGAGCAAAAGCGATCGTGGTCGGCCGCCAAGTCGGCAACGACGCGCGCGCCATTCTGTTCGGATTCGAACGCGGCGACGTGATGGCCAACGGTCGGCCTGCCCCCGAACGCCGCATTGGATTGCCGTTGACCGACAACAGCGGAGTTGCAGTAAACGCCTCGGGCATTGCGCTGTTCGATGCCGCAATCCAGTGGGCTAACCCAACACTTCCAATGCCCTCCGTTGTGGGTCATCCCTCCGATGCCACGGCAGTTGAGAATACCACCGCGACGTTCACCGGAGAAGCCCATGGCGCCCGGCCTTTTAGTTATCAGTGGCTAAAAAGCAACGTTGCTGTTCCGGGTGCAACTAACCGCACCGCTGCTATCCCGGTAACCTTTGCCGACAATGGCGCCACCATTTCGCTTCAAGTGAGCAATGCCAGTGGGACTGCCGTTAGTAAGAGCGCAAAAGTAACCGTTACCGCCGACACAACCGTGCCTGCCGCGCAGACCGCCAGCACGCGCGGCAACGCGAACCAAATCGTCGTGACGTTTTCGAAGCCCGTCGGAGAAGCCAGTGCTTTAAATCTCGCTAACTACGTCCTGAACCAAGGCGCGAACATTACTGGCGCTGTCCTAGGCGCCACTCCCGACACGGTCGTCCTGACAACGTCTACATTGAATGCGGCCACGGCCTACTCGTTGTTCATTGCTGATGTCACGGACCGCGCTGCGCGGGGCAACGTGATCACGCCGAATCCCACACGATTGGCTGTTCTGCAATCGCAGGGATTCATTACGCGCAGGTTTTGGCAATATGCAGCCGATCCCGCTACGATCGCTTTCGTCACCAACAACCCTGCCTTCCCAAACAATCCAACTTCGGTCAGCTTCGAGCCCAATTTTGAATATCCGCCGAACGGAGGCAATGAAGCGGGCGCCAATTACGGTTCTCAATTCGTCGGTTACATCCATCCGCCGCTCACCGGCGATTATATCTTCTATGTCAGCGGTGATGACGAAATCAGCTTGTACTTGAGCACCGATGAAAATCCAGTGAACAGGCGGTTGATCGCAGCCGAACCGCAGTGGAACAACGCGCGCCAATGGCGCACGCCGGGATCGAACGCGGGTGGACGCAATAAGACCAATCCTGAAAATCGCTCAGCGCCCGTCCGCCTCGAAGCCGGCAAGAAGTATTTTGTGGAAGTGCTCCACAACGAAGGCGGTGGCGGGGACAGTGTCGGTGTTACTTGGCAATTGCCTGGAGTCACGACGGATCCTGCCCAAGGCAGCCCACCGATCTCAGGTGCATTCCTCTCATCGCATATACCTTCTGGCGCGGTCACGCTAACGAGGCAGCCTGCTCCGGTGACATCTGGCGAATTGGGGTCGGTCACGTTTAGTGTGGATGCCTCAGGCACGCCACCTTTCAGTTATCAATGGAGAGCGAACGGAACAGCGATTGCCGGAGCGACCGGCCCAAGTTTCACTGTCAGTTCCGCGGCGCTGGCCCAGAGTGGAACTAAGTACAGCGTCGAGGTTAAGAATGCCTTTAGCAGCGCGACAAGTGCTGAGGCCGCTTTGAGCGTAACGCCAGATGTTGCAGTGCCAACGCTGGATTCTGCCAGGGGAGCTCCGTCCTTAACTCATGCCACTTTGAATTTTTCTGAGCCAATCGCGCTCGATTACACCGCCACTTTGACCGGCGCGGCGGAACGGCCTAATCCGGTGAACACCACCGCCACGGGAAGGGGAACCTTAACGCTGGCCGGCAACACGCTCACGTTTAATATCACCTACTCAGGCCTTAGCGCCACGGCTACCGCAGCGCATTTCCATGCACCGGCTGGCGCTGAGGCAGCAGCAGGCGTCGCAATTAACCTCGCGCCGTTTAATGGCGGAGCCTTTGGCGCCAGCGGCACGCTTGCTGGCAGCGTGACTTTGACGGCGGATCAGTTTAACTGGCTCGCCAACGGATTGATGTACATCAATATTCACACCGCTGCCAATCCAGGCGGTGAAATCCGAGGTCAGGTCGTGCCTGTCTTGACCGGCCTCTCGATAGCGGGCTTGAACGTGACAGGAGCCAGTTTAGGCGCAGATGGCAGGTCCATTGTTTTGAGCACGTCGCAGCAGGACCCTGGGACAACCTATGCGGCGACCGTCAGTGGCATTAGGGACATCTCTTCGGCACGAAATGTTATTGCCCCCAACAGTTCGGTGGCGTTCACCTCCTTTGTGGTGTCCAACGGCTATCTGCTGCGTGAGGTTTATACCGGCATCTCCGGCAGCGCGATTGCCAACCTGACCTCCGCCCCATCCTTCCCCAACACGCCAAATGTCGTCGAGCTGATTCCAAGCTTCGAGACCCCAACCAGTTACGCCGATAACTACGGACAGAGAGTCTCAGGCTTTGTGACCGCGCCTGAAACTGGGAACTATGTGTTCTTTATCAGTTGCGACGACAATGGTGAGTTATACTTGAGCACCGATGAAAATCCATCCAATAAGAAACTGATTGCTCGTGAGGCTGCGTGGTCCAACAGCCGACAATGGCTGACTTCCGGAGGCAGCAGCACGCTAGCCGCCAAGCGCTCGGATCAATTTGCCGAAAGCCAATGGCCAACTCCGCGAACGATTACGCTGACCGCAGGCAAACGCTATTATATTGAAGCATTGCACAAGGAAGGCGGCGGCGGAGATAATTTGGGTGTGGCTTGGAAACTGCCGAGCCAGGCAAATCCGCCCGCTGACGGTTCACCACCGATCTCTGGCGCGTTCTTATCGACTGCGGCGAATCCCGTTGGCGCCGTGATCACCTTCACCCGGCAGCCGGAAAGTGTAACGGTTCCCGAAGCGACACCGGCGCCAACCGCAACCTTCACGGCCCTCGCAACGGGCCGCACAGCGACGTCAACGAACGTAAGCGTTACCTATCAGTGGGCTCGTAATGGTGAATTGATCGCAGGCGCGGCAGGCAGCTCCTACACCACACCTCCGCTGACGCCTGCGAACAACGGTGACCTGTACGTCGTGCTGGCATCGATACCCGGCAGACAACTCTTCAGCCTCGGAGCTGTCTTGACTGTCAATGCCGATACCAAGGCCCCGGCCTTAGTGTCAGCAAATACCTTTACACGGCCGAACAAGGTCACGGTGTTATTCTCTGAAGCGGTTTCCCGCGCGACTGCGACCAACACGGCGAACTATAAGATCAGCGACGCCTTCCCAATCTTATCCGCGGAACAGATCGCGCCTAATACCGTGGAATTGACGACACCCGGCACAAAGCCCTTGATGGAATTTGATTTCAACGAAGGTTCCGGCACTGCGGTGACGAGCAGAGATGGGAAGTTGACTGGCGCATTTGTCGGAAGGCCAACCTTCTCGGCGGACTCTCCTTCCGGCCTTCGAGGCGATTATTCGCTCCAGTTCGCCGCAGGACAGCGAGTGGCCGTTCCGGATCCAGCGAAGGTCCTCGCCCTCGACCCGAGCGACGCGTCCTTTACGATTCAGGCTTGGTTGAAATTCACTACGCCAGCAGCGCGATCTGTTTTCTTCTACAACAACGGTCCAGGCGGAGCGGTTTCGGCGTCGGTCTTCACGAACCGCACCGCATTTGTCACTACGTTGGGAATCGTCGATCAAGCGTCCCAGGCAGCCATTCCGAATGACGGTGGCTGGCACCACATGGCTGTCGTGCATGATCGCCCGGCCCGTCAGATTCGCTTTTACGTAGATGGAGTTCTGGGGCATACCGTAACCAATTATAATGGAAATGCCGCTAATCCGAGCGGTGTTAACTTCTCCCGCACAGAACAAGTGTTCTATATTGGCTCCGAGCCTACCGGTGGCCTGCAATATGTGGGCAACTTGGATCGGCTGAAATATTCAAAGGGTGCGCTCACTCCGAACGAGCTGGAATTAAAAGCCCTGCCGGCTATCGCGCGGTACGGTATCGGCCTGAACTTCGGCGCGAACGAAGCCGGAGGCATCGTGGCATCGAATGCCCTTGCGGGCGCGCCACTGGCAGTGCAGGCGAATTGGAACAATCTGAACGGCGCAAATGGGACGAACCGTACCATAGTTGCGGATGCGCCGGGCGCCAGCACCACCGCTGTGGCCGTCGTGTGGGGCTCCAATGGCACTTGGGCATCAGGCACTCGCGGAGAGCCGAACGGCACCAATTTCGACGTCGGCACACCGCATCATAACCTTTTGGAGGGGTACCTTGATACCGGCAATGCTACGACGACCAGTGTCACCGTTTCCAATATTCCGCCTCAACTGACATCAGGTGGATATGACGTGATTGTTTATGCGCTTGGCGGCGTTAACGCCCGGGGCGGCGGCTACCGCATCGTTGATCCGGCGAGCGGAGCGGTCTTAAAGGATTATGTGCGAGCTCAATCTCCTAACCGTCCCACAAACTATGTTCAAGTGCCTGTTCCTCCGCCGACTGGGACGCACGGCGAAGGCACTCACATCGTCTTTGGCGGCCTGAAGGCTAATGCGATCAAGATTGAAGCTACGACCGCCGGCGGTTTTGGGCTCGGTTCACCGCCCCGAGCGCCAATAAATGCCGTTCAGCTCATAAGTGCTGCCGCCGCGCCAGCGGGTGGGTCTCGAATCTTTTCCGAAGACTTCAATTCGTTGGCGCTTGGTCCGAATGTCGAAGAAGGCATCACCACGGGAAGTGGCGGCGCCAAGCAGAATGTTTGGACGAAGACGCCGCCTGCGAGCTGGGTCGTTGA